>SFFS01000192.1 GCA_004557805.1 Clostridiales bacterium | reverse complement strand
CCCCCCGCTCTCAATCCTCAGTGATTAGAAACCGAAGGAATCAACGTTCTCAGCGTTGATGGTGATCCAGCCCTGGCCTTCGAACACGGTCTCGGAGCCTTCCTTGAACTGCAGCGCGGTGTAGCCTTCCACGCCCAAATCCAGCGGAGCTTCGATGGTTTCGCCGGCGAGGAGCTTCTGCGCGAGGGCGACCATCGCCTGGCCGGCCAGCGCGGGATCCCACAGCGTCAGATACTGAACGGCGCCGCTCTTGAGCAGTTCGGCGTTGTCGCCAGGCATGCCGGTACCGGCGGTGAACACTTTGCCGGAGAGGCCGAGTTCTTCAATCGCGCGGGCAACGCCGGGGGCGTCGAAGGAAGAAGTGCCCATGATGCCCTTGAGGTCCGGATACTTCTTGAACAGTTCCTTGGCCACGTTGTAGGCGGTGTCGCCGTTGTCATGGCTTTCCACGCGGGGTTCCGCTTCGAGCAGGGTCATGTTCGGATAGGCTTCCTGCGCGCGCTTGACGCCGCCGTCGGCCCACTCGTTGTGGGAGCCGTTGGTCAGGTCGGCGACCATGGTGGTGTAGAGGCCTTCTTCGCCCATGGCCTTGGCCAGGTTGTCCATGATGAACGCGCCGTACAGCTCGTTGTTGAAGGCTTCGATGTCGTAGTCGACGTTTTCGAGGGCGGCGCCTTCATGGGCGATGACCACGATGCCGGCTTCACGGGCGGCCTTCAGGGCGGGCTCGATGGATTCGAGGTCGACCGGGACCACGCAGATGGCGTCCACGCCCTGCGCGGCAAGGTCCATCACCAGCTGATACTGGAGGGTGGGGTCGATTTCCGGGGTGCCCTTCTGATAGATGGTGTCTTCCGAATGGGCGGCGGCGTATTCTTCAACGCCGGTGTTCATGCGGACGAACCAGGGGTTGGAAGCGTCCTTCGGAACCACGACGATCTCCCAGCCTTCCGCCAGAGCGGCGGTGCAGCTGAAGAGCATCACAGCGGCGATCAGCAGAGCAACGAGTTTTTTCATGGGGTTGTCCTCCTTCAATTTTATTTTGCTCCCCTTCGGGAGTAAAATCCGTTATTTGTCCCCGCGCAGCTGGAAGCGCAGGTCGTCCCGGGTTTCAAGGGAAAGCGGATAATCGCCCAGGTGCTTGAGCTTGAAGCCGTTCTTTTTGTATTCTTCATAATCGAACGCTTCGAGTTCGTCGATGGCGAGCTTATGGAACTCATAGAAGTTATGCCACCATTCATAGCCGCTGCCCAGCTCGGCGTTGAGGTACGCGTCGGCGATATCGCAGCCCATGGCCGGCGCGACATAGAACGCGCCCATCGCCAGAACGTTTACGCCGTTGCCGGTGATGGCGCGAAGCGCCGCCGGAACCGACTCGACCACGCCCGCGTGCACGTGCGGGCACTTGCTGGCCGCGATGTGGATGCCCATGCCAGTGCCGCAGAAAACCAGCGCGCGCTCGAACTCGCCCTCGGAGATCATCGCGCCCACGCGCAGGCCGATGCGGTGGAACATGTTTTCGGTGTCGTCGACGTTCGGGTCGGTCACGCCCACGTCGGTGATCGTCCAGCCCTTGGCGCGAAGATGCGCGCAAACGGCCTCTTTGAGCGGGTAGCCTGCAAAATCAGCGCCGACCAGCAGCTGTTTATCCTTGATGGTTTTCATCCGGTTTGCTCCTCTCGATTGAAAAATTGCCGCGCTCCGCGCGGACGCGAGCGCTTCGCATCGCCTGAATCATGGTCTGATTGTAGCATAAAGGAATAAATTTTTCAATATAATTATGTCAGTTCATTTCAATGGGTTCTTTTGCGGCGTTTTGGCGCATTCGCCTTACAAACATGCAGATTTCTCCGAAAAATGTCCTTCTGATACGCTGCTCTCTTTCAAAAAAGTTCCGTATCATTCAAAAGCGGCGTTTTCCCGTCGTTTTCGCGCGCTGGGCGCGCAAAAAAAAATCAGCCCGGACAGGCCGCAGCCTGCCCGGACTTTACAGAAAACCTGTATTTTTTATCGCTCCTGGTCATGCACGCGCCGCGGAACCCCTTCGGCGACAATATCATATTGATCGAGCTTAATGCGCGCGTCGCGCAGCTCGTTGGCGACGGTAATAGCCTCGTTTTCACACCGCTTATAAAGCTCCGTGCAGCGATCGCGCACTATAAGCCTCATGCGCTCCGCATCGCCTCTCGCATTGGAAACGATTTCATTGGCCTGCTGTTCGGCCCGCACCATAACGGCCGTCTGAGCGACCAGCTCGTCCGCCTGACGCTGCGCGTTGGAAACGAGCGCATCGGCCTGGCGCTGCGCGTCGGCCACGAGCTGATCGACATGCGCGCTCGCGTCGGCCACGACAGCCTGCGCGCGCTGTTCGCTTTCCATACGCAGCTTGTTGGCCTTCGCCTCCGCCTCGGCGGTAAGGTTTTCGTAGTGCTTCTTCGCGTCGGCAAGGATGCTGCTCTCCTGATCCAAGATGCGTTTGCCCTCTTTGATCGCATGCGACATGCTCTTATCCAGCCGCTGCACAAAATCCAGCGCCACCGCACGGTCAATCACGCACTGGTTCGTAAGCGGCACGCGCTTGGCTTTCTCCAGGTATACCCCCAGCTGGCCGAGTACTTCATAAACTTCGTTTATGTTCTGTCCCTGTTCCATTTCCATACCCTCCTCAATCCTTTCCGGCCGGATTCAGCCATTTTTCCGCCTTTTCCCGCACCGTTTCCGGCACGATTCCCCGCAGGCTTCCGCCGAACCGCGCGATTTCCCGCGCCACGCTCGATGAAACCGCCACCGTCTCCGGCGACGATGCCATCATCAGCGTTTCCACGCCCGCAAGGCGGCGGTTCATACGCGCCATCTGCAATTCCATCTCCGCATCCGCCTGCCCCCGCAGGCCGCGCAGCACAGCGTCCGCGCCGCACCTTCGCGCCGCCTCTACCAGCAGCATATCCGGAAACGCGGCAATTTCTACATTAGAAATGCCCTCCGTCGTATCTCGCAGCAATTCCATTCGCCGCTCGACCGTCAGCGCCCCCTGCTTGTTCGGGTTATACAATACGCCCACGATCACGCGGTCGAACAGCGCGCACGCGCGCCGGATGATCTCTTCGTGCCCCACCGTCACCGGATCAAACGAGCCCGGATACAACGCCGTCCGCATCGCCATGCGCCTCCTTCCGCAAAAAGGTGATGACCGTATCGCGGTAATCGCGCCTGTCAAGCGTCTCCCACCCGGCGGTATCGGGCGGCAGCGCCCTGGCGTGCTCGTATATCACGAGCGTTTCGGGGCCGCAGATTTTTCCCGCGCAAAGCGCGGAAAGCATCTCGTTCGCCCCCTCCATGCGATACGGCGGATCGAGGAAAATCAGGTCGAACCGCTCGCCCTCGTCCTCCAGCTTTTTCAGCGCCATCTTCCAGTGGCAGCGGAGCAGCCGCGTGCGCGCTTCCATGCGCAGCGCCTGGATGTTCTTCTGCACGCACTCCTGCGCCGGACGCGCCTTATCGGCGAAAACGGCAAAGTCCGCGCCGCGGCTGAGCGCCTCCAGCCCCAGCGCGCCGGAACCGGCGAACAGGTCGAGCACCCGCGCGCCCTCGAGATCGTTGCGCAGAATGCTGAACAGCGACTCCTTAACCTTATCCTGCGTGGGCCGTGTGTCCATGCCCTTGGGCGCGGCCAGCTGCCGGCCGCCCGCATCGCCCGCGATGATCCGCAACGCAATCCCCTTTTCCTGAATCTATTCCAGTTTCATTATATCACGTTTTTCCCTTCTTCACAATATCCGACTCGCCACGCGCGTCCGGAAGGCGGGTTATTTTTCCGCGCCCTGCGCGGAAAACCGCAAACCCCGCCCCCTGCGCTTGCGCAATATCCCGGGGCATGCTATAATAAAGTGTTTTCTTGTAATCAACTGTTTGGGAGGAAAGAAATGGCCGGCAGTTTTCTGAAAAAGTTATTCGGCGATTCCAACTCGGCGGAAATCAAGCGCCTTGAGAAAATCGCCGCCAAGATTGATTCTTATGAGGATGCGCACCGCAGGCTCTCCGAAGAAGAGCTGCGCGGCATGACGGCGAAGTTCCGCGCGCGGCTTGCCGCCGGCGAAACGCTCGACGATCTGCTGCCCGAAGCGTTCTCCGTAATGCGCGAGGCCATGGGCCGCGTGCTGGGCAAGCGGCATTTCCATGTGCAGATGCTCGGCGGCATCGTGCTGCATCAGGGGCGCGTCGCCGAAATGAAAACCGGCGAGGGCAAAACGCTCGTCGCCACCCTGCCCAGTTACCTCAACGCGCTGGCCGGGAAGGGCGTGCACGTCGTCACCGTCAACGATTATCTCGCCAAGTTCCAGGGCGAATGGATGGGCAAGGTGTTACG
>SFFS01000017.1 GCA_004557805.1 Clostridiales bacterium | reverse complement strand
GCCGAAGGCGACGATGACCAGATCGGGATCGCGTGAAAGCACGTCGCGCTCAAGCCGCGCCAGCCCGTGGCACGCCTGATTGCCGGAAACCCCGGCGTTCATCACAGTAACGGCGGCCGCCGGATACAGGCGGCGCAAGCGCCGCTGAAGCTGCGCGGCGTAGCCGCTCTCAGGATCGTACAGGGTGTCGATGCGGCCCTGTTCGTTGTAAAATACGTCGAAACAACCGTGGCTCACGCTGTCGCCCAGAACGGCGATCAGCAGCGGCCGGGTGTTCCATGCGTCTTTATTGCGTGCCGACAGTTTCTTCAAAAATTCCATGGAGCGCCTCCGATTCTCTTGCATAAGCGGCTCTGCTCCGCTTTTTCCGGATATATCATGGCGCGTTTTTCTCCCGCCGTCAATAAAAACCCGCGCCGTTTCCGGAAAAGCGCCGGCCATTGACAGGCAAAACCGATCCGGCTATAATTTCCGTGCCAATTTATATGGAAGGATCTGTTGCGCAAATGGCGGAAAGAACGGAACTGTCGCAGGAAGAATTTGCGGCGCTCGATTGGAAGGACGCGCTGCTTGTTGACATGCGCGACGCGTACAGCGCCGCCTACGGCATGATTCCCGGTGCGATCTCCATTGCGCAGGACCGGCTCACGCAGGAAATTCCGGCGCGCTGCGCCGGAAAACGCGTCGTGCTCTATTGTGCGCGCGGGCAGAAAAGCCTTGAAGCCGCCGAAGCGCTGCGCGAGACGGGCGTCGACGCCTACAGCCTCGAGGAGGGCTACACCGGCTGGCTCATGCGGCAGATGCAGCGCGAGCAGGACGAAAACCGCTGCGCGCAGATTGAAAAGAGCATCCGCACCACCTATCACAAGCGGCTGTTTTCCGCGTTTGCGAAGGCCATTCGCACCTACGACCTCGTGCGCGAAGGCGACAGGATCGCCGTGTGCATTTCCGGAGGCAAGGATTCGATGCTGATGGCGAAGCTGTTCCAGGAATTGCAGCGCCACCACAAGTTCCCCTTCGAGCTTGTGTTTCTGGTGATGGATCCCGGCTACAACGAAGCCAACCGCCGCGTGATCGAGCACAACGCCCGGCTGATGGGCGTGCCCATCACCGTGTTTGAAACGAACATTTTCGATATCGTCTATGAGGAAGAAAAGAACCCCTGCTATCTCTGCGCGCGGATGCGGCGCGGCCACCTGTACAGCAAGGCGAAGGAGCTCGGCTGCAACAAAATCGCGCTGGGCCATCACTACGACGACGTGATCGAGACGATCCTCATGGGCATGCTCTACGGCGCGCAGGTGCAGACGATGATGCCCAAACTGCACAGCACAAACTTTCCCGGCATGGAGCTGATCCGCCCGATGTATCTCATCCGCGAGGCGGACATCAAATCCTGGCGCGATGCGAACGACCTGCGCTTCATCCAGTGCGCCTGCCACTTCACCGATACCTGCACCGCCTGCGACCCGGACGGGCGCACGGTTTCCAAACGGATGGAAATCAAGCGGCTGATCGCCGAACTGAAAAAGGTGAATCCCGCCGTGGAAGCCAATATTTTCCGCAGCATGGAGAACGTAAATCTCAACACGGTCATCTCCTACAAGCAAAACGGCGTGACGCATTCGTTCCTCGACGAATACGACGCGCGCCGGGACAAAACCGGGGAATGACGCTGCCGGGCGGTTTCGAACGCCGCACGGGCAAAAAGGAAAGCAGGGATGCGCTTCATTGAGGCGCGCTTCGCGCTGGATCGGGGCAAGCGCCGCCACGCCTGCGGAAGCGCAGGAATGGTTCGCAGCGTCCGCTTTCTATATGATGACGGAGAGATATTGATTGCAAAGCTGGTTGCCGGGACGAGTTTCCGGAATGAATTTGCGCTGTTCAAAAGTAATTTTTAGTGTATCCGAAAAAGAAGAGACGACAGCTTGAGCGGATTTTTCAATCGTGGCGGCACCGCAGAATTCGCGCGAAGGATGCCGAAATGAATTCGCACCGGATGCGAATTGCTGATTTCGCAGGCGTTACTCATGGCACGTCAAGAAATCAGCAAGCGGCAGACGATATACAAGCGTCCATCGGCCTTTATGCGATATTATGCGGAATTGCCGAGGGTTCTCCAACACAGAGGTGAGAAAAAACGTTGTGATGGAGTCCCAAGGGGTTTTTCAGATACATCCTAATATGTTGCCGTTTCGCTTCACGGCGAACTCATCGCGGCGCTTTACCCGATGAATCAGAAAAAATTTATTGCAAAATTGCTTGCTGGAACGCGCCGCGCAGCTTAACCGGCGGTATTCATTTCTCTCTTTGCTCTATCCCCGCGCCATTTTCCATGTCCCGGATGCAACTACTATATGCTGACAACAGGCTGCATCAATATCAAGTGTTTTCATTTCATGCACCCAGCGAAAACCCCATTCACAGAAAAAAGCGCGAACCGTACCGCTGCCGTCCGCTCTTCCGCCCATTATTCGGTTGAGACGCGCCGCGCAGCTTGGCCTGCGGCATTCACTGCTCTCTTTGCCCTATCCCCGCGCCATCTCCCATGCTCTGGGAAAACGTTCGCGATAAAAATCCGCGCGCGGGGATTTTTCGCACAGCAGGCCGCGCTGCCGGATGAACTCCACAATCGCGCAGTCGTTTTCAGAAATTTCCTGCGCCGAGAGCGATTCATACGTTCGCACGCAGACGGCGCCGCTTGCAAGATACGGCTGCAGCGCCTCATATGCGTCGGCAATGCGCTCCGCAGCGGCAACCGGTACGTTTTCATGTGAAATCCAGATTCCCGGAACGCGCGTCTTTTCCATCGCCGCGTTTTCCGCGCAGCTGTAAATCCAGCCGCTTCGCCCCGCATAGAGCGTGCGCAACTGATCGGGAAACCGCTCCTCATAGCGGACGGTCCCGTCGCGCGTCACTCCGCAGGTTACGAAATCGATCTGCGGGTCGCGCAGATAAAACAGCGCGTAAGCGCGGTTGTCCGTCAGATAAACCACATGTTTTTCGCCCCGCGTTTCAAGTGTGGCGATCCCCGCCGCCGCGCTGCCATGATAAAACACGCTTCTTCCCCCTGTTCGCCGATACGAATTAAAAGAAGGGGCTCCTTTCCTCCGAAAGAAGTCCCCTCGCACAAAGCGCTCGTCTTACTTTGCAAAATCGACGGCCCGCGTTTCGCGGATGACGTTGACCTTGATCTGTCCCGGATACTCCATCTCATGCTCGATGCGCTTGGCGATTTCCTTGGCCATGACCGTCGTGCCGACGTCGGTAACGTCCTCGGGCTTGACCATGATGCGCACTTCGCGGCCGGACTGGATGGCGTAACTCTTTTCCACGCCGGCGAAGGAGTTGCAGATTTCCTCGAGCTTTTCAAGCCGCTTGATGTAATTTTCCAGCGACTCGCGGCGCGCGCCGGGACGGGCGGCCGAAATGGCGTCCGCCGCCTGCACGAGCACGGCTTCGACGGTTGCGGGTTCCACATCGTTGTGATGCGCCATGATGGCGTTGACAACGTCGGGGCTTTCATGATACTTGCGGGCAAGCTCCGCGCCCAGCTGCACATGCGTGCCCTCGGCTTCGTGGTCGACGGCCTTGCCGATATCGTGCAGAAGGCCCGCGCGCTTGGCAAGCTGTACGTCCGCGCCCAGCTCGGCGGCCATGACGCCGGCCAGATGGCTGACCTCGATGGAGTGCTTGAGCACGTTCTGGCCATAGCTGGTGCGATATTTCATGCGGCCCAGCAGCTTGACCAGTTCGCGGTGGATGCTGTGCTGTCCGGTTTCGAAAACAGCCTGCTCGCCGGCTTCCTGAATCTGCTGATCGACGTCCTTCTGCGCCTTTTCGACCATTTCTTCGATGCGGGCGGGATGGATGCGGCCATCGAGAATCAGGCGCTCCAGCGCCAGACGGGCCACCTCGCGGCGAACCGGATCAAACGCGGAGACGATAACGGCCTCGGGCGTATCGTCAATGATCAGATCGACACCCGTCGCAGTTTCCAGCGCGCGGATGTTGCGGCCCTCGCGGCCGATGATACGGCCCTTCATATCCTCGTTGGGCAGATTGACCACGGAAACGGTCGTCTCGGCCACATGATCGGCGGCGCATTTCTGAATGGCCAACGCGATGATGTTGCGGGCTTTCTTTTCGCCCTCGTCCTTGGCGTTCTGCTCGATATCGCGCACGAGCACGGCCGCGTCGTGATAGGCGTCCTTCTGGATACGCGCCACGAGCATCTGACGGGCTTCGTCCTGGGTCATCGCGCCGATGCGCTCCATTTCCGATTGCTGACGGGCGACGAGTTCTTCGGCCTCCTTGTGCAGATCGGAAATTTCGGACTGCTTTTTGTTCAGCGCTTCTTCGCGCAGATCAAGGTTATCCATCTTTTTGTCGATGGTTTCCTCGCGCTGAGCGAGGCGGCGCTCGTTGCGCTGCTGTTCGTTGCGGCGGTCGCGGATTTCCTTGTCAAGCTCGTTTTTGAGCTTGAGAATTTCTTCCTTGGTTTCCAGAATCTTCTCTTTTTTGTTTTCTTCGGCCTTTCGCTGCGCCTCTTCCAGCAGATTCCGCGCGTATTCTTCGGTTCTGCCAATCTGCTTTTCCGTAGCGTCTTTGCGATATTTATAGCCGGCAAACCCGCCGAGAGCGAGACCTGCCAGCGCTGCCAGAATAATCCAGAGTGCCGTCACCTTTCGCTGATACCTCCTTCAAAATGATTTTAATGACAAAAAAATAACACCGAGCTTTAAGCCCGGCACAGGTCGCAACAGATTGCTCAAAAGGAGGGTACGCCAATACAAGCCTTGTATTTGGTTTTATCTATCATACAGGGGCGGACGCCAAGGCGGCGCGCGCTGCCCATACCCTTTTCAAACATCTGGCCTATGCAGCCAAGCTTAACAAAACTATTTTACCGTTTGCAATGCAACTTGTCAAGAAGAAAGCGGCGGCGTTTTTGCATTTTCTTACATCGCTGCAATTTCATGAGGCAAATTTCAGGCGCGCTTACGCGCGGCCTTCCCCAAACCGCGGCGCTGCAAAATTTTTCTGCATTTTCTCTTGACAAGACGCCGGGGTTGCCGTATAATAACCCTTGCCGTTAAGCGGCAGATAACATCGCGGGGTAGAGCAGACCGGTAGCTCGTCGGGCTCATAACCCGGAGGTCGGGGGTTCAAATCCCCCCCCCGCAACCATATGGCGGCGTAGCTCAGCTGGTCAGAGCATTCGGTTCATACCCGGAGTGTCAGCGGTTCGAATCCACTCGCCGCTATCGAGAGAAAATCCTGTTAAACCGTTGGGTTTGGCAGGATTTTTCTTTGCTTTTTGATCCAAAACCAACAAGTGGCAATGAGCCTTTGCGCCCGTCGCATCTTCCAAATATCATACAAATGTCGTAAAATCAAAAAATCCGTCAAATTTTCCGAAAATTCACCCTATAAAAAGCCTTATGCCGCCTACGTTTTTCGGCTGTCTCCCTCGTCAAAAAATCGATCAAAAACGCCATTTATCCAGCAGGCTTTCTCGTATACATTTTTGTGATCTGATCCATGGCGGCGGCCTCGTCTTCGTCCTGTATGTGATCGTCGCGTCCCTTGCGGGACGCGACCTTGGCCAAAATAGTTGGCTAGAGTGGCACGATCCGATTTCTACCCACGCGTCCCTTGCGGGACGCGACGCGGACGACTCCGCAATCTCTAAGCACGCGTTCAACATTTCTACCCACGCGTCCCTTGCGGGACGCGACTTCTGAATCAGTCTCAAGCACATCTGACAGGGGATTTCAACCCACGCGTCCCTTGCGGGACGCGACCTGCCGCTGCTGTACGAGCTGGCTGCCTGGCTGCCGATTTCAACCCACGCGTCCCTTGCGGGACGCGACACGGTTCCGGCTTCGTTCGCACTCTGCGTGTTGATTTCAACCCACGCGTCCCTTGCGGGACGCGACCGCGCAGCTGCGAGGGGCCGCCGAGGATTTTTTATTTCAACCCACGCGTCCCTTGCGGGACGCGACAGGCTGGCCTTCTGGATGCGGAGACGGTTTCCGGAATTTCAACCCACGCGTCCCTTGCGGGACGCGACCGAAGACATAGTTTGCACGCGCATCAAGGAGACATTTCAACCCACGCGTCCCTTGCGGGACGCGACGGCAGCGTTCCGGACGATAATCAATACTGCGATTATTTCAACCCACGCGTCCCTTGCGGGACGCGACGTTGCCAATCAGCGCTGCCACCATCACGTTAACTGATTTCAACCCACGCGTCCCTTGCGGGACGCGACCAAGGCGGCCTACCCGCAGCATTATCGCGGCATGACATTTCAACCCACGCGTCCCTTGCGGGACGCGACGACAACGTTATCGATAACGGCATCAATGCCGTCATTTCAACCCACGCGTCCCTTGCGGGACGCGACTGCCGTTATAGATTGCCAGATACGGCGTAAAGCCGATTTCAACCCACGCGTCCCTTGCGGGACGCGACTCAGGCTGAAAATCGTAAATACCGCGGAGAAACTATTTCAACCCACGCGTCCCTTGCGGGACGCGACTACGCATGTGCGCTCACCTCCTCGCACCGACCGGTATTTCAACCCACGCGTCCCTTGCGGGACGCGACAATCTTCCGTGCCACCAGCCGACGGCCGGGTTGAGATTTCAACCCACGCGTCCCTTGCGGGACGCGACGACAATTATCTCAAGCTGGGCGATAATGAGACCGTATTTCAACCCACGCGTCCCTTGCGGGACGCGACTAAAGGCACTCCCGCGCAGGTTGCGCGGATGCTGATTTCAACCCACGCGTCCCTTGCGGGACGCGACGCCAACCGGCAGGGATTTGCAGGGTTTGAAATCTGCATTTCAACCCACGCGTCCCTTGCGGGACGCGACAGATACCGGTGCTGCGGCGCGGCATCGCACGCCCTATTTCAACCCACGCGTCCCTTGCGGGACGCGACCCAAGCCAAGGAGATGGCCAAAAAGTACGGCATGATTTCAACCCACGCGTCCCTTGCGGGACGCGACGTCAGCGTCAAAAAAATATCGCCCTTGCGCCCGTCATTTCAACCCACGCGTCCCTTGCGGGACGCGACGAATCTGGCTTTGCGGCGGCGGATGCAGCTCCAATCATTTCAACCCACGCGTCCCTTGCGGGACGCGACTGCCGGCGTGCGCGCCTCGCACCCGCGGCAGGGCATTTCAACCCACGCGTCCCTTGCGGGACGCGACCGAGACGGATCGCGTAATCCCCGACGAGACTTTTATTTCAACCCACGCGTCCCTTGCGGGACGCGACAGGTGATCCCGCACGGCGATGTTGTCGGCCGCGTCATTTCAACCCACGCGTCCCTTGCGGGACGCGACTAAAGAGGGACAGAGGTTTACGCCTACTAAAGGTGATTTCAACCCACGCGTCCCTTGCGGGACGCGACCCAGATTCAACCCACGCGTCCCTTGCGGGACGCGACAATCATACTATCGATTGCGTAGCATGGAGCAGCTATTTCAACCCACGCGTCCCTTGCGGGACGCGACAGAAGCGTCAAAGCCGCGCATATTGGAAATAGTGATTTCAACCCACGCGTCCCTTGCGGGACGCGACTTTACGTCGCCGGGGATCCCCTTCACTACGCCCAATTTCAACCCACGCGTCCCTTGCGGGACGCGACTGTTCGTCGCGTAGACTTCGCCTTCCGGCGTGAATTTCAACCCACGCGTCCCTTGCGGGACGCGACGCCAGCGTCAGAAAATATAAAACCATCATTAAATATTTCAACCCACGCGTCCCTTGCGGGACGCGACGTTTTCGCATCGCGGCGATTACAGACCGTCATAAAATTTCAACCCACGCGTCCCTTGCGGGACGCGACATTTCAGGTTTCGGATGATTTCTTCTCCGTCCAATTTCAACCCACGCGTCCCTTGCGGGACGCGACTATAACGGCATACGCGCGGGGCGAAAAAATCACAGATTTCAACCCACGCGTCCCTTGCGGGACGCGACATCAATAAGGCGCTTATTCCGCGTATTGACAAGATTTCAACCCACGCGTCCCTTGCGGGACGCGACGGTTCCTCGCCTACCTTGCTATGGCGGGCAGAAGAAATTTCAACCCACGCGTCCCTTGCGGGACGCGACTCATACGGGTACCTTCGCGGTATTCGCCTGTACATTTCAACCCACGCGTCCCTTGCGGGACGCGACACTACTGGCAGGACATTGACAACCCGACCACGATCATTTCAACCCACGCGTCCCTTGCGGGACGCGACGACCGTACAGCTGATTAACATTAACCCTGCCGATTGATTTCAACCCACGCGTCCCTTGCGGGACGCGACGCCGTGATCCACGGCAACGACGGATTTTACCATTATATTTCAACCCACGCGTCCCTTGCGGGACGCGACTTTGCAGCACCCGCAGCACCCCTGGATGCTGGCATTTCAACCCACGCGTCCCTTGCGGGACGCGACAGTCAGGCCCGGTGGACAGATGACGCTGATTTCATTTCAACCCACGCGTCCCTTGCGGGACGCGACTTGACGCGCTCGCGGTTTCCGACGCTTCGCAAGGATTTCAACCCACGCGTCCCTTGCGGGACGCGACCGCCGCCGGGTTCTCGTGCACGCTGAAAATGATCCTATTTCAACCCACGCGTCCCTTGCGGGACGCGACGGCGCGACAAGGACGGCAACAGCATGGCCATACCGATTTCAACCCACGCGTCCCTTGCGGGACGCGACAGCAAATCTAACGAGAAAATCCTCATCCGATTTGCGCAAATGATACAATCCGGCAGCGATATGCTTCGCTTTTCTGCCGGTTTTTACCCGTTCGCTTCATTTTTCCCGCCCGTTTCGCCCTTTGCACGGTGCGAACCGCCCGGGAATTTTCTGTACGCTGCAGCTTCGCAGTCAGACAATCAGCGCTCCTTCCGGAGCATATCCGCTCTTGGCGCCAAAATGCTCGATGCGCGTTTCATACCGGTTGCCAAGATAGTAAAACCGCAGGCTATCCTTTTTTTCGTCCATAATCGCAAGCAGCCTGTGCTGAAGCTGCTTGCACTGCGCGGCGTCCAGCAGACATTCAAACACTGAATTCTGGACGCGCTGACCGTAATTGACGCACTGCTTTGCGATCTGGCGCAGCCGCTTCCGGCCGCTAGCGTCCTCCGTGTTCACGTCGTAGGTGATCAGGACCATCATCTTACCACCTCATTTCCATAAGAACGGCGGATACGCATCCAGATCATCGCGCAGATAGCGCGCCAACAGCAGCGCCTGCACATACGGTACCAATCCCCACGCGATTTTCTCCTTTAGGTACGGATGCGTGATCGTCTCGCGCTTGCGCTCCTGCCATGCCTGCAGAAATTTCTTTCTTCCATCGCCGGTTAAAAGAACGGCGCCGCTGTCCGTATGCTCAAAATCATCATCCCGCACAACGCGGTTGTTGATCAGCGACAAAACAAAACGGTCGGCGAAACATGGACGCATCTCTTCCATGAGGTCGAGCGCCAGCGACGTGCGTCCGGGCCGGTCGCGGTGCAGAAATCCGACGTAAGCGTCCAGTCCGACAGATTCCAACGCCGCCGCGCAGTCATTTCCAAGCAGACTGTAGGCAAACGACAGCATGGCGTTGACATTATCCAGCGGCGGCCTGCGGCTGCGCTCGCGGAAGAAGAAATCCGCCTTGTTCTGCAGGATCATTTCATCGAAGACGTCAAAATATGCCTTTGCGCCTATTCCCTCGCCGCCGCGCAGCGACTCCAGCGAAATTTCTTCCAACACAACCGGATACAGCGCCTTGATTCTGTCAATCGACGCCTGCAAATGCGCCGTATCCACGCGCAGCGAATGGTCGCGCTTCGTGCGCTCGATACTCCATCTGGCATTATGCAGCTTGCCGAAAATCATATTCCGCGCGATCCGGCAGCTGTGCGCCGTGTCGTCCGCCGCGCGGTATTGCATCCGCCGCAGCAGAACGTTGCCGTTCTCCTCGCCGACGCTTCTTGCAAGAAACCTTCCATTCGGCGTGCAGAAGCTCAAACTCACGCCGTGCTTCGCGCAGCCGCCCATCAGCGCCGGGGACGCGCCCGCATAGCTGAACGAGATAATTCCGGAAAGCGTATGCAGCGGAAAACGCGCGATCTCCCGCTTTTCCCGGTTCACGACGACATTTTGGCCTTCGATCGTCAGATAAGCGTCTTCGCTCGTGACAAAAAGCGTGTTGAGCAGCTTTCTCATGGCGTTTCCTCCATGTTTTCGCGCAGGTAGTCGCGCACGGAACCGCTTTTTTGCAGCCGCGGCAGACACAGCTCTTTGAGCGAACAGGCGTTGCACGCCTTTGACGGCTTTACGCGCGGCGTATATCCGCGGCGGTACAGATCGTGCATCTGCGCCGCGTCCGCGCGAACCTCCTCGCGCAATTCCGGCGTGAACTCCACGTGCAGCCGGCGGCGCGGTTCCCCATAAAAGAGCGCGCCGGCCGGGATACCGCAGCAGAGCATTTCCTCCAGACACATGGCCTGCGCGCAGAGCTGCAATTCGTCGCAGCCGTCCTGCTTCGGCACGCCGCGCTTATACTCGACGGGGTACGGCAGCCAAAGGCCGGATTTTCCGGCGAGCGGCACGCCTGCGCCGTCCCGCCGGAACTCCACCACGTCGCATTGACCGCTGAGGCCGAGCGTCAGCGACTGCACCCGCAGGCCGCGGACGATCCATAGATCGCCGCGGCTTTCGTGCAGCTGCTCGTCGTGCGCCCGCTCATGGAGAAGCGCTCCCTCAACCGTCCGCAGATTTTCCGCCCATTGCTGTTCGATATGAATGAGCGCCCACTGCCGCCGGCAGAAACGGAAGTGCTGCAATCCGGAAATCATCAGGCACTCATCCGCCGTATACATTACGACCTCCTTTCGCAGCGCACCCCTTTCGGCAGATCTGCATCCACGCAGACCATATAATCCTGATAGCTGCGCGGAATTTCCACGCCGTCTCTGCGCGAAACGTGAACCGCCTCAAACAGCTTATACGACGGCGCATTGCCGATCTCGGAATCATGCCTGAAGATAATCAACTCGCGCACCGCCATTTTCCCGCGCGCCGCGGAGTGGTCGTTTTCAAACATATTGAGGATCGCCTGCCACAGCAGCTCCAGATCTTCTTCCGAAAAGCCGGTCGTCTTGCGGGCAAGGTTGGCCGAAACATATCCCTCCGCACGGTAAAGGCCGTAGGGAATGATATATTTGCTGCCCATTTCGCTGTTCTTTTCCTTCGCATCGTCCTCTTTCGTAATGGCGACGCGCGTAATTGTAACGTTCTGCGGCACGACCGGATCGACCGAACGCGCAAAGCTGAACTGCACTGGGCCTCGCACCTGCCCGCAGTTGAGCGCGCCCTTGACAAACGTGGTCATAACCGCGCCGAACGTGCGGATATCGTAGTAGTGTCCGCACATCCAGTCGCGGAGTTTCTCATCGATGCCGGGATCGCTTTTCTTCACATCCTTCAGCTTGTCCGGCTTGACGCCGCATGCCGCGCACGCCTCGGCGTCGCTGCGGTTCAGCGGCACGCTGTCGTTGATGTAGATATGGTAGTTTTCGTCGCCTTCCTTTACCATCTGCACATAGTTCCGGATTTTCCGCTTCATGCACACGTCCGTCACAATGCCGTAGCCGGTTTCCGGATCAACGCGCGGCATATTGCCCGCATCCGGATCTCCGTTCGGGTTGCCGTTTTCCACATCAAACAGCACTACAAAGTCATACCGGTTTTTGATCGCCTCACGCATTGCCTGCTTCCTCCTTATTTTTCTTTTCATACCGTTTCTGCGTCTGGTGATAATATCCGATTTCGAACGCGCCCTGCTCTGGCAGCGTCATGCGCGTCGGGTACGTCTGCGTCATCTTCCCCATCAATTCTGTCAGCTGCTGGTTGTAATAGATCTGGCTTCCATTCCCCAGCTTCTGCAGATGCTTCTGAGTCAGCTTGATCAGCGTCGGGAATACAACGCCCGGCGTCGCGCAGGCAGAGGTAAAATAGCGGTCTTTAATGGTCGTGTTGATGCCAGGATTTGCAGCGTCTTGAATCGCCTCCAATACGGCAAAGAGCCGTCCCAGCACATAGGGCTGATAGGTGCACTGTTCGTTCAGTTCCACAGTCAATACCTCCTTTGGACACTGCGGCGATTGATTCCTTGTGTAATAGGCCTTTATGATCGCGGCCTTTCCGCGCGTCACATCGTGCTCCGCGCGGATGCGCAGCATTACGCCGTTCAGCAGGGTTGCCGGGTAACGTCCGCCGGACAATACTGCGCGCAGAATATCTCCCGCCAGCCTCGGCGCAGGATCCTCATACTTTCCATCGGCTTTCCTTCGCACCGTCTCTCTGGCCAGCGTCCAGATCGAAAATCCCGGCCAACCGTTTACGATTTCAAGCGCTTCATGATGCGCGCGGATATTCTCCGCAAAATGCTGCAAACTGTCGCGCAGATAGAACCGAACGGACACGCGCGCCGCATTCGGCGCAAGGCCAAGATAATTGATATGCTGCTCCGGCAGAAGCGTCTCGCCTATCCATTCGCACGGCTTGCCCTCCGCCAGCAGCGCCAGGGATTTTTTCAAATCCTCTTCCTGCACCCCGGCGTTCTCCGGCACGCCGAACATGGCGTACGTTCCAAGATCCGCATACGCCGTGCCTGCATTCTCCGTCCAGCAGACAACCGTGCTGTCGCCGATGATCTTGCAGTGCTCCCGGTCCGCCAGAAGCGCGTTGAGCGCGGTAGTATAAGCAAAGGCGGCGTACTCGCTGACCGGCGCGTTCTCGCCCTGCACATGCCCATAAGAGCAGAACGCCGGCGCGTTAAACGACACCAGGCTGGCGCCGGAGCTCTGCGCGTCTTTTACTCCTTTAATAGTGGGATGAAGCAGCGCCATCGGCGCGACCCGGCCGGTAATCAGGCACTGTGCGCTTACGGCCTCCGAGTTCCCGGCCTGATAAAACTGCTGCCATGCCGCGCGGATTTTCGGATTCTCCGTGACCGGACGGCGGCCGTTTTCGCCGTCATAGCAAAAAACAAGATTTGCGTTAGCCGTCAACTCTTCCCAGCGGTCTTTCAGCAGAGGGTGTTCCCGCGCGTTCTCCGGCTTCCAGCTGTCAAAATACGCCAGAATTGCCTTTGCCGCCGGGTCGTCTACGCCGTCCAGCAGCTGGTGATGCAGCGCGGCGCACGCCGCAAAGCATGCCTTTGCGCGTTCCGGCTTGCCCTTTTCATCCGCGCCAAGCAGATAGCTTGCATTATCGCAGAGAAAATTTGCCGAAACGCCAGACGACCGCAGCTTATGGGCCGGAACCCGCATAGTCATCGGCCGCAGCATCTGTTTTTTCCCGCTTGCCGTCAGCTCCCGGCTGTCAATTACGTCAATCAGCGTTCCGCTATCGTCAATCTCCAGCTGAAAGCTCACCTTGAACGTATCATCCCAGCCCGGCGCGGAGATTTTCCCCTGCGCCAGCATTTCCTCATAGTACGCGGCCAGCGACTGCAAAATCATGTGACCACCTCCGCATTCCGGCAGTCCAGCACGCCGTGTTCCAGCCGCGCGCGGAAAAACTTCGCTCGAATGTCCTGCGGGTTGGAGTAGTCCATGTCATAGAGCATCCAGCCAAGCTCCTGCGTCACGTCAATCGCCGGGATTTCGCCGCCGCGCCATTCGCGGAAGCTGGCCGGGAACTCGCGGCAACCAAAATACGGCGTGTGATAGCAGGCCCCCTTCTGCGCTCTTCTGCGCAGCATATCCTGAAATTTTCCCGGATTGTCGCTCGGCGAAGCCTTGTCGGTCATGTCGAAGTGACACTCGATCACATAGCGCACATCCTGCAGCACCATCGCCGCGCGCTGCTGAATGTCCTGCGATGGATTCAGCACCGGCATTGCGCCGCCTTTTGCCGCCGCCAGCGCGCTGGAAGCAAGCAGCGTAGATTTGACTTCGTTGCGCCGGATGTTGGTAAAGCGGATCGGACGCAATACATGGATTTTGTCAATCGTGTACCGCAGCCCCGGGTGCCAGAAGATAGCCTCCACCATTCCCCGCGCAGCAGACGGCGTCATCACGTCATAACTCACCCGCTCCGTCTTCATTTCCGGCCGGGAAAAGCAGGCGTAATTGCCCCATACCTCAATCAGCATGGACATGGGCATCCCCTCCTTTCCGGATGCGCTCGAATAATCGTGTGGTTTTCTCTCAAGTTTCTCACGCTCCATTTCATTCAATAATTCTTTCGCACTCGCGCATTTGGCGGCAAAGCGTATTGCTTTGCCGTCAGATGCATTTCATATGAAGATACCGACGCCATTTTCGATATCCCCTTCCAGTCCCGTTTTCCGGCTGTACTTCGACAAATCCATCAAAATCGCCGAACCGTCCGGCAAAAGCTCCAGCGCGCCCGCGTCGTCCAGCGCCTGGAACTGCTGCTCATAGCAGTCGACGCTGTAAACGCCAAGCTTTCGCAGCAGGCCGCGGCTCACCGCACCGGCGCGCAGACGGCCGCAAAGCGCCACGCCGCCGCCAACCGGCAGGTATACCGTTCGGGTCGGCGTTTCAATCAGCCGGAACCGTTCCGCAATCTGCGCAAACGGAAGCAGACAGCCGTCAACGCCGTCCCTCTCCGCCCCAAGGATGTCCTTTTTGTCAAGCGCCCCGTCCTTCAGCTGGAACAGCTCTGTGAAATATGCCTGAATCGCCTCCGGCGACGACAGATCCGCATGCTTCCGCGCCGCATAGGAAAGCGCGCTGCCATTCTTTTCCAGCATGCGGGGCGGCTTTACGCCGTCCAGCCGGAAGCGATATACGATGCTCTCCGCCGCGCCGCGCTTTCCTTCCCGGTTGCAGCGCCCGGCGGTTTGCAAAAGCGAATCCAGGCCGCAATCCTCGCGCAGCGCCATCGGAAAATCTACGTCAACGCCCGCCTCGATCAGCGACGTTGACACCACGCGGCAGGGCAGGCCTTCCGCCAACCGCCTGCGAATCTCCGCGATCTGCTCCCGGCGGTCGTGCGCGCACAAAAGCGTCGTCAGGCAGAAGCTCCCGTCGGGCGGCAGCGCGGCATACATGCGCTGCGCCGTGGCCCGGCGATTCACAACGCACAGCGCCTGTTCCTGTTCGCAGAGCAGCCCCGCAAGCGCGTCCTGCGTTATCTCGCCCAGGTCTTTTATCGTCGTGCGGCGAAGCGACGCGTAAAGCGTCTGCGTATCCGGACAGATTTCCCGCAGCGCAAGCGACGGCGCCAGTTCCTGCAGCAGCGGCGCAACCGCCGGCTGCGTCGCCGTACAGAGCACGGCCGTCGTGCGATAGAACTGCACCAGCTGCGCAATCGCGGACAGGCACGGCAGCAGATAGTCGTTCGGCAGCGTCTGCGCCTCGTCAAAAATGACGACGCTGTTTGCAATGTTGTGGAGTTTCCGGCAGCGGCTGCTGCGGTTGGAATAAAGCGACTCAAAAAACTGCACCGCCGTGGTAATGATCACCGGCGCGTCCCAGTTTTCGCTTGCAAGGAGCTTTCGATATTGTTCCGGCGTCATCTCCTCGCGCTCCGCCAGCTGATAATCGACGGCGGAATAGTGCGCCAGCACGTTTTCCTCGCCAAGAAGCTCCGAAAACACATCCGCCGTCTGCTCGATGATCGACGTATAAGGGATCACATAAATCACGCGCGCCATTTTCCTTGCCGCCGCGTGTTCCAGCGCAAACGCAAGCGACGCGAACGTCTTTCCGCCGCCGGTCGGAACGGTCAGCGTATAAAGGCCCTGCTCCCACGCGCGTCCCCGCTCCATGCAGGCGCGCAGCGCCGCGTTGCGCTGCCTGCATACAACGCTTTCGCTTCCATTCGCCAGATACCGCGCCGCGCGCTCGCGCATCCGGCCGCACAGCTCTTCAATCTCCGCACAGCCGCCGCGCGGCACGGGCGCGCCGTCCATAAACGTCTGCGTATCCTGAAAATCCGCGTCGACCAGACACGAGTAGATCATTCGCGTGTAAAACGCATCGCGCAGGGTATCGCGCCCAAACCATGACGGCGCGTTCGGCGGCGTCAGCGCAATCTCGTTCCAGATTTCCGCGTCAAATCCGCAATCGCGCTTTACGCGGCCGCAGAGCGTGGACTTCTCTTTTCCGTCCCGCGGATGGCCTCCGTCCGGGATCCCGCCGTGGTGCCCGGCGACGGCCAGCGCAGCCGGAAGATTCCGCATGGAAAAGGCCAGCTTCGCGCCCGCCGTCGAATGATCCACAGGCGCGCCGCCATGCAGCCGCTCCTGAAATCCGGGCGTACATTTTCCGACGTCATGCAGCAGCCCCGTAAACTCCGCCTCCGCTTCCGCGCCAAATCCGGCGGCAAACCGCCTTGCCAGCTGCGCGGTTCCGCATAAGTGCTCCGCAACGGTCTGTTCTCTGCCATCCTCGGCGATATGCGCAAGATATCTCATTTCTGTTCTCCATATTTTTCTCATATTTTATGGTTTAATTGTATCACTATCTGCCAAATATTGCAACAGGCGGCGGCATACATAAAAAGCAATGCGCTTCATAAATTATTTCCGGTCTTTGGCGGCGGACGCGCGATTCTTTCCGCGCATGGCGCGGAAAAATCTAATTGAAGCGCACCGGAAATCCCTTTCGCCGCGTGTGCGAAACAGGGTTAGGCTTTTCGAATTTGTCCAATATAAAAAAGCAAAATAAAAACATAACAAAAAATTCATGACATTTTCGATGTTTGTCGTTTGTGAATTGATATGCTATAATCCTCCTGTCGTAATCGACATATTTTTCACATTAAGGAGAGGTATCGCATGAAGAAGGTATTGGCCCTCTGTCTGGCGCTGTGCATGATGCTCTTTGGCGTCGCCGGCTTTGCGGAAGGCGCGTCCTACACGCCCGGCACCTATACGGCCGAAGCGCGCGGCATGTGGGGTACGATCCCCGTCACCGTTACGGTGAGCGAAAACGCTATCGAGTCCATCGAGGTTGGCGAGAACAACGAAACCGTCGGCCTGCGCCAGTGGCCGATGAATATCATCCCGCAGGAAATCATCGAAAGCCAGTCTCTGGCGGTGGATACCGTGACCGGCGCGACCGTGACCAGCCGCGGCATCATCAGCGCCGTGGAAGACTGCCTCAAGCAGGCGGGCGCGGACGTCGCCGCGCTGAAGGTCGCTGCGGAAAAGGAACCCGCGCAGGACGTTGAAGCGTCCGCCGACGTTGTGATCGTTGGCGGCGGCGGCGCCGGCCTCGCGGCCGCATGCTCCGCGACCGAAAACGGCGCGACCGTCATCGTGGTCGAAAAGATGGGCACGCTCGGCGGCAACTCCATGGTCTCCGGCGGCATCTACAACGCCCCCGATCCCGAGGCGCAGGCGCCTCTCGGCATCGAGGATTCGCCCGAGTTCTTCGCCCAGCAGACCTGGGAAGGCGGCGACAAGATCGCCAATAAGGAACTCGTCGACGAAATGTGCTTCAACGCGCTCGACGGTCTGAAGTGGATGGAGAGCATGGGCCTGGAAATCAAGCCCGGCGTCGGCCAGGGCACCGGCTCGCTCTATCAGCGCACGCATTACGCGGTGCTGCCGCAGGGCAGCGGTTACATCAAGGCGTTTGTTGAAACCCTGATGACCCGCGAAGACCTCTGCACCATCATGATGGATACCACCGCTGAAAGCCTGATCGTCGAAGACGGCCGCGTGGTCGGCGTCAACGCCGTGGGCAAAGACGGCAACGCCGTCACGCTGCGCGCCAGCAAGGGCGTCGTGGTCGCCACGGGCGGCTTCGCCGGCAATGTGGAAATGCGCGTGCAGTACTGCCAGGGCGAAAAGTGGCCCGATCTGGGCAAGAGCCTGATGACCTCCAACATGCCCGGCGTGACCGGCGACGGCATCCGGATGTGCGAAGCCGTCGGCGCGAACCTGATCGACATGGATCAGATCCAGCTGCTGCAGGTCTGCAACCCCAAGAACGGCACGACTTCCGGCCATTTCAACGCCGCAGGCGTGCAGGGCTACGTGCTCATCAACAAGGAAGGCGAGCGCTTCATCCGTGAAGACGGCCGCCGCGATGAAATCTCCAAGGCCATGATCGCGCAGACCGACGGCATCGCCTATCTGCTCATGTCCGGCGAGACCATCTATGATCCGGAAACGCAGACCATCGCCAGCGGCCGCACGGTAGCCGACATGGTCGAAACGGGCGACGACGGCTGGGTCTCCGGCGAAACGCTCGAAGAGCTGGCTGCGAACATGGGCGTTCCCGCCGATGCGCTCGTAGCGGCGATCGACGAATACAACGCCGCAGTTGAAAACGGCGGCCCCGACCAGTTCGGCCGCACGCTGTTGAACTACAAGTTCGAAAAAGGCCCGTGGTACGCGTATCCGCGTTCCCCCGCGGCGCACTACACCATGGGCGGCGTGCAGATCGACACTGCCGCGCGCGTCCTCTCCACCGACGGCAATGTGATCCCGGGCCTGTACGCCGCGGGTGAAGTGACCGGCGGCATCCACGGCGGCAACCGTCTCGGCGGCAACGCCATCGTCGATTTCGTGGTCTTCGGCCGCATCGCGGGCAACTCCGCGTCCACGGCGGAATAATCCTTTTAAGCATAAAACGGACGGGATTCGCTTCCCGTCCGTTTTTCATGGGCGCTGAACGCGCCCGGATAAACAACCCGCGCTTTTTATCGCAACAGCGCATCGCTGGACGCGCCGTTTCCCCGGCGCGCAGCCCCTTCGGCCGTTCAACGGACGGGATTCGCTCCCGTCCGTTTTTTTATGGGCGCTGAGCGCGCCCGGATAAACACCCCGCGCTTCCTATCATAACAGCGCATCACTGGACGCGCCGTTTCCCCGGCGCGCAGCCCCTTCGGCCGTTCAACGGACGGGATTCGCTCCCGTCCGTTTTTTCATGAGCGCTGAGCGCGCCCGGCCAAACAGCCCGCACCTTCCCCTCACACCAGCACCGGCTGCGTCTGCACGCCGGACAGCGCGGCGCAGGCGCATTCCGGAATCTTATCGAAATGCGCCACGAGCGAACGCGGCTTGCCGTCGGGCGCATCCTGCCCGTAGGGGACGAAATAGTAATGCCGTGCGCCGCTGAGCGCGCCGATGTTTTTGGCCGCCGCCGCCAGACCGTCGTTCGTCGAGACGGCCACAAGAACGGGCCGCTCGTTGCGCAGATGCGATTTCACCGCGAGCGTCACCGGCGTATCGGCAATGCCCGCCGCCAGCTTCGCCAGCGTGTTGCCGGTGCACGGCGCGATTACGAGCAGATCGAGCGCCTTCTTCGGCCCGAACGGCTCGACGGCCTCCAGCGTGTGCAGCGGCTCCTCGCCGGTAATTTCGCGCAGGCGCGCGCGCACCTCCCCGGCCTTGAAAAAACGCGTATCCAGCGCCCATGCGTTGAACGACAGCACGGGAATCACGCACGCCCCGGCCTTTACCAGCGCTTCCGCCTGCGGAAACACGCGCGAAAACGTGCAGAAGGAACCGGTCAGCGCAAAGCCGATCGTTTTGCCCGAAAGAGTCATGGTTTCACGCTCCATCCGTTCGTTGAGTTCGTTCGATGAGGGACAGCATCGCGGCGGCGGCGCTTTCGGGCGCGGCGCGCCCCGGCAGGCCGCTTTCCCGCCACGCCGTCACGTGCAGCCGCCGCGCCGCTTCAAGGTCGATCCCGTAAGGCGCGCTGGCCAGTTCCATCGCATACGCGTCCGGCGCAAGGCGTGAAAGCAGCGCTTCCCCCGCCGCAGGCGCAGGTATGGTGTTGAACGCAAGCCTGTGCCGCTTCGCCGGAATTTCGCCGCCCAGCGGCGAAAAATCCATCCCGTCGCCCTTCGCCGCGGCAAGCGCCGACGCGCTCCGCGCCAGCACCGTCACGCGCGCGCCGAGCGCCCGCAGCCGCAGCGCCAGCGCCCGGCCGATGCGCCCGTATCCCAGCACGAGGCATTCCGCGCCGCACAGGCACGCGCGCGTTCGCGCCGCCATCGCCCAGAGCGCGCATTCCGCCGTGATGGCCGCGTTTTCCTGCACGAACGCCTCGTCGCGGGATGGGTCGATGCGGACGCAGCCTTTTTGCCTAAGTATCACCTCCAGCGCCGGGCCCGCCTTCGCCGCGTAAACGCGCGCGCCCCCGGCAGCGCGCGCCATCGCCGCTTCCATGGGCAGGTTCCCATGCGCGCAGGGCGCGCCGCCTTCCTTTTCCGCCGCGGGATAGGGCAGCGCCGCCGCGTCGTATTCGCCGACGGGCGCGATGTCGTTCTCTCCGTGACCAATGAGCGCCGCATCGTGCCCGCGCGAAAGGGCAAGCCGCGCCAGATACAGGTTTCGGACGTCCCCGCCGATGACCAGCAGCCGCATGTTCCGCATCGCCTCCCGCAAGCAGACTATGCCCGAGGGAGCGCCTGCGTTCGCGCGCTGAAATGAATCTGGGAAAAGCCGCCCTTTTCCCTGAAAGAGCGGCTTTCCCCCGGCGTTCATTTCTATTGAATTCTCTTTATCGTTTCTTCTCCCGCGTCGCCGTAATTTCGTGCGCGCCGCGCCTGACGCGCTCCCAGGCTGCCTTTCCGCTGCCCGTCTGCAGGAACGCAAAAACCGCGATCATGACCACGACGGCGATGGCCAGCCACAGAACGCCCTTCCCCGCCGCCGCGTTCGTCTGCGATTTTCCGCCGCCCGCCGCGCCGCTCACGTCGCCGTAGAGCGTGTCGGCCAGCACGTTGGCCATCAGTTGCGTAGAGGCGACGGCGCGCTCCTTATCGATGGTGTGCGTGCCGAATTCCAGCAGAACCGCGTTTGGCATCAGATCCTGATTATACGTTCCCTTACCGATGAAAATATCCTTAATCAGCCCCGGATACTGCTGATCGGCCACGGCTTTCAGCTGCAGAGCGAACTGCTTGTTTTCCGCCGCGTTCTGGTTGGAGCGCCCCACAAGCAGGCGCACGCGGCTCACCTCCTCGCCCTGCATCTCCGTCTCGTATTCGTCCGGGTCGGGAATTCCGTCGCGGTGAATGTCGAGCAGCGCGTCGGGGCCTTTCTTCAGCAGCGCAATCGCCGTCTGGCGGCTGCGCTTGTAGGCGCTGGAGTCATGCGGCACATGCGGCGTCTCGTCGAGAATCACGCGCACGCCGCGCGCCTCGAGCGCCTCTTTGAGCGCCTCGCTCACATCGTAAATGCCGCCCTCGCCCTTCTCGTCGCTGGCGGTTCCGTCGGTAGGCTCGTAGCTCTCGTCGCTGTGGGTAGCGTACATGGCCACGAGCAGATCCTTTTCGCCCGTGTTCGAAACGACGACGGCCGTCTCCTCCGCCAGCCAGCTCACGTCGGGCATTTCCTGCGCGCCGCGGTCGCGCGCGACGGCCGTATGCGCGGCCGCGTCGGCGGACAGAATTTCATAGCGGCGGTTGCCGCCGCTGATGTATTCGTCGCCCACGTGCGCTTCCCCGGCCAGCCGGCAGAGCACCTCGCCGGTTTCCGAGCGCACCGTCCATACGCCGCTCGTTCCGTTCTCGCCGCCGTCGGCCCGGCTCACGGCGGGCAGCAGCAGCGCCAGAAGCGCCAGCAGGCACGAAATCGCTTTCTTCATCGCGCGCCCTCCTTCCTGCGTCCGCGGGCAATCCGCTCTGCGGCTTCGCCCACCAGCTCGGCCAGCAGCACCGCGATGATCGCCGAAACGACCACCGCGTCGAGCGCGCCGCCGGTTCCCAGCCGCACCGGCGCGTCGGCGCCCGCCGAAAGCGCCTCTATCGCGCTGGCCGTATCGGCCAGCAGCACGCCCAGCACCGCGCAAACGAACGCGCCCCTGCGCGAACGCCCGAGCAGCCAGGCGACCAGCCCTGCGACAATGCCGCCGATATACAGCGGATCGATCACGATTTTCTCCGGCTCCGCCGGCATCATGCGCAGAATTACCCACACCGCCGCGCCGGTGACAACCGATCCAATCAGCGCGCGGGCGCGCTCCTTGCCGGTTCCGGCCTTAACCAGCGTCCACACGCACAGCGCCAGCGGCGCCAGACAGCCGCCGATCCCCAGCTGCACCCGCCCGATGGGAATGGGCGGGATCAGTCCGCCCACGAAAATGGCCGCCATTGCGAAAAGCGCCGTCCGGTCGCTCAGGTGCAGCCTGTCCAGCACGCGCTGGCCCAGGCCGAACAACGTCAGCAGCGAAAGCACCAGCAGCGCGATCATGCCAAAGCTCATGGTTTCACCTCTCATCATGTTCTGCGCCTATCATTCCCGCGTTGGGCCGCGTTATGCAAGGCAGGAAATCGCGCGCTGACGTCGAACTTTTCAGTCAATTCTTATTTTTTCAGGGAGGATACGGATATGCTGAACGGAATCCCGTCCATTCTTTCGCCGGAGCTGCTCAAGGTCATGATGGAAATGGGGCATGGCGACACGATCGTCATCGCCGACGGCAACTTCCCCGGCGCATCCATGGCGCAGCGCCTCGTGCGGCTCGACGGCCACGGCGCGTGCGAAATTCTCGACGCGATGCTCAAACTGATGCCGCTGGACAAATACGTCGCCGAGCCGGTGAAGCTGATGGAAGTCGTTCCGGGCGACACGGTGGAAACGCCGATCTGGGACGAATACGTGAAGATCGTCGAAGCGCATCAGCCGGGCACGAAGATCGGCCATGTAGAACGCTTCGCGTTCTATGAGCTGGCGAAAAAGGCCTATTGCGTCATCCAGACGGGCGAGAGCGCGCTGTATGCGAACGTGCTTTTGCAGAAAGGCGTCGTTGTAGAATAATGCCGGGCGGATTTTATCATCAGCGCTGCGCGGAACGGGCATGCGCCGTCAGCGGCGTTACGCCGGTGCGGATGGAGGCGTTCCGCCTCGGCGCGCAGGGCCCCGATCCCCTGTTCCTGATGGGCATGTTCCCGCTTTCGCTGAAAAGCCGGCCCTCGAAGCTGGCCGGTTTCATGCATAAGCGGCGGACGGGAAAATTTATCTGCGCGCTTGCGCGCATGGCAAAGGACGAAGGCGACGTGGAGCGCGCGTATGCGATGGGCTACCTGACGCATTACGCAATCGACAGCGCCGTGCATCCGTATGTCTATTCGCAGAGCTACGACCGGCGCGGCCGCTATTCGAGCGTGCGCCATATGTCGATGGAGCGCGGCTGGGATACGGAAATGTGGCGCGCCGCCGGCAGGCGCGGCACGCCCGAATCGATGCCCTGCGTGAAGGAAGCGAAGGCCGACTGGCCGCGCGCGGCGCGCCTGGTCGCACGGGCGGCGAACGAGGCGTATCCGGAACTGAGCGTTACGCCCGAGGCCGTCGAGCGCGGTTACGCCGACGCCTGCCGCGCCAACCGGCTCACGCACAGCCCCTACGGCGTGCGTTTCGCGCTGTATTGGGCGCTGGAGCGCCTTTTGCTGCATCCCGGCCTGCTGACGGCGCAGTGCTGCCCGAAGCGGCCGTATAAGGGCGATACGATGAACCGCGAGGGCCGCCCGTGGCGTTCGGCCGCCGAGCCGGACCGCGAGCGGCGCGAAACCGTCGAGGAACTGACGGCGCAGGGCGTGCGGCGCGCGGCGCAGCTGATGCAGGCCGCGAAGGACTACTTCGACGGCGCGCTCGACGACGCGGCGTTCGCGCGAATCGTGGGCAACGCGGGCATGGATACGGGCGCGGAGAGCCTCGAATGATCCGAAAAGGAGGGACGGCTTCATGAAAAAGCGGCGGATGCGCCGGGGAATTTCGGCGGGAACGATCGTCACGCTGGCGCTGACGGCCGTCCTGCTCCTTACCAGCTGTATCGTTTACGCGCGCCTGACGGGCGAGAACGGCGCGATTCACATCGACCCGCAGCTGATTAACAGCTCCCTTTCCGAACTTCTGAGCGGCCTGCGGAGCGATCCGGCGCAGGCGCCGGAAAGCACGCCGTCGCCGACGCCCGCCGCCAGAGCGAAGCAGGAGAGCGACGATACGCTCGTCTTTGCCGCCGCATCAGCCACCGAAGCGCCGACGATTTACATGCCCTCAGTCGTTACGCTCAACGCCGCCGGACAGGTAATGATGGGCTCGGAGCTGCGCGCAAGCGGCCGGCAGAGCAACGGTATGTACGATTTTTCCGAGATTTTCCAACCCGTTTCCGGCGCGCTCGGCGGCGCGAACCTTTCCATCGCCACGCTGCGCGGAACGCTTGACGACGGTTCTGCCGGCAGCTTCGGCGATTATCGCGCGCCCGACGCGCTGGCCATCGCGCTCAAGGGCGCGGGCGTGAACCTCGTCAACCTCGGCACGGACAGGATTCTTGATTACGGCGTATCCGGCGTGAGCGCTACGCGCTCGGTTCTGCAGCAGCGCAACCTTTCCTCCGCAGGCGCGTATACGTCCGAGCAGGAGGCGAACGCGCGCGGCGTGGTGGAAATCAGCGGAATCAAGGTGGGCGTCGTTTCCTATACGACGAGCGTCAGCGCCGCGGGGCAGAAGGCCGCGTCCGCCGAGGAGCGGCAATACTCCGTGCGCCAATACGACGCGCAGACGGCCGCGCAGGATATTTCCGCCCTGCGCGACGCGGGCGCGGAGGTCGTGATCGTGCTGGCCCACTGGGGCAAGCGCGGCGACACGGAGCCCTCCAAGGCGACGCTCGAGCAGGCGAACGCGCTTGCGCGCGCCGGCGCCGACGTGATCCTCGGCACGGGGCCGACGAACGTGCACCGCATGGAAAAAAAGCAGATGGACGATGGGCGCACCGTGTTCGTCGCCTATTCGCTGGGGAACTTCCTCACGGACGATTCGCGCGAAACGAACGACATCACCGGCATGGTGCTGCATCTGGAAATGGAATGGAACAGCCAGACGCAGACGCTTTCCTTCCGCGATTGCTGGTACATGCCCACGTGGATCATGCGCTGGCGCGACGGGAACACGGCCAGATACCGCATCGTTCCCGCTGGCAGTTCGACTCTTCCGGAAAACATGACCGACAGCATTTACGTTAACATGAAGAAATCCTATCAGTCTCTGACGGATAAGCTCGGCACGGAGGCTGCCGCGCCCAGAGCCGAATAGGCGGCGTTTTTCAGCGATTTAGAAGGTTTGAAAGGGGCGTATCCTTTTCAAACCTTTTGTTGTTTTTGGGACTGCGGAGCGCTTCGCGCCGGTCGCGCATGCGCTTTGTCTGCGCGGCCCTTTTGCGCAGAATTTACGCCTTGTTCAAACATTATCTCAAAAACCGCCAAATCTTCTTCATTTCGCACTGGTATGCTGTACTCATCCGAAAAGCGAAGAGGAGGAATCGAGTTGATCGAGGTCAGGCATCTGACGAAGCGCTACGGCGCTCATCTGGCCGTGGACGATCTGTGCTTCACCGTCGAGCCGGGCAAGATTTACGGCCTGCTCGGCCCGAACGGCGCGGGCAAATCGACCACGATGAATATCATCACCGGCTGCCTTGCCGCAAGCGAGGGCGAGGTTTCCGTCAACGGCCATGATATTTTTGAAGAGCCGGTCGAGGCGAAAAAGTGCATCGGCTATCTGCCGGAAATTCCGCCGGTCTACACGGACATGACGGTGGATGAATATCTGAAGTTCGTCGCGGAGGCGAAGGGCGTGCCCGCGAAGGCGCGCCGCGCGCAGCTGGACGAAATTCTCGAAAGCACGGGGCTGACCGACGTGCGCGGCAGGCTCATCAATAACCTCTCCAAGGGCTACCGCCAGCGCACAGGCATCGCGCAGGCGCTTGTCGGGAATCCTGAAATCGTCATTCTGGACGAGCCGACCGTCGGCCTTGACCCCAAGCAGATCATCGAGATCCGCGATCTGATCCGCGCGCTGGGGCGCAAGCACACGGTCATTCTTTCCAGCCATATTCTTTCCGAGGTCAGCGCGGTGTGCGATTCCGTAATGATTATCGCGCACGGCCGGCTCGTCGCCAACGGCACGCCGGACGAGCTGACGAAGCTCTTTGCCGGAGAGCGCGAGGTGCATCTGGAGGTCAAAGGCGAAAAGGCCGCCGTTCAGGCCGCGCTGCGCGCGGTCGAAGGCGCGGGCGACGTTTCCTGCAAAACGGAAAACGGCGTCACTCATGCGGTGCTGCATCCGCAAAACGGCGCGGACGTGCGCGAAGGGGCGTTCTGGGCGTGCGCGAAGGCGAGCCTGCCCATCCTGGAAATGCGCGTCGAGCAGGCCAGCCTGGAGGAAATCTTCCTCGAACTGACGCAGGCGGACGGTCAGCCCGACGCGGCGCAGCCGCCCGAAGAAAAACCGAATCCCGCGGAAGGGGGCGAAACGGCATGATGGCGATTTACCGCAGAGAGCTGAGGAGCTATTTCCGCGGCGTGACGGGCTGGCTGTTCTCGGCGTTTCTGCTGCTGTTCGTGGGCATTTACACGATGGTGTACTGCCTGGCGAACGGCTATCCGAACTTTGAATACGTGATGGGCAATATTTCGTTTATCTTCCTTATCTGCGTGCCCATCCTGACGATGCGCGTGTTTGCGGAGGAAAAGCACCGCAAAACCGATCAGCTGCTCTATTCGCTGCCGGTGAGCCTGTCCTCGGTCGTGCTGGGCAAATATCTGGCGATGGTGACGGTGCTGGCCGTGCCGGCGCTGATCGCCTGCGTCTATCCGCTGGTGCTCACCGGATTCGGCACGGTTTCACTGAAGCTGGCGTATGCGTCGATTTTCTTCTTTTTCCTGCTGGGCGCGTGCCTGCTGGCCGTGGGCATGTTCATTTCTTCCGTAACCGACAGCCAGGTCGCCTCGGCGGTGATTTCGCTGGTGGCGATGCTGATCCTGTATTTCATGTCCGGCCTGGCCAGCTATGTTTCGACCGACGCGCGCGCCTCGGTGATCGCGCTGATGGTGCTTTCCCTCGTGGTTGCGCTGGCCGTGTGGCTGCTGACGCGCAGCCAGGCGCTTTCCATCGGGCTTGGCGTCGTGCTCGTGGGCGGGCTGTTTTTCTGGTACGGCTTCAGCCCCGATACCTTCTCCGGACTGTTCCCGAAGATGATGGAGCAGATTTCCGTGTTCGACCGCTTCTACACCATCGTAGACGGCATGTTCGACTGGACGGCCGCAGTGTATTATCTGTCGATCATCGGCGTGTTCGTGTTCCTGACGGTGCAGTCGCTTGAGAAAAGGAGGTGGAGCTGATGCGGCATATCGCGCAGCAGTTCCGCACGCGCCGCTTCCGCGCGGGCGGATATACGACCTTCGCCGCGGCCATTGTAATCGCCATCGCCGTGGCGGTGAACCTGCTCGCGTGCGCGCTGCCCGAGAGCGTTACAAAGCAGGATCTTACGCAGGCGCAGATTTATACGCTCTCCGATCAGACGCGGCGCATCGTCTCCGCGCTTGAAAAGGACGTGACGCTCTATCAGGTGGCCGTGACCGGCAGCGAGAACGACAGCATTCAGGCGCTCCTGCGCCGCTATGCCGATCTGTCCGATCATGTGCATATCGAGACGGCCGACCCGATCGAGAATCCGTCGTTCCTGAAAACCTACGGACAGAACATGTCCATCAACAGCGTGATCGTGCAGTGCGGCGACAAATACCGTATCGTCGATTACAACGATATTTTCGTCACCGATTACAGCTACGATTATTCCACCGGCGGCTTCAGCAACACCACGTCCTTCAACGGCGAGCAGGAGCTGACCAGCGCCATCTATTACGCCGTCAGCGATTCGCTGCCCGTCGTTTACACGCTGACCGGCCATGGCGAGGAAGAGCTTTCCGAAACCGTGCTGAACATGCTCTCGCAGCAGAATATGGAACAAAAATCGCTCAGCCTGCTCACCGAGGAAGCGGTGCCGGAGGATGCGGCGGCGGTTGTGATCTACGTGCCGCAGGGCGATATTTCCGAGGATGAAGCGTCGCGGCTGAAGGATTATCTGGCCGCAGGCGGCCAAATGATCCTGACGACCGACCAGATCGATGCGGAGACGTTCCCGAATCTGCTGTCCGTAACGGAAAGCATGGGCCTGACGGCAGGCGAAGGCATGATTGTCGAGGGCGACGCAAGCCGCTGCGTGCGCGGATACAGCTACTATATCCTGCCCGAAATGGCCAGCCACGAGATCACCGATCCGCTGCGCGAGGGCGGCTATTACGTAATGACTCCCATGGCGCAACCCATCGAACAGACCGAGGATGCGGACGCGGACGTGACCGCGCTGCTGACCACCTCCTCGAAGGCCTATTCCAAGAAGGCGGGCTATGAAATGAAAACCACCGACAAAGAGGACGGCGACACGGACGGCCCGTTCAACGTGGGCATGCTGGCGGAAAAGAACGGCGCGCGGCTTGCGTGGTTCTCCACGCCGCTGCTGCTCGACGCAAGCGCCAACAGCATCATCGCCGGCAGCAACTACGACCTGTTCCTCAACACGCTGGGCTACGCCTGCGAGCAGGAGGACAGCATTTCCATCCGCGCCAAATCGCTGGACGTCGAGGCGCTCGTAATTCCGCAGCAGACGGTGTCGCTTCTGTCGGCGCTGGTTGTGGGCGTGATCCCGGCGGCGCTGGTCGCGGCGGGCATTGTGATCGTCATAAGGAGGAAACGGAAATGAGCAAAAACAAGGGCATGCGCCGAAGCGGCAGGCTGCTTTGCCTGCTGGCGGCGCTGGCCGTACTCTGCGCCGGATATGCGGTCGTCAGCCGCGTCACGCAGAAAGAAGCCGTGATCGAAACGGGCGGCAGCTTCGCCGTGGCCGAAATTTCGCCCGACGAAATTACGTCCATCGCCTGGCAGCATGAAGGCGAAACGCTTTCCATTTCCCGCGAGGACGGGGGCGAATGGCGGCTTGACGGAATCGAAGGGTTCCCGCTGCGGCAGGATCTGGCCGAAGAAATCGCGGAAAACATCGCGTCCCTCGAGGCCACGCACAGCGTGACCGGCGGCGCGGATCCGGCCGATTACGGCCTGGACGCGCCGGAGGAGACGATCACCGTGCAGCTCGGCTCGGGCGATACGCTCGATTATTCCATGGGCGCGCTCAACGAAATCACGGGCGAGTATTATCTGCGCTTCAGCAAGAACGAGGCGATTTACACCATCGCCTCCGCGCTCGACAGCCTTGCGCCGTATGGCCGCGCGGAGCTGCTCGATGCGCCGGAAATTCCCGCGCTTGACGGCGCGACACGCCTGGTGATCGCGGGGACGGACGCAGATGTGGAACAGAACTATTTCGCCGACAGCACCGGCATGACGTATACGGATTCGTATCACTGGTTCCATGTCGGCATGGACGGCGCGGCGCAGCCCTCCGACGCCGACCGGGTGAACGCGCTGCTGGATAAAATCTCCGCCCTTTCGCTGACCGACTGCGTCGATTACAGCGCGGACGAAACGGCGCTGGCCTCCTACGGCCTGTCTCCGGCGCAGCTGACGGTAACGGCGGAATATTCCGCGCAGAGCGCGGAAGAAAGCGAACCCGCCGAAGCGGCCTTCACGCTGCTCATCGGCGGACAGGACGCGGAGACCGGCGAGTATTACGCCGCGCTGCCCGATTCGCAGCTCGTTTTCCGCATCGACGCGGATACGGCGGAACGTCTGCTCTTCGCCACGAACGACAGCCTGCGCGCCGACGACGTGCTGCTGATGGACTGGACTGCGGTAACCGGCATGGAGTTTACCATCGGCGGCGAATCGCATATTCTTGTGCGCGACACGGTAGAGACGCTTGACGGCGCGGACGCGGAACCCGCTGAAACGGCAGGCGCCGAGCCTGTCGAAACGGACAGCGCGGAACCCGCCGAAACGGCGGCGCCTGAAACCGTCTGGACGCTCGACGGCAGCCGCGTGGACGATGAAAAGGTTGCCGCGCTGGAACAGGCGCTGACCGCGCTGACAAGTTCCGGCCGCGCCGAAACGGCGGCGGGCGGCGCGGAGGTGCTGCGGCTGACAATCCTGCGCGATTCGGACAGCTACGACCGCGTGGAGCTTGCCTTCAGCGAATATGACGCGGAGAATTACCTTTACACCCTCATGGGCGAATCGCGGCTGCTCGTGGCGGCCGACGCAGTGGACGCAATCGTGCGGACGCTGAAGTACCTGGGACAGTAAGTCCGGGGCGGTTTCAGAAGCGTAAAATTTTCATGGAGAATGAATCAAGGGGCGCTGAGGCTCTCTGCTGGTAAGACAGTAAAATCAAAATTCTTGGAACAGGCATGATCTCGGTCATGCCTGTTCCGCTTTTAGCAGCTCATCCACGGGAATATAGCCCACAAGGTCGTACTCAATATGTACCTTCTGCCTGCGCTTGCCGCTGGACTTGTCCGGTGCTTCCACATAGACCGCCTTGACAAGCTCTCTGAGGGCATAGGGGGTCAACTCCGTGAGGGTACTGTTCCTCTTAACCCGCTGAACAAACTGCTCTATATTCTCTGCCTGTTGTTCCTGTTCATGTATTTGCTGTTGCAGATTCTTGACCTCGGCTTTGAGGTCTTTCTGTTCCTCGGTGTAGTTCTTGCTCATCATGGCGAAGCGTTCATCGTCCAGCCGACCGGCAACATTGTCCTCGTAAATGCGGATGAAAAGACGGTCAAGCTCTCCGATTCGCTTCTCAGCCTGTGCCAGCCGCTTTTGATACAGCCGCAGCGATTCTTCGCTCTGTATGCGGAGCTTTTGCTCCATTTCAGAACGGAAATACGCTTCATAGCGAGTGACTACCGATATGACCTCCTGAATGTGCTTCCAGACGATCTGTTCCAGTACAACGGCACGGATATAATGTCCGCTGCACTTGTCCTTGTTGGTACGATGGGTGGAGCAGATGAAGAAGTCCTGCCGCTTTTCAAAATAGTTGGTGGTGGAGTAGTAGAGCTTCTGCTTGCAGTCATTGCAGAACACCAGACCGGAGAACATATTGCTCTTGCCTGTTGCCGTTCTGCGATGCCGCTGCTGCCTGATCTCCTGCACCTTATCAAAGACTTCCAGAGAGATGATTGCCGGGTGGGTGTTATAGAAAACCTTGCGATTCTCCATCGG
>SFFS01000191.1 GCA_004557805.1 Clostridiales bacterium | reverse complement strand
GAAAATGCATTCCCCGCCCCGCCTTCGCCCGGAAATTCCGAAGAATTTCAGAAGGCGGGTTTCCTCCGTCAAAAAACGATAGTTTTTTGACGGCCTGACCCTTCCTTTAGAAAAAGGAAGGGTTTCCTCCAGACCACCCTCCGAAGGAAACCGTATTTTTCTCAGAAACTGCAAAATTGGCTTTCGTTGAAAGAGGCGCGGGAGAAGCTTTCTTTCTCCGGAAAGAAAGTTTCCCCCGCCGTTTCCTGCGTTCATTCTCAGAACGTTCTTGTCATGTCGTACCGCGCGAAGAATTCGTCGCGGAGCTGTTCGAGGGTATCGTTTTCAATGGCGGCGCGAATGCGCTCCATCAGCCGCAGCAGGAAGCGCAGGTTATGGACGCTGCACAGGTGCGCGCCGAGAATCTCTTCCGCCTTGAACAGGTGGCGAATGTAAGCGCGCGAATAATTGCGGCAGGTATAGCAGTCGCATTCGGGGTCGATGGGGTCGAAATCGTGGATATATTTGGCGTTGCGCAGCACCATGCGCCCGTTGGGGGTGAAGACGGTGCCGTTGCGCGCAATGCGCGTGGCCAGAACGCAGTCGAACATGTCTACGCCGCGCAGCGCGCCTTCGATGAGACAATCGGGCGAACCGACGCCCATGAGGTAGCGCGGCTTGCCAGCGGGCAGCTCGGGCGTGGTCGCCTCGAGCAGCTCGTACATCTGCGGCTTGGGTTCGCCCACGGAAAGACCGCCGATGCCGTAGCCGGGGAAGTCCATATCGGCCAACGCCTTCGCGCTTTCAATGCGCAGATCGCGCTCGAACGCGCCCTGCACGATGCCAAACAGCGCCTGATCCTCGCGCGCATGCGCTTTCTTGCAGCGCTCCGCCCAGCGCAGCGAGCGGCGCATTGCATCCTCCGCCGTGCGGCGGTCGCACGGATAGGCGGAGCAGACGTCGAGCTGCATCATGATATCCGCGCCCAGCGCGTTTTCAATGCCCATTACCGTCTCGGGCGAGAACAGGTGCTTCGAGCCGTCGATGTGCGAACGGAACGCTACGCCTTCTTCCGTGATTTTGCGCAGGCTCGCCAGCGAGAAAACCTGGAACCCGCCGCTGTCGGTCAGGATCGGCCTGTCCCAGCGCATGAACTTATGCAGGCCGCCCGCTTCGCGCACCAGTTCCTCGCCCGGGCGCAGATGCAGGTGGTAGGTGTTGGAGAGAATGATCTCCGCGCCGCACGCTTTCACGTCCTCCGGCGTCATCGCCTTGACGGTCGCCTGCGTGCCCACGGGCATGTAGCACGGCGTTTGAATATCTCCGTGCGGCGTGTGTACAACGCCGCGGCGCGCCATGGAAGTGGCGCTTTTTTTCTTTAATTCGAAATAAAACTGCTTGCTCATTTCAATCTCCCTTGCTGGTATCGAGTGCAGTATACCATTTTTTATAAAATAAATGCAAGTTCCGTACATTTCCTCTGGACAGACGGAATTTAATAGTTTATAATACATTCGTAATGCTATAGACGTATCATTGCAAATTTGCGAAACAATTTGACGAGGTGCAACCATGGGCAACAGCAACCGTACGCGCACACCCTACTATGAAGAAGATCCTTATATGCGCTCCGCGCAGAAGGATGCGCCGCGCCAGCGCGCTTCCAGCGGCTACGGCTATAACGACGCGCCCGCAGGCGGAACCCGCGGCGGCAGCGCCCCCAGGAAGCGCCGCAAGCGCGGGGGCGGCGGCGCGAAGGTTCTGCTGTTTATCCTGCTGACGCTTGTAATTCTGATGGCTATTTTCCTCGCCGCGGATGTGTTCTTCTTCGGCAAGGACGGGAACCCGTCGCTGTTCGGCCCGGCCGCTACGGCGACTCCGCTGCCTACGCCGGAACCCACGCCCGTGGCGACTGAAGCGATTACGCTCGCGCCGACTCCGGTGCGCACGCCTGTGCCGACCCCGGTTCCCACGGCGACTCCTACGCCTGTGCCGACCGCGACGCCCACGCCGGAACCCACGGCTACGCCGACCCCGGAACCGACCAAGATGACCACCGGCACCATCAAGATTACCTATTCCACTTCCGTCAAGATGCGTCAGGGCCCCGGCACTGAATACGACGTGGTGGGAATTGCCGAAAAGGGCAAGGTATACGTCTGCACGGATATCGCCGATAGCGGCTGGTATCAGGTAAAGACGAAGGAAGGCATCGTGGGCTACATTTCGCCGAAGATGTGTGAATTCACGCCCGGAGAAATCAACGAAGACGGCACGGTGGATACGCAGGCCGCCAATGCGTCGAATGGAGAAATCGTCATTTCTTCCGACGGAGGCTCCGATGCGAAGAGCACCCAGGCACCCAGCGCCGATGCGACGCAGGCTCCGAAGGGATCGCAGACCAATAAGACGCTTGACTTCGGCCTTGATATTCAGGACGATGGAATCACCTGAGCAAAAGATGAAACGACAGCCCCCGGAACGTGCGTTCCGGGGGCTGTTTGATAGGCGGAATTTCGTGCGGCTGTATCCCTTGACGTGTTTTCCGCGATGAGTTCTTCCATGCCCGAGAAACGCTTCAAACGGTTTCCTTGGGAGGGGGTCAAGGGGGAACCTTTCCTTTTTCTAAAGGAAAGGTTCCCCCTTGCGTCCCCATCATTACGGTACCTGTTCAACCCCGCCCAGGCCATGGAGCGTGCGCCGCACGAGCCAGATGATCTTCGCTTTCAGCGGCAGGCCCGCGCGCAGCGCGCGATAGCACAGCGCGGCGTGCTCGGCCTGCGCCGGGGACGCGCCGAAACGGCCGTAACCGAGCATCGTCAGCGAATCGGCAACGTCGAGGTAGTTCACGTCGGCCGGAAGCCGGGAGGAGATGCGCAGCGCGTGCGCCGTGGGCGATTCGCTCGGCAGCGCGCCCAGCCCCGCCGAAGCCAGCAGGCCCAACAGCGCGCGATACCATAGAAGCAGCTTTTCGTCCGGCCGCGTCAGCCGCTTTGCGGCCTGCGAAGGAGCCGTCCACCAGATGCGCGCGGCCAGCGCGGCGGCGAGCAGCAGCACGAGCAGCCAGAGCCACCAGCGGCTGCGGCGCGTTTTCGGCGGCACGGGCGCGTCGGGCGGCGTTTCGCTCTGCGGTTCGGGCGACGGGGTGGGGGACAGATCGCTGAACGAGTCCTCCGGGTTTTGCTGCGGGGCGTTGCTTTCGGGCTGGTTGTCCGGTTGATTCTCCGGCTGATCGTCGGGCGTGTCGTCCGGGTTTTCGCCGCTCTGCGGCGGAGTCGAATCGTCCGAACCGCCCGCGCCGTGCGGAGGCGTCGCGTCGAAGGCGACCCATCCGAAGCCGTCGAACCAGACCTCCGCCCAGGCGTGCGCGTCCTTGCCGGTTACGAGCGCGACGCCGCCCGAGGGCTGCACCAGATAGCCCTCGACGTAGCGCGTGGGCAGCCCCGCCATGCGGCCCAGCACCGCCATGGCTGAGGCGAAATACGTGCAGTAGCCCTCTTTGCCGGTCAAAAGGAAATACGAGACAAAATCCTGATTGTCCGGCGGCGTTTCGGGCGTGAGCGTGTAGGTCATGTTATGATAAAGATAAGTCCGGATGGCGCGCGCTTTTTCCAGCGGCGTTTCGCAGTTCGCGGTCAGCCTTTCGGCCAGCGTGTAAACGCCTTCGCCAATGGCGGACGGCAGCTGCAGGTAGGTGGACATGTCTTTTTTTTCGGCGCTCTGCGCCGAAAGGGCGAGCAGCTCGTCCAGACGCGCGTCTTCGCTGCCGATCACCGGCGCGGAGAACGAATACGCGTCGCCCGCCGCGAGATCGCGCGTGATGAAAATTTCCGACGACGTGTTAAAATACGGCACCAGCGACATCGGCGTGGTCAGGTTCTCCATGCGCAGCATGGAAAACAGCGTGCTGGCGCTGCTGGCGTTCATGGAAACGGAGACGCTGTGCAGCGCGAAAAGATCGTTTTGCCGCAGCGCTTCGGCAGGCAGCGACGCGCCGGTCGCCTCGCTGCGGAGCTTTTCATGGCGCATGCTCTGATAGCGGTAGCGGCGCGAGGAAAGCGTGTTGCGCCAGGAAAGCCCGGTGTACTGGTTGTGGATGGAGCCGCGCAGCAGCAAGGCCGCGTCGGTTTCAACGGTCATTACGGGGCGTTCGCTCGGCTCGGCCGGGCCGCCCAAGCGCGTTTCCAGCGGCATGTAGCCGTCGACTTCGATGGAATAAACCGTGCGCGTTTCGGTGAAAAAGAAAGTGTCGGTGATGAAGTTGTGCACCGCTTCGGCGATTCCGGCAAGCGTGTCGGACGTATGCGCCGCAAGCGGCGTTATGGCCAGCGCCGCAGCTACGACGGCCGCCGCAGCGCCCAGCGCTTCGACACCCGCGCCGCGGCTGAGTTCCAGCGCACCGGACGCCGCACCATCAAGGATGTCCGCGGCTTCATCCGCAGCGCCGTGCTGTCGTCCAGCACCGGCGTCATCGGCCCGACCGGCGTCGGCAAGA
>SFFS01000190.1 GCA_004557805.1 Clostridiales bacterium | reverse complement strand
GGACGACGCCGTGGAGGATGCGCGCCGCCGGCTGATGGAGCCGCTGTGCGCGCTGCGGCAGGGGCTGCGCGAGGCGAAAACCGCCGCGGAATCGGTCGGCGCGCTGTATCGCTGGCTTGAGGATGCGCACGTCTACGAGACGCTCGAGCAATGGGAAGCGTCGTTCTCGGCGCGCGCGCTGCACGAACAGGCGGCGGACTGCGCGCTGAGCTGGCGGCTCACGATGGAAACGCTCGATCAGCTGCATACGCTCCTTGGCGGAGAACGGCTTGCCATGAAGGACGCGCCGCGCGCGCTTGAAGCGGGGCTTTCCGCCTCGGAGCTTGGCACGCTGCCCGCACAGCCCGGCGCGGTGCACTGCGGAGCGCTGGGGCACGTCAAGCTGGGCGCGAACGTGCGCGCGATGTTTCTGATGGGCATGCAGGACGGCGTTCTGCGCCCGGCCGAGGGCGGGCTTTTCTCCGACGAAGAAGCCGAGCGCGCGGCGCAGGCTTCCGGTGCGGATGCGTTCGGGCTGCGCGGCGACGCGCTGGCCTGCCTCAGGCAGATGAACCTGCTCGATATGCTGGCCGCGCCCACTGAAACGCTGGCGATCAGCTATGCGCTTTCGGCCTCCGACGGCGCCGCGCAGCGGCCAGCGTCCTGGCTGAAGCTGTTCAAACGGCTGTTCCCCACCGTTTCCGAAGGCGACGGGCGGCGCTGCGCCAACGCATGGTACGCGCCCGGACCGGCGATGGACGCGCTGGGGGCGGCGCTGCGCGCGGCGCAGAGCTCCGGCGAACTGCCGGAGGATGTAAAAAATGCGGCGCTGTGCCTGTTGGACGATCCGCAGACGGCGGCGCAGGCGCGGCGGCTTCTGGACGCGCTGGGCGCGCCTGCGGAGCCCGCGCCGCTCTCGGAGGAGACGGTGCGTTCGCTGTATCGCTTCACGCGGCTGAGCGCGACGCGCCTGGAATCGTTCGCACGCTGTCCGTTCTGCCATTTTGTGCAGTATGGCCTTGCGCCGAAGGAGCGCGAGGAGTTTGAGGTAGACCGGCGCGACGTGGGCACGTTCTGCCACCGGGCGATGGAGCGCTACGCCAGGCTGGCGCTGCGCACGGCGGACTGGCCGAATGTTTCGCGCGAGGCGAGCGACGCGATCATGGACGAGGCGCTTGCGCCCATCCGCGAGGAATGGGCGGAGGGCCCGCTCGGTGCGACGGCCGCCTCCCGCGCGGAAGGCGAGGCGCTCTGCCGCGCCGCGAAGCGCACCGCATGGACATACGCCACGCAGATGGCGGAGAGCGATTTTCGCACCGTTGCGGTTGAGGCGCGCTTCGGCCCGGGCGAAAAGCTGCCCGCGCTGGAATTGCCGCGGCAGAATGGGAAAACCGCGCCGCTCGGCGGCAAGATCGACCGGCTGGACGTGTTCCGCGCCGAGGACGGCACGAACTATGTGCGCGTGGTGGACTACAAAACCGGCGGCATTTCGTTCGATTTTTCGCAGGCCGCGGCGGGCATGCAGCTGCAGCTTCCGCTGTATCTGGCCGCGGCGGCGAACGCCGAAAAGAACGCACGGCCCGCCGCCGCCTGTTACGGACGCTTCACCGATCCGCTCATTGAAACGGACAGCCGCGACGGCGAGACGATCGAAAAGAAAATCGGCGCGGAAATGCGGCTTCGGGGCGTGCTGCTCGACGATCCGCTGGCCGCGCAGGCCTCGGAGGATCGCGCGTCGCTGCTGAACAAAGACGGTTCGCTGCGCAAGGGCGCGGGGCTTTCGCAAAGGGCGATGGACGGGCTGCTCAAGCAGGCGCAGCGGCTTGCCGGGGCGATGGTGGACGCAATCGAAGCGGGCGAGGCCGCGCCGTGCCCGACGCGCTGCGGCGGGAAGCTCGCCTGCGCGCAGTGCGATTTCGCCGCCGTCTGCGGCTATGACGCCCGCAGGCGCGGAGCGCCCGTGCGGGAGGTTGAAAAGCTGACGAAGGAAGAAGCCGTTCGGCGGCTGGAAGAACTGGAATAGACGATAAAGGCGAAACCGCTGAGGGAAACTGATTTGAAACAGCTGCGCTTCCTTTGCTCTCTTTCGGGAGCGTTGGAGGCAGAAAGAAACCTCCCGCCGCATGGCCGCGGCGGGAGGCGTTTTTTAATAATATGTAGCGACTTCCTGTTCCGGCGGGGTCGTCGGTTCAGCCTTCTGCACATTGAGCACCGGGCCGGGCTTTCGATACGCTTTGTTGAAGCGAACCTCGATTTTCGCTTCGACCTCCACCCATTCGCGCTGCTTCACCTGATAGCCGCATTCGTTCTTCGCCACCAGCGCGGCGAACTCGATATCCTCCACGCAGCAGGTCATCAGCTGACGGCCCAGCGCGAAGAAGCCGGGGCTGAGCTTGGAGCCGTTTACGGCGATCGCCTTATAACGCACGGTTTTTCCGTCGTATTTCTTCGGATCCTGCCACAGGTCGCGATACCAGATCGCGTAATCGCGGTCGCCGATCTCCACCACCGGCGCGTTCAGATCGAACGGCAGCGGATCTTCGATTTCGTCCGGAATTACGCTGCCGTCGGTGTATTCATAGACAATATCCACCTGACGGCTGATGGCGCGCACGATCTTGTGGAAATCCATCACGTCCATTTCTTTGGTGAAGCGGTTGAACGCCACCAGATCGCACAGCTTCAGCTTATCTACGACCAGGCTGCGCATGTTCGCGTTATAGTTCAGGAACGTGGCCGCATCGAAGAACAGGAAAATCTGCGCCAGCGGCCAGTCCATCGGCAGCGCGTCGAGCAGCGTTTGCAGCTGCCACATGCCGTTATATTCGATCATCACGCGTTTTGCGTTATGCGCTTTTTGGAGCTGGCGCAAATGCGCCTCTGTCAGCTCGGATTCGTCGCCGATCGTTTCCATATAGACGTTCGGCACGGCGAAGCCGGTGGGGTCGTATTCCTCCTCGCCTTCTTCGCACACGAGCAGCAGCGTGCGTTCGCCCTTGTTGAAGCGCGAATCGCCCAGCGTCTCCTGAATGAAGCGGGTTTTGCCCGCTTCCAGGAAGCCCGTAAACAGATATACCGGCGTTTCCATCGCTTACACCCCGAACAGAGCGGTCAGCTCCGCTTCGTTGAGCTTGCTGCCGATCACGCACAGGCGGCCCGTGACGCCCGCGGAGCCGTAGCGGATGTTCTTTTCGCCCGGCACATAGTCGAAGTGAATCCACTTGCCGTCCGCGCCGGCCACGATGCCCTTCGCGCGCAGAACCGCGCCGAAGCGTTCGGCGTTTTCGAGCATGTCCAGCTTGGTTTCCAGCTCTTCCACGGTGAACTTTTTGGGCGTTTCAACGCCCCAGCTGACGAATACTTCGTCCGCGTCGTGGCCGTGATGATGGTGATGATGATGCTCGTGCTCGTGTTCATGTTCATGTTCATCGTCATCGTCATCATCGTCGTGATGATGATGGCAGCCGCAGCCGCACTCATCGTCGTCATCGTCGTCATCGTGATGGTGGTGATGATGCTCGTGCTCATCTTCATCGTCGTCATCATCGTGGTGGTGGTGATGCTCGTGCTCGTCGTCATCGTCGTCGTGATGATGATGTCCGCAAACCGGGCACACGTCCTCATCCTCGCTCAGATGCTTCAATTCGGCTTCCAGCGTGTCGCGGTGCTCCATCGCTTCCAGAATCTGCGCGCCGTTGAGCGCGTTCCAGTCGGTCGTGATGATTACGGCCGTCTTGTTCTTCTCGCGCAGCATGGCGATCACGTCGGCCAGCTTCTTTTCGTCCATATCCGCCGTTCTCGACAGGATGATCGTTCCGGCGTGCTCCACCTGATTGTTGAAGAACTCGCCGAAGTTCTTCATATACATTTTGCACTTTTTCGCGTCGACAACGGTGGTGAAGCTGTTCAGCGCGATGTCGTGCTCCTCGAGGCCCTGTACGGCGCGGATTACGTCGCTGAGCTTGCCCACGCCGGAGGGCTCAATGAGAATGCGGTCCGGGGCGTACTGCTCCATCACTTTCTTCAGCGCCTTGCCGAAATCGCCCACGAGGCTGCAGCAGATGCAGCCCTGGCTCATTTCGGTCACTTCAATGCCCGCGTCCTGCATGAAGCCGCCGTCGATGCCGATCTCGCCGAACTCGTTTTCAATCAGCACCAGCTTTTCGCCCTTAAACGCTTCCGCAATCAGCTTCTTGATCAGCGTCGTCTTGCCCGCTCCGAGGAATCCGGAGAAAATATCAATCTTTGTCATCGTGTTTCATCTCTTTCGATTTTGCGTGATTTTCACGGCCTTTCAGCCGTAAGAGGTATTATACCACAGCATGGCAAGTTTGTTAAGGCAATTCACGCGAATGATACGGTATTGCCTTAACTCTCGATTCTCGCCTTACGGCAGCGTGTCCAGATCGATCTGCGAGGTGAACGTAATCAGCGTCACTTCGGGCGTGTTGAACAGGCGGAAGGCGGGCAGCGGGCTTTCCGGGCTGCACCCCAGGCCGCCGGACACATATTGCAG
>SFFS01000189.1 GCA_004557805.1 Clostridiales bacterium | reverse complement strand
TTTTTCCGCAATCCAGGTACGGTCTTCGTCGCTCAGGCGCAGAATGCTCTCCTTGGCCTGATCCCGGTCATGGTCGAACTGCGCCTGAGTTTTATAAAACGGGCAATTTTCGCCCTGACACATTCCAACCGTCAGCACGCGGCAGCGGCCGTCTGCGGCCAGCGCAAAGCAGGATTTCTTCATTCTTTTCACCTCGCTGGACTTAGTACGGTCTTTTAATCCGCGCTCTGCGCGGATTTTTTTCACCGTCCGAATATGATTGTACTCACAAATTTCAATTCTATATAAACAAATTTTGAATTTTTCCGGATTTTGCAAGGAAATGCGGCTTTTTTGTTTAACTTCCTCTTATCTCTCCGCAATAAACTGTTAATGACAGCACAGGGAAACGAGGGAACGGAATGATTCTGGAAAAACGCGACGCTTTCAGCCTGCAAACCTTACAGAACCTGCCTGTGGCCGGAGAAGCCGCGCCGATGCTGCGCGAATACGTCGCGCTGCTGCCCGTCTATCGCGGCGCGATGAAGCTGGCCTGCACCAAGCTCGAGGTGCTCGACGACGAGTTCCGCATGAACTACGGCCGCGCGCCCGTGCATCACATCGAAAGCCGCATCAAATCGCCCGAGAGCATCCTGCGCAAGATGCGCCGCAAGGATCTGCCGCTCACCGTCGAGGCGCTGCGCGCCGGCGTGCGCGACATCGCCGGCATCCGCGTGGTGTGCGCGTATATCAACGATATTTACTGTCTGGCTGAAATGCTGCTCAAGCAGGAAGACGTGACCCTGCTGCGCCGCCGCGATTATATCGTCTCGCCCAAGGAGAGCGGCTACCGCGGGCTGCATCTGCTGATCGCCGTGCCCGTGCATCTGGCCGCGCGCCGTGAAACCGTGCCGGTCGAAATTCAGCTGCGCACCATCGCCATGGACTCCTGGGCTTCGCTCGAACACGAGCTCCAATACAAAAACGCCGCCGAGCTGCCGCATCAGTTCGCCGACCAGCTGCGCATGTGCGCCGAAACCGCCTCCGTGCTCGACCGCAACATGCAGAGCATCATGCAGCAGATCGACGAGATGGAGGGGTAGGGACGAAGGGAACGGGGGGACGTTTTTTGCGGGGGAAAACTTTTTCTTTTGCAAAGAAAAAGTTTTCCCCCGCGCCCCCTTTCAAAAAGAAAGGCGTTTTATTCGCGTAGCACGCGTTCACCTGCCGCTAATTCCTGTAAAAATAAAAATCGCATTTATCGCCGCCGCGTCCTATCGTGCCCTTCCGTTCGAAGGCGATGCCGCACATAAAAGTTTTCCCCCGCGCCCCCTTTCAAAAAGAAAAGCGTTTATTCGCGTAGCACGCGTTCACCTGCCGCTAATTTCTGTAAAAATAAAAATCGCATTTATCGCTGCCGCGTCCTATCGTGCCCTTCCGCTCGAAGGCAATGCCGCGCATATCTCCGTAGACGCAGTCGTCGCTCAGACAGAAAGTCCCCGTCAGTTCCTTGCAGCCCAGCAATTCGCAATACTTCATATAGGGGCATTACAGAACGTCGACCCTGTAATGCCTGCTGTCGGATTCAATTTCTTTGAATTTGAAACCGGCGTCTCCGTTGAACATGGTGCCGATCATCTTGTGGAAGATCTTAAAGAAAAGAGGCCGGATAAAAGGGAGTTTCGTCACAGCGTTCAGACGTTTTCGATCGGGCTCCACGCCGATTCTTACAGATTCTTCTATCAGGCCGATGGCCTCTTCTCGCGAGATATATTGAATCATCCGCAGATAAATAGCAGCCCGCGGGAAGATCATCCGTTCGGTATGTATCTTTTCCTTTTTCGGAAGGTCTTTATATTTGCCGCATAATTCGTTGCAAAGACTTACCGCATCGTTCAGCAGAACATCCGTCTGTCCCCTGCCGAGCTTCTTTCTCAGTTCGCTCAGGAGATAAGAGAAACCGCCGAGTTTTTCATAATATCTTTTCGTGACCATCGTTCCGCGCTCCTCCGCAGCAGCAAATTCCGACTGGTTGGTTTTTATAGTACCACGCCGCATAAAGGGGCGCAAGCGCCCTCGCCGCGCCCGTTTCAAGCGTTCCGCGCGAGCGCGTCCGCCCTCGTCCGGCGCGTTCAGCGCCGTTTATTTCAGCGGGCGCGGTTCCCGCTTCCTCCCTCGTCTTGTTTGTTAAATTCTTCTTTTTCCGTCTTTCCGCCTTTTCTCTGTTTTATCGAATTGACGATTCCCCCGTAAAGTGTTACGATGCACAGGGAGGATTTTTTATGCGTTCGAACACTCGGGATACCACCATGACGGAGGGCGGCATCGCCGGCCTTCTCATCCGCTTCTCTCTGCCGCTTCTGCTGGGCAATCTGTTCCAGCTGCTGTACAACACGGTCGATTCCATCGTCGTGGGCAACTTCGTCGGCCGCGAGGCGCTGGCCGCCGTCGGCTCCACGGGCAGCATCATCAACATGGTCGTCAGCATGATGAGCGGCCTGTCCATCGGCGCAACGGTCGTCATCGCGCAGTATTACGGCGCGCGCGACAACAAAAACCTGCACGACGCGGTGCACACCACCATGCTCGCCACGCTTGTTTCCAGCACGGCGTTCATTTTTGTGGGCGTGCTGCTGGTCAAGCCCATGCTGCGCTTCATGAGCACGCCGGAGGACGTTTTCTCCGAAGCGCAGACGTATCTGACCATCTATTTCTACGGCCTTCCGGGGCTTCTCATTTACAACATGACCTCCGGCATCCTGCGCGCGGTGGGCGATTCGAAGCGCCCGCTGTATTTCCTGTGCTTCTGCACGGCGTTCAATACGGCGTTCGATCTGCTGTTCGTGGTGGTGTTCCATATGGGCGTGGAAGGCGTCGCCTACGCGACGATTCTGGCGGAATACCTCTCCGCCGCGCTCACCTGCATCGTGCTCGTCCGCACGGACGCGCCCTATCAGCTGCATCCGCGCAACCTGATGATCAAATGGCCGATCCTCAAAAACATCATCGGCATCGGCTTCCCCACGGCGGTGCAGCAGGTGCTGACGTGCTTTTCAAACGTATACGTGCAATCGTACATCAACGCCTTCGGCTCCGCATGCATGGCGGGCTGGAGCGCGTGCAGCAAGGCCGACTCGTTCGTGCTTCTGCCGGTGAACACGCTCTCCATGGCCGTCACGACGTACGTCGGGCAGAACATCGGCGCAAACAAGCTCCGGCGCGCACAGGAGGGCGTGAAGGTTTCGATGTATATGTCGTTCGCCATTACGCTGACGCTGACGCTGCTGGTCAACGTTTTCGCCGAGCAGATTCTGAGCCTGTTCACGCAGGAGGCGGAGGTGCTCAAATACGGCGCCGAATTCGTGCACGTCATTTCGCCCTTCTATTGCGTGATGATTATCTACCAGATCCATTCCGGCGCGCTGCGCGGCGCGGGCATCGTCCGCACGCCGGTGCTCATCATGCTCGGCTCGTTCGTAGCGTTCCGGCAGGTCTATCTGTTCATCATCTCGCACGTGCACAACACGCCCGCGCTGGCGGCGTTCGGCTATCCGATGGGCTGGATTCTGTGCACCATCCTGATGCTGATCTGCTTCCGGCGCAGCGTTCTCGGGCAGAAAGCTCCCGCGCAGGAAGCGTAACGCGGCGGATTTTTTTCCGGCGCAGAGCGCCTGAAAAAGCATTCCGCAGCCAACAATAAAAAACGGAGGTTTTTCCACATGAAAGCGACGGAACGGTTCCTCAAATACATCCAGGTGGACACGACGAGCGACGAGTCGAGCGAAACCTGCCCCTCCACGCCGAACCAGAAGGTGCTGGCGCGGCAGCTGGCCGACGAGCTTGCGGCGATGGGCGTCGCCGACGCGCGCATGGACGAGGACGGCTACGTATACGGCAGCGTACCCGCGACGGATGAAACCATGCCCGCCATCGGGCTGATCGCGCACGTCGATACGTCCGACGCGGTGCCAGGCGGCCCGATTCACGTGCGCCGCGTGCGCTATGAAGGCGGCGACATCGTGCTGAACGCGGAAAAGAACGTCGTGCTGCGCGCGGCCGATTTCCCCGCGCTGGAAAACGAAATCGGGCATACGCTGCTCGTCACCGACGGCACCACGCTGCTCGGCGCGGACGACAAGGCCGGCGTGGCCGAAATCATGACGCTGGCCGAGCGGTTCCTCCAGCATCCGGAGATCCGGCACGGCAAGCTGTGCATCTGCTTCACGCCCGACGAGGAAATCGGCCGCGGGCCGAAGCGTTTCCGCCTTGCGGAGCTGGGCGCGGAGTTCGGCTACACGGTGGACGGCGGCGCGATGGGCGAAATCGAATTCGAAAACTTCAACGCGGCGGCGGCGCACGTACACTTCCGCGGCAGGAGCATCCATCCCGGCAGCGCCAAGGACAAAATGCTCAACGCCGCCACGCTGGCCATGGAATTCCACGCGATGCTGCCCGTGCGCGAAACGCCCGAGAACACCGATGGCTACGAGGGCTTCTTCATGCTCAGCGAAATCTCCG
>SFFS01000188.1 GCA_004557805.1 Clostridiales bacterium | reverse complement strand
ACGCTGATGAACGTGCTCTACGGCCTTTTGCAGCCCACGAGCGGTCAGATTTTCATCAACGGCAAGCCCGTTCATATCGACAGCCCGAACAAGGCGATCGAGCTGGGCATCGGCATGGTGCATCAGCACTTCATGCTCGTGCAGCCGTTCACCGTGACGGAGAACATCATCCTCGGCTCCGAGCCGATGAAGTCGATGTGCCGTGTGGATATGAAGGCGGCGCGCGCCAAGGTGGCGGAAATTTCCGAGCGCTATGGCCTGAACGTAAACCCCGACGCGAAAATCGAGGATATTTCGGTGGGCATGCAGCAGCGCGCCGAAATTCTGAAGGTTCTCTATCGCGGCGCGGAGATCCTGATCCTTGACGAACCGACGAGCTCGCTGACCCCGCAGGAAATCCTCGAGCTGGTGGAGATCATGCACAACCTGACCCGCGAGGGCAAGTCGATCATCCTCATCACGCATAAGCTCAAGGAAATCAAGGAGTCGGCCGACAGCTGCACGATCATCCGGCAGGGCAGATACATCGATACTGTTCGCGTAGCGGACGTGACCGAGCATGATCTGGCCTCGATGATGGTCGGGCGCAACGTCGAATTTACCGTTGAGAAGGCGGATATCCAGCCCGGCGAGGTCGCCCTGAAGGTGGAGGACCTGCACGCGAAGGATTATCGCGACGTGGAGATCGTCCGCGGGCTGAACCTGCAGGTACGCCGAGGCGAAATTGTGGGCATTGCGGGCATCGACGGCAACGGCCAGACCGAACTGGTCGAGGTGCTGACCGGACTGCGCAAGGCGACCGGCGGAAAAATCACGATGGACGGCCATGACGCCTACAACAAGACGCCGCGTGAGCTGTTCGATATGGGCATTTCGAGCATTCCGGCCGACCGGCAGAAGCACGGACTCGTGCTCGATTATCCCGTGGAGGACAACCTCATCCTGCAGAATGTGGACGAGCAGCCGTTCTCCAAGCGCGGCGCATTGCGCCGCAAGCCCATCCGTGAACACGCGCAGAAGCTGATCGACAAGTTCGATATCCGCCCGCGCGGATGTTGACGAACGACAAGGATCTGCTCATCGCCGTCAACCCGACGCGCGGCCTTGACGTAGGCGCGATCGAGTATGTGCATCGCTACATCGTCGAGCAGCGCAACAAGGGCAAGGCCGTGCTGCTTGTGTCGTTCGAACTGGACGAGATCATGAGCCTGTCCGACCGCATCGATGTAATTTTCGAGGGCAAAATTGTTCACAGCATTCCGGGGCATGAAGCGAATGAAAAGACGCTCGGCCTGATGATGGCGGGAGGAGGCGAAGGAAATGTCCGCTAACAAGACGCTGGATGGGCGCAGCTTCGGCCAGAAGCTGATGAGCGGCGCTTTCATCTATACGCTGATTTCCATCGTGCTGGGCTTCGGCGTGGGCGCGGTGGCGCTGCTGGCGGCGGGCTATAATCCGCTGGAAGCATACGGCAGCCTGTTCTCCGTGATTTTCAGCTCCACCAAGAACATGAGCTACAGCTTCATCGAGTTTGCTACGCCGTATATCCTCACGGGTCTTTCAGTTGCGTTTTCGTTCAAAACCGGCATGTTCAACATCGGCGCGGAGGGCCAGTACGTCATGGGCTCCATCGCGGCGCTGCTGGTGGGCATTTTCGTAAAGCTGCCGGGCTTCCTGCTCATTCCGCTGTGCATTCTCGCGTCCATCGTGGTCGGCGCGCTGTGGGGCGGTCTGGTCGGCTTCCTGAAGGTTCGGTTCGGTTCGCATGAAGTGCTCTGCATGATTATGTTCAACTGGATCGCGTACTATTTCTCCAACTACATCGTCAATCTGCCGGGCGTCAACTTTGGCGGCGGCAAAACCTGGTCGCTGCTGATTCAGGATCAGGCGAAAATCACCATCTCGCACTGGTTCGGCAAGAACGTCGTTTCCAACTATACGCATTTCGGTATTTTCATCGCCATTCTCTGCGTGATCCTGATGTATTACATCATCAATAAGACCACATTCGGCTTCAAGCTCAAGGCGGTGGGCAGCAACCGCTCCTGCGCGGAATACGCGGGCATTGACGCGAACCGCTGCGTCATCCTCTCGCTCGCCATTTCCGGCGCGCTGGCCGGTCTGGCCGGCGGCCTGCAGGTGCTGGGCGTCACCTACAAGATCAACCAGTTCGCCGCGCAGGAAAGCTACGGCTTCAACGGAATCACCGTGGCGCTTATCGGCGCGTGCAACCCGTTCGGCGTGCTGCTGGGCGGCTGGTTCTTCGGCGCGATGAAGTTTGCCGGAACCCGCATGAAGATGATGGACGGCACGCGCGTGCCCAAGGAAATCATTAACATCATCATGGGCTGCATCGTACTTGCAATCGCCATGTCGAACCTGCTGCGCATGGCTGTCGTCCGCCGTGAAACGAAGGGAGGCAAGGTCTGATGGCACAGTTTTTGAAAGACCTGGGCGTCATTCTCAACGCAACGCTGATGTATACGCCGCCTCTGCTGTTTGCGGCGCTTGGTTCCTGTTTCTCTGAAAAGAGCGGCGTCGTCAACATCGGTCTGGAAGGCATGATCGTTATCGGCGCGTTCACCGGCGCGGCGGTGGGCCACTTCGTGGCGAACCCGTGGCTGGCGTTCCTCTGCGGCGGCATTGCGGGAGGCCTGTTCGCGCTGATTCATGCGTTTGCGACCGTCACCTGCAAGGCCGATCAGACCATTTCCGGCACGGCCATCAACTTCCTGGCCAGCGGCGTGTCGCTGTTCGTCTGCTATCAGCTGTTCGGCTCGAGCGAAACGCAGCTCGTGCAGAAGAAGCTGCCGCGCATTATGGAAGGGCTGTTTGCAGCCCTGAACGAAAAATTCCCGGGCGGCGCGTTTGCGCAGAACAGCTTCCTCGATCTGGTGTTCAACACATACGCATCGACCTATATCGCCTTCCTGATGGTGATCGTGGTGTGGTTCGTGTTCTACAGGACGCGCTTCGGCCTGCGCCTGCGCGCGGTGGGCGAACATCCCCGCGCGGCGGACACGCTGGGCGTGAACGTGACGCTCGTGCGCTATCTGTGCGTGCTCTTTTCCGGCGTTCTGGCGGGCTTCGGCGGCGCGTCGATCACGCTGGCGACGGTGTCGGCCTTCCGGCAGTCGGTCGTTGTGGGACAGGGCTTCATCGCCATCGCGGCGGTCATTTTCGGAAAGTTCAAGCCGCAGGGCGCGCTGCTGGGCTGCATCCTGTTCGGCTTCTGCAACGGCCTGCGCGTGGTTGTCGGCTCGGGCAGCGGCATTCCGGTCAATCTCATTTCGATGATTCCGTACGTCGTGACGATTCTGACGCTGGTGCTCTTTGTGGGCCGCGCACAGGTTCCGGCGGCGAACGGCAAGCCCTACATCAAATCCAAATAAGCGCGAAAGACGGAACGGCGGGCTGTGTTTTTTCACGGCTTCGCCGTTTTTTCTGTCTGCGGCGAAGCCGCCTGGAAGGATGAAAGCATGACGCAAATGAAAACCTTTTATACGAGCGAGAGAAGCGAATGGCGCGCATGGCTTGCGGCGAACTTTGAAAGGGAACCGGAGATCTGGCTGGTGTTTCCGATGAAAGCGGCGGAGGAGCCGCGCCTTTCCTATAACGACGCAGTGGAGGAAGCGCTGTGCTTCGGCTGGATTGATACCACGATCTGCAACCTGGATGCGCTGCACAGGGCGCAGCGGTTCTGCCCGCGAAGGAAGGGAAGCCCGTATTCGCGCGCGAACATCGAACGGCTGATCTGGCTGGAAAGCAGAGAAATGCTGCATCCTGCCGTGCGGGAGAGCGTGCTGGAAGTGATTCGCACGCCGTATGCGTTTCCGGAGGATATTTTGCAGGCGCTTCGGCAGGAACCGGAGGCATGGGAGAATTACGAGCAGTTCCCGGAAGCGTACAGGCGGATTCGCGTAGCTTATATCGATGCGGCGCGAAAACGACCGGAGGAATTCAGGCGGCGGCTGGAGAGCTTTCTCCGGAAAACGAAGGAAAACAAGTTGATCGGCGGTTATGGCGGGATCGACAAGTATTATCATGAGGACGCGGAAAAAATGTAGGGGAGGCGAGGGCCGGGGCGATTTGGCAGGCGGAAAATATTATGTTTGGGCGGCACAGAAGAGCCGAAGGGAACAGGCGCGATGCGAACCGGAAACGCCCCTTACCAGCGAGAAAGCGACAGTAAAAAACGGGCGGGAAGCGAATCCCGTCCGTTTTGCGTCGCTTAGGTTGGATTACTTGGCCAGTTCGTTGGCAGCGGTGGTTCCGGCAATGCGGCCATACACCGTGAAGTCAACGATGGCGTTGCCGCCGAGGCGGTTGGCACCGTGCAGCACGCCGGTGATTTCGCCAGCGGCGTACAGACCGTTGATGATCTCGCCCGCTTCATTGAGCACATGGCAGTCGAGGTCGATATCCACGCCGCCCATCGTGTGGTGCGCAGCGGGGGAACGCGGATAGACGTACCAGGGGCCGTTCTCGAACTTGGTGGCGAACAGCGTGCGGCCGTATTCGTCCGCTTCCTGGCTGTCGCAATGGGCGTTATAGTCCGCCAGCGTCGCCTTGAGGGTCTCCACGTCGGTGCAGCCGATGTATTCGGCCACTTCCTCGAGTGTTTCGAAGCAGCGGTAGCCGGAGGTGCCGTTCTCGCACATCACGCGCAGCGGCACGCCGCCGTTGGTGAACACAGCATCCGGATTGGTGACCACATCGCCGCTGTAGAGCACCCACATGCGTGCGTTGGGCTGATCGAAGATGGCCTTGCAGACAACGTCGCGGCGGCCGCCTTCATTGACGAAGCGCTGACCGTTGTCGTTGAGGAACATCAAGCCTTCGATGCCGATCTGCTCAGTATAGTCAGCGCAGTTGCCGGTGTAGGGGTTGCAGACCTGCAGAAGCTGAATCTGCTCCATGTTGACCAGATGCGCGCCCGCATCCTGCGCCATGAGTAGCCCTTCGCCGGTCACGCCCGGTGCGTTGGTGGTGTGGAGCCATTCGCCCAGATCAGGCCACTTTTCGCCCTGGCAATACTTCATGCGCATTTCCACATTGCCCGCGAAACCACCGGTGCACATGATGACGCTGCCGTGCAGGATTACCTTGTTGCCATCTTTGCCATGGGCGTTCACACCAACGACGGCACCGTTTTCATCCACGATCAGGCTGTCGGCGGTGGTGTCGGTCATGATTTCGCACTTGTCGGTTTCGCCCAGGCGGGCTTCATACGCTTCGATGTAACTGGTGCCGATGGGTTTGGCAGCCTTGTGCGTGCGGGGCCACATGGAGCCGGTGCCCTGAGTGATTTTGTCAGTGAATTCTACGCCGAGGTCTTCAATCCAGAGCATATCCGGATAGGCGTTGGAGCAGAGCTGATAGATCTGGTTCAGATCGCCGACATAGTCGCCGCCGTCATAGGTCTGCAGCGTGTGGAACTCGACGGAGTCGAACAGGTAGGGATTGCCGGCCGCTTCATGAGCGTCAAGCTGCTCCTTCAGGGTATCCATCAGCTGCTGATGCAGCTCGCTGCGGGCTTCCTTCTGGGTCAGCGCAT
>SFFS01000187.1 GCA_004557805.1 Clostridiales bacterium | reverse complement strand
GAAAGCCTGATTGCCAAGCGGGAACGGCGCGCCTCACGCCGTTCCCGGTTTTTTCAAATTCGGGGTTGACTTTCTCCCCTATGCATGCTATAATCTATTCTGTTCTCAGCGATACGGTCTGTTGGCTCAGTTGGTAGAGCACATCGTTCACATCGATGGGGTCACTGGTTCGAGTCCAGTACAGACCACCAATAGCCACCCTTCATGGGTGGTTTTTTTGTTCCCTTCTCCAAATCCTGTCCGTTGCCGCGTCACGCTTCACATCGATGGAGGTTGACCGCAGGCCGCCGCCTGTGGCGGTTTCAGGCCGTAGGGCAACGGTTCGAGTCCAGTACAGACCACCACAAATCCTCAATCTTCGGATTGAGGATTTTTTTCATATCGAGCAGGAATAGGCGGTGAATTATTTGTTTTTCTTATTTGGAAACAAACGTAAAAATATCCGAGCATGGGAATACGCTTTGTTCGAAGGGAAAAATGATTATCTGGCTCTACCTAATATTCCCCTCTATGAACAGCTAACCGAGGCCCAAATCCAGAACGATTGCAGGATTATCGCTGTGGGGCCTTTTTCATCCCGCCCGCAGGCCGTTCTGTCAAGCGCATGCGCAGCGCGTGCCCATTTTCCTTTTTAAAAAAGGCATACAGCGGCAAAAACGCGCATAGTTTGCACGAAAAAGAGAAAGAAATAACGAAACTCTGATGGCCAGCGGCCGCCCTTCCTTCCGCCCGCTCTGTGCGCTCCGGCGCATTCCGTCGATACCGGAGGCGAAGCCGGCTCCTGAAAGGCAAAAAAAGAAAGCCCGGAAAGATTTCCGAGCCTTTTCTTTGGTAGCGGCAATGTGATTCGAACACATGACACTTCGGGTATGAACCGAATGCTCTGGCCAGCTGAGCTATGCCGCCTTATGGTTGCGGGAGTAGGATTTGAACCTACGACCTTCGGGTTATGAGCCCGACGAGCTGCCAGACTGCTCCATCCCGCGATGCAGCGTCGTTCTAACGACAAGAGCTATTATAGCGCAAAACAGTGCGTCTGTCAATAGCTCTTTCAAAATTTTTTCCGCTCCTCCGCCTCCTGCTTTTACCCTTGCGCAATTCCTCCTTCTCTGCTATAATGCAAAGCGACAACCGAATGGACTGTTCGAAACCATCCAGTCCTTAAACAAAACTATGGGCCGGGAATGCGCGCTGCGCCTTCCCATGCGGCCTTGTGCCGCTTTTTCTTTGGCTTGTCTGTTTTGCCGCGGTTGAGCAAAATGACAAAGGAGACTTTTCTATGAACACCACTGTCCCCGCAGGAAACCGCACGGCCGTCCGCGTCCTCGCGCGCGGCGCGATCATCGCAGCGCTCTACACCGTGCTGACGCTGCTGCTCGCCCCGCTCAGCTACGGCGAGGTGCAGATCCGCTTCTCCGAGGCGATGACCCTGCTGCCCATTCTGATGCCCGAGGCCGTTCCCGCGCTGGCGATCGGCTGCCTGCTCTCCAACATCCTCGGCGGCTGCACGATCTTCGACATCGTCTTCGGCACGCTCGCCACGCTGCTGGCCGCGCTGTGCACGCGCCGCCTGCGCGAGCGCTTCTGGCTCGCCGCCGTCATGCCCGTGCTTTTCAACGGCGTGATCGTCGGCGCGGTCATCCATTACTGCTATGCGCCGGTGCTCTCTCTGCCGCTGTGCATGCTCTTCGTCGCCGCCGGCGAGGCCGTCGCCTGCCTGATCGTCGGCCCGCTGCTCATCCGCGCGATGCGCCGCATTCCGGTCAAATATCTAACCTGAGCTGGTTTTTGCCGCAAGTCCTTGACAATCGCGCCGTCGCGCGCTACTCTGTGTCTGTACGCATTGCATAGGCACTCAGCTTGTCGATATCTGCCGGCATTTCTCGTCTGGCATCCCCTTTCCAAAGAATCATGGGGGATTGCTTTCTCCCCCTCCGGGGGAAAAAGCCCTTTTGTCGACGCTCTGTGTGTCTGTACGCATTTGTACGGACACTTTTTTCATGCCATCATTCCAGTCAGGAGGAATCCATTATGCGCATCGCTCTGATCAACGAAAACAGCCAGGCCGCCAAGAACGCGACCATCGAAGCCGCCCTCAAAAAGGTCGTCACCCCGATGGGCCACGAGGTCGACAACTACGGCATGTACGGCGTCGCCGGCGAGCCGTCTCTGACTTATGTGCAGAACGGCATCCTCGCCGCCATCCTGCTCAACTCCGGCGCGGCGGACTACGTCGTCACCGGCTGCGGCACCGGCGAGGGCGCGATGCTCGCGCTCAACAGCTTCCCGGGTGTGCTCTGCGGCCACGTCGTCGATCCCTCCGACGGCTACATGTTCGCGCAGATCAACGACGGCAACGCCGTCTCGATGCCCTTCGCCAAGGGCTTCGGCTGGGGCGCGGAGCTGAACCTCGAGTATACCTTTGAGAAGCTCTTCGGCTTCGGCAGCGGCAACGGCTATCCGGCGGACCGCGTCGTGCCGGAGCAGCGCAACAAGAAGATCCTCGACGCCGTGCGTGCGCACACGCTCAAGGATCTGATCACCTGCCTCAAGGGCATCGACCAGGAGCTCGTGCGCGGCGCCATCGCCGGCGAAAAATTCAGCGAGCTGTTCTTTGCTCACGCCAAGGACGAGGCGATCATCGCCTATGTAAAGGAGCTGCTGGCCTGATGCTGCTTAACCTCTCCTATCTGCGCTATCCCCTGCCGCCGGATGTGCAGCGGCTCTTTGAGGCCGGCGACCTTGCGCGCATGGAGCGCGTCATCGCGCTGCGCCTTGCGGACCCGCGCACGCCCGAATGCCTCAAGGATCGTCTGCGCTTCCAGCTCGAAATCGCCCGCGCGCTGCCGGCCTCCTATCCGCTGACGCAGGCGGCGGCGCTTCGCGAGCTTCAAGCCGCTGTGCGCGATTTCAGCGAGGACGAGCTCGAGGCCCTGCGCGACGACGGAACGCTCGACTGGCGCTATCTGAGCGGTGAAGTCCGCTTCAAGGATAACTGCGTCTCCAACCTGCTCAAGACGCGCCCGGCCTATGCCGCCCGCGCGCTCAACCCCGAGGTTCGCGCAGGCGCCGCGCGCCGGAGCAAGGCGCTCGACGCGATGATCGCGAAGATGAAGGCCCAGGGCGGCGTCCGCGCGCGCTTTGAGGTACACGAGCAGATGACGGTCAAAAGCGACCGCCTGACGCCCGGCGAGACGCTGCGCATCCATCTGCCGCTGCCCGTCGTGGGCGCGCAGGTGACGCGCGCGGCGCTGCTCTCCTCGTCCCATCCCGCGGCGTTCATCGCGCCGGAGGACGAGCCGCACCGCACGGCGTATTTCGAGCTGCCCTACGAGCCGGGCATGACCGTCAGCGCCGACATCGCCTACGAGATCGACGCAAGGTATGTCGAGCCGAAGCCCGAGGCCGTCTGCGCGGAGCAGCCCGCCTTTGACACGCAGGAGCAGGAGCCGCACGTCGTCTTCACGCCCTATCTGCGCGCGCTGGCCAAAGAGATCGTCGGAGAGGAGACCAACCCGCTGCTCAAGGCCCGCCGGATCTACGATTTCATCACGACGCAGGCGGTCTACCGCTTCATGCCGCCCTATCTGACGGTCACGAACATCCCCGAGTATTTCCTCAGCGGGCAGCGCGGCGACTGCGGCGTGCAGGCCATCACGTTCATCACGCTCTGCCGCCTGTGCGGCATTCCCGCGCGCTGGCAGGCCGGCCTGTACACGACGCCCGAATCCACCGGCAACCACGACTGGGCCCGCTTCTACGTCGCGCCCTACGGCTGGCTGTTCGCGGACTGCTCGTTCGGCGGCTCGGCCTATCGCGCGGGCAACACGGAGCGCTGGAATTTCTACTTCGGCAACCTCGAGCCCTGGCGCCTGCCGCTTTGCAGCGACTTCCAGCAGGAGTTCAACCCGCCCAAGCGCTTCCTGCGCCGCGATCCCTACGACAACCAGAATGGCGAAATTGAATTGCTGCACCGCGCGCTCGACGATGACGAGTATGAGACGGATAGCTGCATTCTGCGCTACGAGGAGCTGTAATCCGCTCATAACAGCAAGGGTTCTTCACCCCAAAGAGGGGGGGAAAGAACCCTTGTTTTCTATTTTGGGTTAAACCCTGACTTTACAGGATCAGAGCCGTTTCAATCGTAGGATGCTTCGCATCCTGCTCTGAAACTGCTTTCTTTTTGATTTCTATCACTACGTTGGGCTGCCGCCCAAACCCGCCAAGGGACTTCGCCCCTTGACCCCATGTTCGCTTCGCGACTCTCAAAACTATCCCTTTTTTGCGCCGAGTCTGCGCATCAGCCTGACCACGGGCGCCATTCTCGAGCGGAAGCGCTGTCCCGTTTTGCCCTCCACAAAGGCGCGAAAGCCCTCTGCGCGCTCGCCAAGCTGCTCCTTGGGGATCATGTAGCCGCCGTACTGGTCACGGAACAGATAAAAGTAGCCCGCGTCCTCGCCCAGGCGGCAGACCTGCGCATAGGCAAGCGGCTCCGGAGACTCCCCGCCGCCTTCCAGCGCGTCGATCTGCATCACCCGCTCGCCGAA
>SFFS01000186.1 GCA_004557805.1 Clostridiales bacterium | reverse complement strand
TTGGCCGCCGGGTTCACGCCCGTGCAGAAGGGGTTGACGAAATAGAACCCTTCGCCCTTGAGCGTGCCGATATATTTGCCGAACAGCGTCAGCACCAGCGCCTCCTGCGGCTTCAAAACCTTCAGCCCCGGCAGAAGCAGCCAGCTCGTGCAGAGCACCGCCAGGCTGACCACGAGCAGCGCCGCGCTCTTTCCGTTTTCCAGCAGAATTCCGCCGAACACGCAGCCCGCAATCGCCAGAACCATCAGCGCAACCGTCCCCAGCAGCACGGCCATACCGTTTTTGCGGTTCTTGAGCACAATCTCCTTCACTTTTATCCCTCCCTTTTTTCTTTGATATCAAAATCATATCATAATAAATCAGATTGTCAATCCCTTTCCAGAAAAAAAGCGGGCGAATCCGTCGGATTCGCCCGCAATCGGTTTCTCTGAAAATCGCGAGGAGAACTTCTTCCTCACGCCATCTCTTATTTCATCAGCATTTCAAACAGCGCATGGTGCGCCCGGTCCACCTCAGGATGAAACTGCACGCCGAGCATCGTTTCATTCTCAACGCCCTCGATGCAGCCGTCGTCCGTCCAGGCGCAAAGGTGCAGCCCCTGCGGCACGTGATCGACGCGGTAGCGGTGCATCGACGCGCCCATCGTTTCGCTCCGCCCGGTCAGCCGCGCCAGGCGGGAATCGGGCGCAAAGTGCACCGGATGCTTCACATCGTCCACGGTCGTGCGGGTCAGCGGCACATCCCAGTGATGCTCCACAGGGCGGGTGAAGTAATATTTTTCGCGCTTGAGCGCGGAAAAAATATCCGCCGCGCCGCCTGTCAGGCCGCGCGCCTGCGCTTCCTCGCGAATCATATAGTAGGCGCAGATCGCCTGCATGCCCAGGCAGACGCCCAGCACCGGCTTTCCCGTCCGCGCCGCATGCTCCACCGCCTGAATATGATACGGCCAGATCTTGTTTCCGCCGCAGATGAGCAACGCGCCGCACGCTTCAAGCGCGCCGGGCGCAATTTCGCCGTCGACCCCCAGCACGCCGACGGGCACGCCGCCCGCCTCCGTCACACGCCTGACGTAGTGGTTCACGAACACATAGTTGTCCTGATACGGATCGTCATTGGCAAACAGGCGCGCCGTGGGCACGATTCCAATCAGGCGGCTCATTCAGCGAAAAAGCGGTATTCGGTGCGGGTATCGTATTTCTCGCCGGCCTTCAGCACGCAGCTGGGGAAGTCCGGATGATGAATGCTGTCCGGATAATGCTGCGTTTCCAGGCACAGGCCCTGCCGCTTGACGTAGGGCCTGCCGAGCTTGCCGGGCACATCGCCGGAGATGCCGTTGCCGCCGTAGAACTGCACGCCGGGCTGGTCGGTCCATGTCTCCATGCGGCGGCCGGACTGATCGTCGAAAACCGTAGCGATGCGGCGGAAGCTGCCGTCCCAGCCCGCAACGGCGAAGTTATGATCGTAACCGTTGCCGAAGCGCATCTGCTCGCATTCTTCCTGATGCGAAAGGCCCTCGGAGATGACCCGCGGCCAGCGCAGATCGAACGGCGTACCCGCCACCTCCGGCAGACGGCCGGTGGGAATGCAGGCTTTGCTGGAAACCTCGGTAAAGCGGTCGGCCTCGATTTGAATGCGGTGCTCGCAGACGGTTTCCGCCGCCGGGCCGGAGAGGTTGAAGTAAACGTGATTGGTCAAATTGATGATCGTATCCTGATCGCTCTCGGCTTCGTAATGAATGCCCAGCGCGTTTTCATCGGAAAAGGTGTAGGTCACGGTCACATGCATCGTTCCGGGATAGCCTTCCTCGCCGTCCGGGCTGACAATGGACAGCGCCAGCGCTTCGCCCTCGACGCGCGCGTCCCACACCTTTTTGTCAAACCCCTGCCAGCCGCCGTGCAGCGAGTTTTCGCCGTTGTTTTTTGCGAGCGTATAGGTCTTTCCATTCAGCTCGAACGACGCGCCGCCGATGCGGTTGCCGCAGCGGCCGATCAGCTTGCCCATATAACCCGCCCCGCGGGAAATGGTCTCCACGGTATCATAGCCGAGCGTCACGTCGCCGATTTTCCCGTCCCTGTCCGGCACATGAATCGACACGATCGTACCGCCGAGCGTCGAAATCTCCGCAAACGCGCCCTGCGCGTTCGTCAGCGTATACAGTTCCACGCTCGTTCCGTTCATTTCGCCCATCGGGCGGGAAGTGATTTTCGTCATTTCGATTCTCCTCTTTCTTTTTCAGGCGGCTGCGCCGCGCCCCTGGGCAGACGGCCGCAGAACGCCGTATGATTCTCGTCGGACTCCAGCGTCAGTTCGCCGCCGTAGCCTGCGATAATTTCGCGTACAATCGCGAGCCCCTGTCCGCGTTCTCCGCCCTTGGTGGTGAACCCGGGCTGAAAAATTTTCTCGCGGATTTCCATGGGGATTTCGGGGCCGTTATTCTCCACGGAAAAGATAAGTGCCCTCAGCTCTTCGCCGAGCGTCACCGTCACGCGCGGGGACGGCGTGTCCTTCAGCGCGTCCATCGCGTTATCAATCAGATTGCCCAGCACGCGGCACATTTCCCAGCCCTGCGCGGGCAGCCCCTCCCATGCGGAGCGGACGATCACGTCCATAGCGACGCCGCGCTTCTGCGCCTCGGCCATTTTTACGCGCAGCAGCGCGTTCACGGCGGGGCTCGCCGTTCTCAGCTGCGCAGACAGCGCGCCGACCGAACCGTACACGCGGTCGATGTACTTCGCCGCCTCGTCCGATTCGCCCATTTCCAGCAGCCCGCCGATCACCTGCAAATGGTTGCGGAAATCGTGCCGCTGCGCGCGCAGCGCGCCGTTGAGCGATTCCAGCTGCGCGTAAGCCTCCTCCAGCATCTCCGATTGCTGCTTGATGCGGTCGGCGGAAAGCGCGTTGCCGATATCGACGATCGCGCCGCAAATCACCAGCAGCGCCGAAACGCACACCAGTGCCGCGATATACCGCCAGCTGGCGCGCGCTTCAACGTCCGTCAGAAGCACCAGCAGCGCGATGGCGACAGCCGCGGCAATCTGCACGGCGTTGAGAATAATGGCGTAGCGCGCAGCCTTTTTGATGTCGATTGTTCGCCGCAAATCCGGCCTCCGTTTTTCTGCGCGCATAACGCGCGCGCATTCCGGGCATGCTGATCCCGGGAGGAATTTCGCCGTCCGTGTCCGGCGGCATGCGTTCTCCGCGCGCGTTCCGGATCGCCACCTCGACGAACGGGCTGGGAACGCCGACCGAGGTTCGCCTGTCCTCCGCCGTTTCCAGCGGATCATAGCGGGTGAAGCCGCCGGTGGTCTCCGTCTGTCCCAGCGTGGAGATCAGCAGGATGCCCAGGCGCTCCTCGATCCGGGCGAACAGCTCGCGGCTGCAGGGCGCGCCGCCCGTCAGGCCGATGCGCAGGGAGGAGATATCCCAGCTGCCGATCGTAAGGCGCGAGACGATCGTGTGGAACATGGAGGGCACGCCGCACAGCACCGTGCACCGTTCCCGCTGGATGGTGTTAAGCACCGCACTGGTGTGCCGGCCGGCGCAGATGCACATCGCCGCACCGGAGACCAGGGGAAGCAGCACCGTGATGATCAGGCCGAGAATGTGCTCGATCGGCAGAGCCGCGACAATGCGGTCCTCCGGGGTGATGTGCATGAACCCCTGATGCATCCGTGCGTTGCCCAGAAGCTGGGCCTGGCTCAGGAAGACCGCCTTGGGCCGATTGGAGGTGCCGGAGGTGAACAGGACGATGCCGCTCCTGCGGGGATCGGTCCCATCGCAGGCCTCCGCCAGCTGCCGGTCGGACACGCCGTCCTGCTCCGGCAGCGCATCCGGCAGGACGGTCACGCCCTCCGGAATGCGCGCCTGCGCCTCGCTGCAGAAGGGAATGACCACCCCGGCCTGCGCAAGGGCCAGCTCATAGGCGACCTGTTCGCGGTTCAGCGCCGGAGAGATCATCACCGGCGTCGCACCGATTTTCATCAGCCCCAGCAGCGCGGCCACGGCCCTGGCCGACGTATGCGCCATCATGGCGACGAATTGCTCCCGTCGGACGCCGCGCGAGAGAAAATAGCGGGCATATTCATCTGAATGCTCATCCAGATCCAGCCAGCTCCATTGCAGGCCATCCTCTGTGACTGCATCGCTGCAGGGCGAACATCCGGCTGTCGTCTTCAGCGCCTGACCGACGGACAGCGCGCTCCATGCATCCGGCATATGCTCTCGCTCCTTCTTGAATCAGCCTCAGCCGAGCGCGTCCAGAATGGCCGGGATGACGTCATAGAGGTCGCCCACGATGCCATAATCGGCCAGCTCGAAGATCGCGGCGGACGGGTTCTTGTTGATCGCGACGATGTAGCCGGAATCCTTCATGCCGGCCACATGCTGAATCGCGCCCGAGATGCCGCAGGCAATGTAGATAGCCGGCTTGACGGTGGTGCCGGTCTGGCCCACCTGCCAGCTGTGCGGCGCCCAGCCCGCGTCCACGCAGGCGCGGGAGGCGGCGACCACGCCGCCGAGGCGGTCCGCCAGCTTGGCCAGCAGATCGAAGCCCT
>SFFS01000016.1 GCA_004557805.1 Clostridiales bacterium | reverse complement strand
GTTTTCGCGCGTGGATGAAATGCGTGCGATCGGTCTGGACGCGCCCGCGCCGGCAGCGCTGGCGTATGATCTGAGGCAGGCGGGCGTAGAGGTTCCAACGGGCATTCTGACGGCGGAAGAGATGGTGGAGGCATTATGTCGATCAAGCTGGAAAAACTGACGTATACGTATATGCCGGGCAGCCCGTTCGCGGCTACGGCGGTGCGCGACGTGTCGTTCGAAATCGGCGACGGCGAGTTTTTCGCGCTGATCGGTCATACGGGTTCCGGCAAGACGACCATCGCCATGCACCTCAACGCGCTGCTGAAGCCCGTATCCGGGCGCGTGCTTGTCGACGGAACAGACATCAACGAAAAGGGCGTGAGCCGCCGCGAAGTGCGCCGTAAGGTGGGCATGGTGTTTCAGTATCCGGAGTATCAGCTGTTTGAGGAAACGGTGAACCGCGACGTGGCGTTCGGACCGAAAAACCTCGGCCTGTCCGAAGCGGAATGCACGGAACGCGTCAGCGAGGCGCTTGCGCGCGTGAAGCTGTCGCAGGCTGAAATCGGCGAGCGCTCGCCGCTGGAGCTTTCCGGAGGTCAGATGCGCCGCGTGGCCATTGCGGGCGTGCTGGCAATGCGGCCGTCGACGCTGGTGCTGGATGAGCCCGCGGCAGGGCTGGATCCCGCCGGCAGGCGCGATATGCTTGAACTGGTGAGTACGCTGCACAAAGAGGGTACGACGATTGTGATGGTATCGCACAGCATGGAGGACGTGGCGAATTACGCCACGCATATCGCCGTGCTGGAGCATGGCGCGCTGGCGCTGGAAGGCGCGCCGCGCGAGGTGTTCGCGCATGGCGCGAGGCTGGCGAAAATCGGGCTGGACGTGCCGGTAACGGTGCGCATCGCCGATATGCTGCGCGAAAAGGGCTATGCGCCGCCCGAGGGCGTCTGCCGGATGGAAGAACTGCGCGGATGGCTTCTGGAGCACCTGGAAAGGGGGACTGGCCTGAAATGATGAAGAATATCACGCTGGGCCAGTTTATGCCCGGCGATTCGGTGATTCATAAGCTCGACCCGCGCTGCAAGCTGGGGCTGACGCTGGCGTATATCATCGGCGTGTTTCTTGTAAAGGGAGTCGCGGGTTATCTGATTACGGCGGCGCTGGTGGTTTTTGTGGCGCGCCTTGCGCGCATTCCGATCAAATACCTCGCGCGCGGGCTGAAGCCGCTGAAATGGATCGTGATTTTCACGGCCGTGCTGAACCTGTTCATGACAGGCGGCGAGGACGTGCTGGTGCGCGTCTGGAAAATTACGATCACGATGACCGGCCTGCGCAACGCGTTTTTCTTCACTTTCCGGCTGGCGTTTCTGGTGCTCGGCACGTCCGTGCTGACGCTCACCACGTCGCCTATTGTGCTGACGGACGCACTGGAGCGCATCATGTCGCCGCTGAAGGTCGTCAGATTTCCGGCGCATGAAATTGCGATGATGATGACCATCGCGCTGCGCTTCATTCCGACGCTGACAGAGGAAGCGCAGAAAATCCTCAACGCGCAGAGCGCGCGCGGCGCTGATTTCGAAAGCGGCAGCATTTTCCGGCGCGCCAAGGCGATGGTGCCGCTGCTGGTGCCGCTGTTCGTCAGCGCGTTCCGCCGCGCGGGCGATCTGGCGATGGCCATGGAAGCGCGCTGCTATCACGGCGGAGAGGGAAGGACCCGCCTTCGCGTGCTGAAGTATTCGCGCTATGATCTCTACGCCGTAGCCGTGATGGCCGCGTATATCGTACTGGTGGTGTTGGAGGGCGTGCTGCTGTGAGCGAAGAAAGCCGACGCGTGGCGCTTCGCGTGAGCTATGACGGCACGAATTATTCCGGCTGGCAGCGGCAGGAAAACGCCGACAGCGTGCAGGCGCAGATTGAAAAGGCGCTGCGCGCCCTGACGGGGCGGACGATCGGCGTGACCGGCGCGAGCCGCACCGACGCGGGCGTGCATGCGCTGGGGCAGACGGTGCATTTCGATAACCCGTCGCGCATTCCGGCCGAACGGTTCTGCTATGCGCTCAACACGCGCCTGCCGGACGATATTCGCGTGACGGCTTCCCGCAGCGTGCCGGAGGATTTTCATGCGCGCTTTTCGGCGCGCGGCAAAACCTATCGCTATCTCGTCAACAACAGCGTGCACGGAACGGCGATGCTTCGCAATTTTATGGCGCACGAGCCGCGCCCGCTCGATGCGGCGCGGATGGACGCGGCGGCGAAGGCTGTAATTGGCGAACATGATTTCGCCGCGTTCGCCGCAGCAGGAAGCGTTGCAAAAACGACCGTGCGCGAAATCTGGCGTGCGGACGTGAAACGCGAGGGCGATGTGGTAGAGCTGTGGGTTGGCGGGAAGAGCTTTCTTTACAATATGGTGCGTATTCTTGCGGGAACGCTGATGTATATTGGGTTGGGCAAATTACCGCCCGATTGTCTGAAAAAGGCGCTGGAAACGGGCGACCGGCTCGATCTGGGCATTACCGCCCCGGCGCGCGGATTGACGCTGATGGAAGTTTATTACGACGATCACTTGTGGTAGGTTTCGTTGGCGAGAATTTTCCGCGCACGGTAAAGCTGCTCAAGCAGCATAATGCGGGCAAGCTGATGTGGGAACGTCATGGGAGAAAAGGAGAAGCGTGCGTTTGCGCGGCGGATGAACGCGGGAGAAAGCCCGTTCGAACCGCCGATGGCGTAAACCGCGCGGGCAGCGCCGGAATTTTCGATGCGCGACAGATCGGCTGCAAACTCGATGGAGCTGCGCTGCTTGCTGTCGATGCACAATGCGACGACATAATCGCGCGGCTTGAGCTGCGCCAGCATGGCTTCGCCTTCCTGTGCGATCAGTTTTTGAATATCGGCTTCGGAAGCGTTTTTCGGCTCCGGCAGATCGGGCAGTTCTATGATGGAAACAGGCCCGAACCGCTGGAGCCGTTTCGTGTATTCGGCGGCGGCGTCACGCCAGTAGGCTTCCTTGAGCTTGCCTACGCAGAGAATTACGGTCGTCATGAAAACACCTCCGAGGATTAGAGCGAGAGGATCAGCCGCACGCAGAGCCAGCCGAACAGCGCGGCGCATAGCGAGGGGGACGCTTTGGCGGATTCGGGCGCTTCGCGCCGCCATTTCAGCGATGCGGCCAGCAGCGCGAACCAGAGCGCCGCAGCCGGCGCGAGAACCCAGCCGGAGAGAGGAACCATGCTGAAAAACAGAACGCCCGCGTTAAAGCAAAAATGATACAGCGCTGCGGGCAGCAGCCCCCATGTAAGCGCGACCCGACCGAGAATCAGGCCGTTGCAAAACGAAACGGGGAACGAACCTGCGCCGTGAAACAGCGCGAACACTGCGGAGGAGAAAAGCAGCGCGCGGCGCGGCGCAGCGGGCAGCATCACGCCGCGGAAAAGAAATTCTTCACAGAACGCGGGCGCAAGACATGCAGAAAAAAGCAGCGGAAGGTTATCCAACCACGACAAGGGAGCGGAGATGGCGGAAACGAAAATTCCCGCTCGGGAGAGCGCACGACACCAGAAAACCGTCAGGCGCGCGCACACGGCCGCGCCCGCGAACGCCGCGGGAATCAAAAGCCATATGGCGCCGCGCGTCCTGACGGAAAACGGCACAGCGCGCAGACGCAGCAGCGCCGCAGGAGCGCAATAGAACGCGAGCATCCACACGCAGGCAAACGCGGCTTCGAGCACGGCGTTTCCGCTGTGCGGCAGAAAAGCCCAGCCGTCCGCGCCTGCGAGCGCAATCAGACAGCAGAGCGGTGCAGCATAACGCGCGTCAGCCGATTTCATAGTAACCGCCCAGATGGTCGCGCCAGGCAAGATCGACGCGCATATCGGCCTGCGGCTTGATGCCGTTGTCGGAAAGCGTGCGGCAGACGGTGTCGAACGCCAGCTCGGGGTTGTTCGTCTCCTGGCTCAGATGGCCGAGGATTACGTTTCGCACGCCCGTTTCGGCAAGACGGACAAGCGCCTTACCGCAATCGTCGTTGGAGAGATGGCCGCGGGAGCCATAGATGCGCGATTTAAGTGCGGAGGTGTAGCGTTCCGAGGTGAAGAGCATTTCCGGATCGTGGTTCGCTTCCAGCAGAAGAAGGTCCGCGCCGGAAACAGCCTCCATCCAGCCCTTGGCGATATGGCCGAGGTCGGTGGCCACACAGAGCTTGCGGCCGCCTGTTTCAAGCGCGAAGCCGACGGGATCGGCCGCGTCGTGCGGGATGGAGAATGGCGTTACGGCCAGATCATGAATATAGAAGCTTTCGTTTGCGGAAAAGACGCGCCGGTTTTTCAGCGCGATGTTCTGCATGCCGGGCTTCGATTCCATGGCGAGCCACGTTTTTTCCGTAGCGTAAACGGGAAGATCGTAGCGGCGGCTGAGAACGCCTACGCCCTTGATGTGATCGGAGTGCTCGTGTGAGACGAGAATGCCGCAGAGCTGCGAGGGATCGCCTCCGGCGGCGCGAAGCGCCTCTTCAACGGTCTTGCCGGAAAGGCCTGCGTCGAGCAGCAGATTGGCGCCGCCCGCCGAAACAAAAAGAGAATTTCCGCTTGAACCGCTGCGGAGCGGGCAAAAGGCTATGGGCATTCATCCGCCTCCTGTGTCTTCATGTGTGTAAGAGGTATTTTATCGCGCATTTGCGTTTTGCGCAAGCGGCGGGAGAAGAAATGGCGCAGAAAGGCGCGGCGATTCGCACTTTCGAAACGTAAAACAAAGGGATTGATTTTTTGATGGAAACCTGTTATACTAATCCTTGGCTGCGATGACAGCCGGGTCCCGTGCAATGCCGCCTCGTGAACCCTGTCAGGTTCGGAAGAAAGCAGCAGTAAGCGATGTGCGTCATGTGCCGCGGGTGTTCCTGGCTTGAGCGGCCTTTTTTTATTGGGCTGAAAACCGTCCCTTTGCCATTGAAGGATGCAAAGGGGCGGTTTTTTGTCAAATCGTGTCGAGCGAAAGTGCTACGAAATCGGCGTTAAATATGTTAAAAAATGATGACAAATTTAGAAGAATATGGTATAATACAGGAAAAGTTGACAAACAGAATTCTTGCTTTGAGGTGTTTGAACGGTATGAAGTCTCTACCAGAAGGAGTCGGCATTGCACACGACGTGAAGAATTGTCTCCAGATGATCCTGGCGGCGTCCGGTTTGCTTGAAAACGGCGCGCAGGATATGGAAAGGAGAAAAAAGTATTTTGCGGTAATCCGCAGAAACGTCAGGGAAGCGATGAACCTGCTGGGCAGGTTCGCGCCGTGCAGCGCGTCGAAGGGCGAGCGGGAAAACGCGCGCGGCGCCGAAACGCTGCTGAACGAGATATGCGAAGCGGCTGCGGCAAGTGCGGACGAGAACGGCGTGCGCCTGTTCTGCGATGCGGAGAGCGGGCTGCGTTTGAACTGCGAGGAGGAGCCGCTGCGGCGCATCCTGTTCAATCTGGTCTTTAACGCGATTCGCTATACGCCCACGGGCGGGTGCGTGCATGTCGCGGCGGCGCGCAGGGCGGGAAGGACGGTTCTTCTCGTTTCCGATACGGGATGCGGGCTTTCCCGGACGCAGCGCGAAGCGTTCGTGCGCGGTGAAATGAGCGAGGGCACGGGGCTTTCTATCGTCTGGCGCACAGCGCGCGAACTCGGCGTGCGGGTCGATTGCGCCGTAGATCCCGGCAGGGGCACGACGTTTGCGCTTTATCTGCCGGATGCGGCTGCGGATATGGGCGCGCAGGGCGCGCCGAAAAACGAATCCGCCGCCCTGTAAGCGGTTGCGGGAAGCCGGACGTTCTGATATAATATCCTCCAGCATTTCATACGCAGGAGGCCCGGCAGGTGAATCTGGAACAGCTGATCGACTCGCTGAAATCGAGTCCGGCTTTTATGGAAAACGTGACGCGCTGGGAGACGATTCCCGCCCGTCCGGCAAGGCTCGCGGCGTTTCCGCCGGAGATCGACGCGCGCATCCCCGCGATGCTGCGCGGCCGCGGCGTACAGGCGCTTTATACCCATCAGCGGCAGGCAGCGGACGCGATCCTGCGCGGCGAAAACATCGTTGTTGTCACGCCCACGGCTTCCGGCAAAACCATGTGCTACAATCTGCCGGTGCTGAACAGCATTCTAAAAAACGAAGATACGCGCGCCCTCTACCTTTTCCCCACGAAGGCTCTGTCCGCCGATCAGGCGCACGAGCTGTACGAAATGGTAGAGGCGCTTGACGTGCCCATTAAGGCGTACACCTACGACGGCGATACGCCGGCCGCCGCGCGGCGCTCCATCCGTCAGGCGGGGCATGTGGTCGTGACCAATCCCGACATGCTGCATGCGGCCATTCTGCCGGGGCATACCAAATGGGTGAAGCTTTTCGAAAATCTGAAATATGTCGTGATCGACGAAATCCACGCCTACCGCGGCGTGTTCGGCTCGAACCTGGCCAACGTCATCCGCCGGTTAAAGCGCCTGTGCGCTTTTTATGGCAGCCATCCGCAGTTCATCTGTTGTTCTGCGACCATCGCCAACCCGAAGGAACTGGCTGAAACGCTGACGGGCGAGCCGATGACGCTTATCGACGATAACGGCGCGCCGATGGGCGAGCGGCATATCGTGCTGTACAATCCGCCTGTCGTGAACCGGCAGCTGGGCATTCGACGCTCATGCCTGCTGGAAACGCGCAATATCGCTTCGATGCTCGTGCGCAACGATATTCAGTCGATCGTCTTTGCGCGAAGCCGCCTGCATGTGGAAGTGCTGACGAAATATCTCAAGGATCTCGTGCGCGGCGTGCTGGGCAACGCGGACCGTGTGCGCGGCTATCGCGGCGGATACCTGCCAACGCAGCGGCGCGACATCGAGCGCGGCCTGCGCGATGGGCGCGTGACGGCCGTCGTGGCCACGAATGCGCTGGAGCTTGGCATTGATATCGGCCGGCTTGACGCGTGCGTGCTGTGCGGCTATCCCGGGACGATCGCAAGCACCTGGCAGCAGGCCGGACGCGCGGGAAGAAGGCGCGGCACCTCGCTGACGATTCTGGTCGCGTCGTCCTCGGCGCTCGATCAGTATATTGTCAATCATCCGGACTATTTCTTCAATAAATCGCCGGAAAACGCGCTGGTCAATCCGGACAACCTGTATATCCAGATGAACCATATCAAATGCGCGGCGTTCGAGCTGCCTTTCCTCGAAGGGGAGAGCTTCGGCGGAACCGACGCGACGCAGGCAATGCTGGCCTATCTGGGCGAGCAGGGCTTTCTGCGCCTTACGGGCGGCCGGTGGCACTGGAGCACGGAGGAGTTTCCGGCTGCGGAAATCAGCCTGCGATCGGCGGGCGATGAAAACTTCATGATCGTCGACATTACCGATCCGGCGAACCATAAAATCATCGGAGAGATGGATCGCTATACCGTGCCGATGCTGCTGCATGAGCAGGCGATTTACATGCATCAGGCGCAGCAGTATCAGGTGGAAAAGCTCGATTTTCAGAACAAGAAGGCGTATATCCGCAGAGTGGACGTGGGGTATTATACCGACGCCGACCTGAACGTCGATCTGCGCGTGCTCGATCAGGAAAAGGAAGACGCGCAGGCCGTGCCGCCGCGCGCGCTGGGCGAGGTGCTGGTGACGAGCATGGTAACGCTTTTCAAAAAGATGAAGTTTGATACGCATGAGAACCTTGGCTTCGGTCCCGTCGATCTGCCGGAGATGGAACTGACCACCTCCGCCTGCTGGTGGACGCTCCCGGACAGCGCGGCGGAGGGGCTTTCGCAGGATGAATTGCAGGGCGGCATGCTGGGAATTTCGACGATGCTGCGGCAGATTGCGCCGCTGTATCTGATGTGCGCGCCGCGCGACATTGCGGTGCTTTATCGCACGCGCGATCCGTTCACCCGTAAGCCCGCGATTTATCTCTATGATAACTGCCCCGGCGGCGTGGGCCTGGCTGAAAAGGTCTACGATATGCTGCCGATGCTGCTGCGCAGCGCGCGCGACGCGATAGCCGAATGTCCGTGCGAAGCGGGCTGCCCGTCGTGCGTAGGACCGGCGGGCGAGGTGGGCGCTGCGGGCAAAAAAACGGCGCTGCTGCTTTTGCAGCGGCTTGTCGGATGATTCCCGATCTGCGCGCGCGGCTGAAGGCGGTCGCGAAGGAAGCGTCCAAGCCGGAAAAGAAGCTCGAATGCCTTGTGCGGGACGAACGGTTTCCGTTTCCGGAGGGGGACGCGCTGCGCGCGGTTACGGCGCGCGATCTGCGCAGGCTTGGCCTGGAAACATGCGACGTTCCAGCGGAGCGGGTGCTGTATCTCGATACGGAAACGACCGGTTTTGCAGGTGCGGGAACGGTAGCGTTTCTGATCGGAATGGGCTGGCTGGAAGGCGATGAATTCGTGGTGCGGCAGGCGTTCATGCGCGATTATCCGGAGGAACCGGCGCAGCTGGCGCTGTTTGCAGAGAAGCTGGCGGACGCGGAGTGCATCGTCACTTTCAATGGGAAGACGTTCGATATTCCCATCCTGCGGGACCGGTTCTTGATGGCGCGTATGCGCGATCGATGGCGCGAGAAGCCGCACCTCGATCTGCTCCATGCCGCGCGCCGCACGTGGAAGCTGCGTTTGGGCAAGTGCGACCTGGGCACGCTGGAGCGCGAAATCCTCGGTTTTGCGCGCGAGGACGACATTCCCGGCGCGGAAGCGCCCGAACGGTATTTCAAATACCTCAAGACAGGCGATTTCGCGCTGATCGAGCCGGTCATGCGGCATAATGCGGAGGATGTGGTTTCCCTCGGGCGGCTGATGGCGCACATGGCGAATGTGTACGAGCGCGCAGAGGAGCAGCAGAGCATGCTCGACGTGCTGGCAGTCGGCTCCGCGCTGGAAAAATTCGGCGAACCTGAACGCGCGCGGCGGTGCTATCGGCTGGCCAGCGGTTCGGAATTCAGCGCGCTTGCGCGCGGAAAACTGGCCGCGTCGTATTCCAGGGCGCACGAATATGCGCAGGCGGCCGAAACATATCAGGCGATGATCGCGCGCGGCGAGGGCGGACTGGAAGCATACAGGACGCTGGCGATTCTCTACGAATGGCGGCTGGGCCGCCCGAAGGACGCGCTTCGCGTGACGGAGCAGGCGCTGGCGAAGTTTTCAGGCGGCGATTTCCGCTATCATGTGCAGCAGAACGACTTGGAAGCGCTGCAAAGAAGATATCTGCGGTTAATCCGGAAAGAATAAAAAGGAGACGAGAAAATGGGACTGAAAGAGATGTTTGCGGCGCGCAAGGCGCTGATGGCGCACAGCAAGGGCGACACGGAGGGCGCGTATGCGCAGTATACCGCGCTGTACGACGCGGGTAATCTGACGGATGCGAAATATCTGCTGCCGTATTCGATTCTGCTTCTGCGCAGAAACGAATTCGAAAAGGCGCGCGAGGTGCTGAAAAAGGCGGAGAAATCTCCGGGCGGCATCACGCCGGAGCAGCGTGCGACGCTTCTGACCAATTATGCGGTGTGCAGTTGGAAGCTGGGAAAAACGGATTACGCGCTGGAACTGTTGGAAGAGGTGCACCGCAAGAACCCCTGCGGCAACAGTTACGCCACGCTGGGCTATCTGCTGGTGGAGGCCGGCGATTTTGAAAAGGCGCTGGAGTTCAACAGACAGGCCGTCGATTACGACGACGAGGATCCGCTCGCATTGGATAACATGGGGCAGACCTATTACCGCCTCGGCGGCGAGGAGGGCAAGAAGGAAGCGCTCAAGTGGTTCAAAAAGGCTGTCAAATTTAAGCCCGACGCGGTCGACACGAACTATTTCCTCGCGCTGTACGACGTCGATGCGGGAGATTACGCCGCCGCGCGGGAGAAGCTGGAAATCTGTCTGGAGGGCCGCATTTCGCCGCTCAACTATGCGACGAACGAGCGCGTGAAAGAGCTGCTGGCCACGCTGCCGCAATGAGCGCGGTTTCCCGTACGGTTGCTCCCGAAGAAGAAGGGAAGCGCTTGGGAAAATTCGCGCTGGGTGCGATGGGCGTCAGCCACCGCTGCCTGTCCAGCCTGAAAAACGCCGGAGGCGTGCTGGTGAACGGCGTTTCGCGTCATGCGGATTTTATTCTGCATGCGGGCGATGTGGTTACGCTGGAAATGCCGGAGGACGCCGGGCGCGAGGACGTTGCGGTTGTGCCGGAGGAGGGCGAAGCGCCCGTGGTGTGGGAGGACGAATACATTCTCGTCATTGACAAGCCCGCGCCGCTGCCCTGCCAGTGTTCGTGCCGTCAGGCGGGCGGAACGCTCGAAAACCGGCTGGCCTGGCGCTATCGGGATGAGCCGGGGTTCCTGTTCCGGCCGGTGAACCGGCTCGATAAGGGAACCAGCGGACTCATGGCCGCCGCGAAGGACCGGCATGTGTGCCAGCTGATGCAGGCGCGCCTGCACACGGAGGATTACGTGCGCGAATATCTCGCCGTGGTCGAGGGCCGCATGGAGGGCGAGGGAACGTTCGAACTGCCGATGCGCAAGGAGGACGGCGCGTCCATCCGCCGTATCGTCGATTTTGAACGCGGCGCGCGCGCCGTGACGCATTATAAGACGATGCAGCCGGGCGAGCGGTATTCGCTTGTGCGCCTGCGGCTGGAAACGGGGCGCACGCACCAGATTCGCGTGCATCTGAGCTATGCGGGGCATCCGATCGCCGGGGATTTTCTCTATGGCACGGAACTGGAAGCGCTGCCCGGAAGATTTGCGCTGCACGCCTCGCGCATCCGCTTCCGGCATCCGCTCACGGGCGAGATGATCGAGCTGCGCTCGCCGCTTCCGGGGCCGCTTGCGGCCCTGCTGAACAGTTGATTTTTTGCGCGTTCGTGCGTATAATGAACGAGTGAAAAAAGAAAAGGAGAGAGAAAAAATGAAGGAAGTTGAAATCCGTCTGAGCCTTGCGGAAAACGTCAAGTCGTTCGTCAATATCGTCAGCCGTTTCGATTATGAAATGGATCTGCAGTCCGGCCGCCATGTGGTCGACGCCAAGTCGATCCTGGGCATTTTCAGCCTGGATCTGTCCAAACCGGTCAAGCTCATCATTCACAGCGACGACTGCGAGGATATTCTCGAGGCCGTGAAGCCCTTCGAGGTCTGAGTATGCAGCGCCATCCGTCCGAAACCGAAAACAAGCTGCTCCTGCTGCACGCGATCGACCGGCTGGGGTCGGCCACCTCGCAGCAGCTTTTGACGTTTGTTGTGGAGAACGAACTGATGGACTATATCTCGCTCCAGCTGGGCCTGGCCGAGCTGGACGAATCGGGCTTCCTGCGCAAGCAGCCGCATGCGCTGGGCACGCTTTTTGCGCTCACCGGAAAGGGCCACGACGCGCTTTTGATGTTCCGCAAGCGCGTTCCGCCCTCCCGCCTGGCCGAAATCGACGAGCACGCGGAGGAATGGCGCGCGCGCTTCCGGCGCGAAAAAGAAATGCTTTCCTCGTTTGAAAAGCGCGGCGAGAACGATTATGAGGTGCGCCTGCGCCTGCTCGAGCGCGGCTGCGACCTGATGGATCTGCGTCTGTCGGTGCCATCGCGCGTGACGGCGCAGGAGTTTTCCGATCTGTGGGAAAAGCGCGCGGGGCGCGTCTATGAGGCGGTTATGCATGCGCTCGGAGACGACGAGGCCGGTGGCTAAATGACGGCCAGCCCGGCGGGACAGTCGCACTGCGCGCGGCGGTAGATTCTGCCGCGACGCAGGTCGATCAGACCCACCTGACCGTCCGTTTCATCAGCGAAAACGGCAAAGCGGTTGAACGGCACGAGCTGCGTGGGCAGCCCGCGCGTTTTTGTCTGCCAGCGGATGCGGCAGTTCGGCGCGTCGAGCATGGTGAGATTGCCCAGGTGTCCTACGAGCAGCCCGCCGCCGCATGCGGCCATTGTGCCGGGAAGGCCGGGCAGGGCGATTTGCGGATGGAACGCGCCGCGCTCGTCGATATAGCCGACGATGGTGCGCAGGTCATATTCTCCTTCCGCGCAGAGCGCGTAGAGGAGCCCGGCGAAAAGCGTGACCCCGCAGGCGATGCCGCCGACGGGCCAGCTGCCGCGCAGAGAGAGCGTTTCCGCATCGGCAAGCGCGACGCGGCAGTCCGTTCCGCACGCGACGGCGAGCGTTCTGCCGTCCGGAAGGAGCGAAAGCGCGCGCGGATAAACGCCCATGGCTGCGCTGCCGAGCAGTTCACCGGTGCGCGCGTTGAGCGTCTGGAGCGAATTCGCGCCGCCGGAAAGAACGAAAAGCCGTTCGCCATGCGCGGCGAGGGATTCGGTTTCCGGCGCGACGGGAAAAGCGCCTGCGAGTTCAAGCGCGCGGCCGCAGAGACGATAGACGGCGGATTCGGAGCGATCGGCGCAGAAGAGATCGCCGCAGGCTGCAAGTCGCCCGGGCGAAACGCCGCAGCGGACAAACCCGGCGGGTTCCAGATCGGGCAGCGTCAGGCGGAGGATGTATCCGCGCTGCGCTTCGGAAACCGCCAGCATCTCCGCCATGGACACCCGCCCCTTTCCTGCGGTATCCTATGACGCGCGCGAGAACCGGGTGAGCGAAAGAAACACGGGAAGAGGCTATATTTTGCGAAAATACGAGGGAAAAGCAAACCGTCTGCTTACGGCGCTGCTGGCCGGCTGGGCGTTGTTCCAGCTTATTTTTTCTGTTTTGGGCACAATGGACGCAGTGACGTTCCGCGGCTGGCATGGAATGTTCCTGCTGGCGTTCGGGTTTGCGTATTATCCGGCGCGCAGGGGAGACGAGACGGCGCTTCGGCGGCCGCCATGGTATGATCTGCTGCTGATTGCCTGCGTGCTTGCGGTTTACGGCTGGTTTGCGCTGCGCTATGTCGGCGTTGCAATGGCAGGAGGCGCGCTGGACGCGGCCGAATATATCGCTGCGGCGCTGGGAATCGCGCTGCTGATGGAAGCGGCGCGCCGCACGGCGCCGGGACTGATGTGGCTTGCGCTGGCATTTCTGGCGTATAATTTCCTCGGACGCTTCCTGCCCGGAGCGCTGGGACACAGCGGCGTGACGGTGAAGCGGCTGCTGCGCCATCTCTTCTGGGGAAGCCAGGGGATTTTCGGCGTGGGCGCGGGCGTAAGCGCAGGGTATGTGTTCCTGTTCATGATCTTCGGCGCGTTCCTGCGCAGAAGCGGTTTTTCGCAGTTCCTCAATGATCTGGCGCTGGCGATGGTAGGCTGCTATGCGGGCGGACCGGCGAAGGTGGCCGTGGTGGCGAGCGCGCTGTTGGGCATGATGAACGGCAGCGCGGTGGCGAATGTGGCTACGACCGGCGCGATTACCATCCCGATGATGAAAAAGAACGGCTATTCCGCCGAATTTGCGGGAGCGGTGGAGGCTGTCGCCTCGACGGGCGGACAGTTCATGCCGCCGGTGATGGGCGCGGTCGGGTTCCTGATGGCGGAATATTTGGGCGTGAGCTATACGAAGGTTGCCATCGCCGCCGCCGTGCCGGCCGTGCTGTATTATCTGGCGCTGTTTCTGTCGCTGCATTTTGAAGCGAAGCGCCTGGGACTTTCAGGAATTTCGCGGGAAAACCTGCCGCGCGCGGGCGAAGTGCTGAAAAAGGGCTGGCATTTGCTTTTGCCGCTTCTTCTGCTGATCGGGATGATGCTGGCGGGCTTTACGCCGCTGCTGGCAGCCGTCTGCGCGACGATTGCCGTGCCGCTGGCCGCGGCGCTGCGCCGGGAGACGCGCATGAGCCTGCGCGCGGCGTATGAATCGCTGGCGGAGGGGGCGCGAAGCGCCGTTTCGGTCGGCATTACGTGCATGCTCATCGGCGTATTGGTGGGGACTGTGTCGCTGACCGGGTTGGGTCTGCGCCTGAGCGAGGCGATTATGCGCCTTTCTGATTTCGGCGGACTTTATGCGGCGGCGCTGCTTTCGGCCGTGCTCTGCACGGTGCTGGGCATGGGCGTTCCGGGCGTGGCGGCGTATGTGATCGTTGCGTCGGTCGTTGCGCCGACGCTGGTCGAGGCCGGCGCCGCGCCGATGGCGGCGCATATGTTCTGCCTGTTTTATGCATGCCTGTCCAATATTACGCCGCCGGTTGCGATCAGCGCGTATGTTGCCGGGGGCATTGCCGGTTCGGACAGGACGAAAACGGCGCTGCTGGCGGTCAAGCTCGGGCTGGTTGGTTTTCTGCTGCCGCTGTTTTTCCTGCGGAATCCGGCGCTCCTGTGGGGCGTGACGGGCGTTCCCGCATGGCGCGCGGCGACCGCGGCCTTGACGGCCGCGATGGGGGGCGGCGCGCTTTCGGCGGCGCTTTTCTGGCGGAGCGAGGGCGATCGGCGTGCGGCGGAACGCGCGTTTTTGCTGGCTGGGGCGCTGTGCCTGCTCGATCCGAACCTGGCGACCGACTGGATCGGTCTGGCGCTTTGCGCCTGCGCGATGATGATCTATCACAAACGAAAAGGAAAGAAAACATGAAGAGCAAGAAGATTCGGCTGATTGCCGCGCTGTGCGCGGCTGTGATCGCTGCGGCGCTGGTATGCGTTCGCGTTTTTGCGCCCGCGCAGGTGACGCGCATCAATTTCCCGACGGCTGCGACGACCGGAACGCTGTATCCGCTGGGCGCTGCGTTTGCAAAACTGTGGAACGAGAGCGTTCCAGGCGTGCAGGTTACGGCGCAGGCTTCGGGCGGCGGCGTGGATAACCTGAACTTCCTGCGCGAGGGAGAAGCGCAGGTCAGCATGGCGGTGACGAGCATCGCGTGGCAGTCACAGCATGGAACGGATACGTTCGAAGGAAAGCCTGATGCAAAGCTGCGCATTCTTGCCGGGCTTTATTACAACCCGAATCAGGTGGTTGCAACGAGGGCCTCCGGAATTGAATCGCTGGCGGATATTGCTGGCAAACGGTTTGCGCCCGGCGCGCCCGGCAGCACGACGGTGGGCGAGACGGAGCTGCACCTGACGCGCGCGGGCGTAGCCTATCCGGATGGCTTTTCCGCGCAGTTTGTGGGCTTTAATGAAGCGATTGATCTGATGCGGAACCGGCAGCTCGACGGCGCGTGGATCATGGCGGGTATTCCGACGGCGGCGGTGAGCGAAATCTGCTCGACGGCGGACGGGCGGCTTGTGCCGGTAGACGATGAAGTGATCGCGTCGCTTCAGGCGGAATATCCGTGGTATGTGCCGTTTACCATTCCTGCGGGCACGTATGCAGGGCAGGACGAGGACGTACAGACGACCGCCGTGCGCATGGTGCTGATGGCTTCGAGCGACGTCAGCGACGAAGTCGCCTATCAGCTGGTGAAAACGCTGTGGGAGAATATGGAGAAGATTTCGGAAAACTTTGCGGCGCTCAAGGGCTTGCAGGTTGAAGACGCGGCGACGGGCATTGCGGAGATTCCGCTGCATGACGGCGCGGCGAAGTATTATCGGGAAATCGGCGTGCTGTAAGAGCGGCTGATGCGCTCGAGGAGGATGGAGCGCCTGCCTGGAATCGAATGGAAAAGCAAATGAACAAGCGCCCTTCGGAATAAACCGGAGGGCGCTTTGCTTTATTTTTCTTTGCGATAGAACAGGATGCCGAGCGTACCCGGGCCGCAGTGGCCGCAGACGGTGCAGCCGGCGTGCGTGTGATAGACCTTTTCAAACGGAACGCGAGAGCGGATGTCGGCTTCGACAGCCTGCCAGATTTCATCATCCACGCCGGAGTCGGTAATAAACACGCGGCGGGGATCGACGGTATCCGGATCGGCCAGCTTGTCGTCGACGTAGTCGAGCAGGCACTTTTTCAGCTGGCCGCGATATTTGCGGCTGACGCCCATCACGCCATCGGTGACCTGAATGGAGGGCTTGAGATGCAGCAGGTTTGCACCGAACGCCGCCAGAGACGAGCAGCGCCCGCCGTAGCGCAGATATTCCAGCGTGTCGATGACAAAGCTGACGTCGAGCAGTTTTTTGCGCTCTTCCAGCGTGTTGAAGATTTCTTCAGCCGTCATCCCTTCACGCGCCATTTCGCATGCGTCGAGCACGAGATGGCCGATGCCGGTGGAAAGGCTGCGGCTGTCGATGACATAGACGTTGCCGATTTCCTTCGCGGCGGTGCAGGCGTTGAGATAGCATGAGGACATGTCAGAGCTGATGGTGAAGTGGACAATCGCGTCGCATTCCCGGCGCAGCGCGCCGAAAACCCTGAGATAATCCTCCACATTCACCGCGGACGTGGAACAGGGGCGTTTGTGCTCCCGTGTCCACGCGAACACCTCTTCCGGTTGAATGGCGATACCGTCAGCCAGCGAGTTTTCTCCGCAGACGATGTACAGCGGGGTGATGGTGATCTGGTTCTCCGCGATAAGCTCCGGGGATAAATCGCACGTGCTGTCCGCAGAAATTCTGATCGTCATAAAAATCTCCTATAAGTTCGATAAATTTGGAAAAAACGTATTCAGTATAACGGCAAAAGTCAATTTATGCAAGTCTTAAAGCGTATAAAAAAACCGCCGGACAACTCCGACAGTTTTAAAGCAGGGGAGACGCGACTCGAACACGCAACCGGCGGTTTTGGAGACCGCTGCCCTACCATTGGGCCACTCCCCTAAGCACAGGGAGTATTATATCACGCATCTCTCTGCTTGTCAACCCATAAATTTGTTATTTCATCGTAAGAACGACCTGACCGACGACGGCGTCCGCGCCGTAAAAGACGAGGGCGGCAGAATCGGAAGCGTTGGCGGGATTTTCAACCGTCAGTTCGATCGACTGCGTAAAGCCGTACTGTGAATTGGTTACCATCTGGATCATCGCGTCGGGGAAGGAATCGAACAGGCTCTGAATGTTCGTGCCGGGCTGGAAGCCGCGCGGAGGATCGAACAGGAAATCGCTGCCCGTCCAGGCAAGCTGCGAAAGCCGGAACGAAAGCCCATAAGCGCTGGTGGGCAGGTCGCTGATGTTCTGCGCGTCGCCGGGCAGGATGTTTTCGGCGCCCTGCGCCGAAACCGTCAGCATGCCGCCCGCCATGTTCAGCGTAATATCGACGACGCCGTCGGCTGCCTTCCAGCTGTAGGATTCAGGAGAGGCCCAGGCGATCAGGTCGCCGAGCGTGGGGAAGGTTTCGGGGCTTACGACGTCGCGATACATGGAAACTTCTTCCCATTCCAGGTCGCCGTCGCCGAAATCGCCGTTGACGAAGCGCAGCGAGGAAACCCAGCCGTCCAGCTTTGCGGACAGTTCCTCCGCCTTTGCCTGCGGATAGGTGAATTCTACATAGAGGAGCCAATCTTCATCACGCACGCAGAAGAAGCTGACGCGGGTCGGCTCATCGCCGCGGTGCAGCGTCAGATCCATGCGCTTGCCGGGAAGCCCGTCGAGCGTGATATCCTCGATGCTGTCCGGCTCTTCCACCTCGGAATACCAGTCGGACAGCTTGCCGGCGAGGATGTCGTCCAATTCATAATAGGTGACTTCGCGGCCGCAGAGGATATAAACGTCTTCGCCGTCGAGGTACATCTGTGTATAGCTGCCGTCGTCGCCCTGAGCGCTGTTGAGCAGCTTTACGCTATCCTGAAAATCGCCGGTGACGACCGGTTCGGCCGCCGCTCCGAGCGGCAGAGCGAGGGCGAGCAGCAGAATGAAAAGCAGGAAAATGCGAGCGGCTTTCATGGCGATTCCTCCTTTAGCGTCCATTTCAGTCGATTAACTGTAGTATATCATATTTTTGTAACAATGCCAACACTTTTGTAACAACTTTTCTTCCTGAAAAAAATATGTTATACTGGCATGGAAAAAACGGTTTCCGTTCATTTTCTGTTTATAAAGCTTGCGTATGATAGACGCATTGGGAGGGAAAAATATGAAATTCTGGGACAAACTGAAAAGCGGAATGACCAACTTCATGTCGGGGCGCAGCGGCGCGGATCAGCTTTCGCTTATGCTCGTTTACGGCGCGCTGTTTCTGAATATCCTCATGGCGATAACGCGCCTGAGCCTTTTCGGAACGCTTGGCTTCGCGTGCCTGATCTGGGCGATTTTCCGTATGTTCTCGCGCAACACGCAGAAGCGCTATGCGGAAAACGCGGCGTTTCTCGCATGGGTTCGCCCGCGGCTGAAAAGCGCGAAGCAGTGGTTCATCCGGCTGAAAAACAGCCGCCAGTACTGCTACTTCAAATGCCCGCAGTGCAAAACGCTGATGCGCCTGCCGCGCAAGGTGGGCGAGGTGAACGTGACATGCAAGCATTGCGGCCATACGTTCTCCAAGAAGGCGTAACGGACGTTTTATGGCGCGCCCTGCGCGCCTGAAAATAAGAGCAACTCCGTCCAGGAAAGGGACATGCAGCTATGAGCAAAATTATCGGTATCGATCTGGGCACGACGAATTCCTGCGTAGCGGTGATCGAGGGCGGAGAGCCCGTCGTCATCCCCGGCGCGGACGGCAGCCGCACTACGCCTTCCGTCGTGGCGTTTACAAAAGAAGGGGAACGACTCGTCGGGCAGGTGGCCAAACGGCAGGCCGTTGTGAACGCCGCGCGCACCATTTCTTCCATCAAACGCGACATGGGCACCGACCGGAAGGTGAAAATCGACGGCAAATCGTATACGCCGCAGGAAATTTCCGCGATGATCCTGCAAAAGCTGAAGAGCGATGCGGAGAGCTATCTGGGCGAAACCGTAACCGACGCGATTATCACCGTGCCGGCCTATTTTTCCGACAGCCAGCGGCAGGCCACCAAGGATGCGGGCAAAATCGCAGGGCTGAACGTGCGGCGCATCATCAACGAGCCGACGGCCGCCGCGCTCGCTTACGGCATCGATAAAGAGGGATCGCAGAAGGTTATGGTATACGACCTTGGCGGCGGTACGTTCGATGTGAGCATCCTCGAAATTGGGTCGGACGTGATCGAGGTCATGGCTACTTCCGGAAACAACCGCCTTGGCGGCGACGATTTCGATGCGTGCATCGTCGATTATCTCGTGAAGGAATTCCAGCGTGAGCAGCATTTCGATCTGCGGCGCGATCCAGTTGCCATGCAGCGCGTGCGGGAAGCGGCCGAAAAGGCGAAGATCGAGCTGTCGGGCATTATGACGGCTTCGATCAATCTGCCGTTCCTCACGGCCGACCGGGAAGGCCCGAAGCATATGGAAACCACGCTTACGCGCGCGAAGTTCAACGAGCTGACGGCGCATCTTGTGGAAAAGACGATGGAGCCCGTCCGGCAGGCGATGAGCGATGCGAATCTTTCCGCTTCGCAGCTGAGCAAGGTGCTGCTCGTGGGCGGTTCGTCGCGCATTCCGGCCGTGCAGGAAGCCGTCAAACGGTTTACGGGCATGGAGCCGTTCAAGGGCATCAACCCGGACGAGTGCGTGGCCATGGGCGCGGCCATTCAGGGCGGCGTGATGGAGGGAAACGTCAAGGATCTGGTGCTGCTGGACGTAACCCCGCTGAGCCTGGGCATTGAGACTGTGGGCGACGTGTACGCGCGCATTATCAGCCGCAATTCGTCCATCCCGATTGAAAAGAGCCAGATTTTTACTACCGCCGCGCCGTTTCAGTCGTCGGTAGAAATTAACGTATTGCAGGGCGAACGCGAGGTCGCGTCGATGAACAAGTCGCTGGGCAAGTTCAAGCTGACGGGCATCCGGCGCGCGCCGCGCGGCGTGCCGCAGATCGAGGTGAAGTTCCGCATCGACGCCAACGGCATCGTCAACGTTTCTGCAAAAGACCTCGGCACCGGCAAGCAGCAGGAAATCGTCATTTCCGGCTCGAGCAACATGTCGCAGGGCGACATCGACCGCGCTATCCGCGATGCGGAAATGTACGCTGAAGAGGACAAGCGCCGCAAGGAAGCGGCTGCGCTCGTCAACGACGCGGAGCAGCTCGTCTATCAGGCGGAGGGCGCGATGCGCAGGATGAGCCGCGAGGCGAAAGCGTCCCTGCAGGAGCCGCTCAAGCGCGCGAAAAAGGCCATCGTCGACAAGGAACATCGCGATCTGCGCGCCGCCTACGACGAGCTTTCGGCCGCCATGCGCGCTGCGGGCGCGGATCAGTATACCGCGTCCAGCGGTGAAGAAAATACGGACGACGGCAGCATGGACGCCGACTACGAGAAGAAATGACGCGCGACGCGATTTTCCGTCTTGCGCTCGAACAGTCGGCGCGCGACAGCAACTGCCGCCCGGAGGATTTTCTGCGCGCGGAGAACGTGATCGTGGAATCAGCGGCGAACGGAGATGCGCGCCGCTATCTGGAATTGCCGTTTGCGTGCGATCTGACGAGTTACGGCGAGAATATCGTCGCGTCGGTTGCGCCGCAGCTGCGCGAAACGGTAACGGAATATGTCAATCGTTTTCCGGCGCACGCCTGCTTTGAAACGCCGAACCTGCACGTGCTCATGGACGCGCTGCGTCCGCATGGGCTGAACGCATGCTTTATGGCGGAATACTGGCTGCCCGATCCGAACGTGCTTTGCGCGCTGGAGTGCCCGTATGAAACGCGAATTTTGCAGCGTGCGGATTTTCAGGCGCTGTACCGTCCGGAATGGTCGAACGCGCTGTGCGAAAAGCGGCGCGAACTGGACGTGCTGGCCGTGGGCGCGTATGATAACGGAAGGCTGATCGGATTGGCTGGCTGCTCGGCCGATTGCCGGACGATGTGGCAGATCGGCGTGGACGTGCTGCCGGGATACCGGCGGCAGGGCGTCGCTTCGGCGCTGACAAGCCGCCTTGCGCTGGAAATTCTCGCGCGGGAGAAAGCGCCGTTTTATTGCTGCGCATGGTCGAACGTGCGATCCGCGCGCAACGCCATCCGATCTGGGTTCCGACCGGCATGGGTGCAGCTGACGGCAAGGCCGGAGGCGCAAATTGCGGAACTGAACGAAAAATGAGCGATAAAAAAACCGGCTGGCAAGCCGGTTTTTTGCTGTGGGTACGGTTATTGCTTTTCTTTTTCCAGCGCGTCCGCGCCGTCCGTTTTCTGTTCCGCAGCGCGTTCCAGCGAACGGAAATAATACAGCGCGCAAAGCCCTGCCAGCGTTGAGAAGACGAACGCGCTCAGTCCGCCGCTCAGGTTTTTCAGGAAGAACATGACGAGCCCCGCGACGTACATCAGCGCGCAGATGCTGCATGTTACAATCTTGATCGTTTTCAGCCGCTTTTCGTTCATCGTGGCGCCTCCGCAATGCTTTTCTTATTTGAACGGGTTTTCGGTTTTGTACAGCATGCCCGCAGGCTGGTTGAAGGAAATATCCTCTACGCCCAACAGTTTGAACACCTCGAACAGCGCCTTGCCCGCGCTGCCGAACGCTACCGCGCCGTGATGAGGATAGCGCTTTTCAACGAGCACGTGGCGGTAGAAGCGGTTCATCTGCGAAATGGCGAACACGCCGATGCCGCCGAACGACTGCGGGTTGACCGGAAGCACTTCGCCCTGCGCGATGTAGGAGACAAGCCGGCTTTCGGCGTTGCCCTGCAGGCGGAAGAACGTGATGGGGCCGTGCTTGATCGCGCCCTCGAGCGTGCCGCGCGTGATGTCCGGTTCGCCGTCGGGTTCCAGAGAGCGCTTCATGATGAGCTGATAGCCCATCCGGCCCTCTTCCAGATCTTCAATGGGGGTGTTGCCGCAGTGGAAGCCCATGAAGGTTTCCTTCAGATCATAGGGGAACTTGCCCTGAATGCTCTTTTCGTACATTTCGGCCGGAACAGTGTTGTTGATATCGAGCAGCGTCACGGAATGGCCGGTTACGCAAACGCCGATGTATTCGCTCAGCGCGCCGTAAATGTCCACCTCGCAGGAAACCGGGATGCCACGCTGGGTCAGGCGGCTGTTGACATAGCAGGGCACGAAGCCGAACGCACGCTCGAAGGCGGGCCAGCATTTGTTGGCGAAGATGACGTGCTCGGCTGCGCCGCGGTTCTGCTCCGCCCAGTCCAGCAGCGTAATTTCATACTGCGCAAGGCGCGGCAGTACGCCGGGGTAGCGATTGCCGGCGCCCAGCTCGGCGGCCATTTCTTCGGCCAGCGCCGGGATGCGCGCATCGCCCTCATGCGCTTTATAGGCTTCCAGCAGATCCAGCTCGGAGTTTTCCTGAATGTTCACGCCCAGCTTGAACAGCGGAGCAATGGGAGCGTTACACGCGAGAAAATCGAACGGACGCGGGCCGAACGAGAAAATTTTCAGGCTGCGAAGGCCCAGCAGCGTGCGGGCGATCGGGATAAATTCCGCGATCATCGCGGAAACCTCATTGGGCGTGCCGACGGGGTATTCCGGAATATACGCCTTCAGGCCGCGCAGACCGACGTTGTAGCTGCAATTCAGCATGCCGCAGTACGCGTCACCGCGATCACTGGTGAGGACGGCGACGTTTTCTTCCGCTGCGGCGGCGAACATTACGGGGCCGCCGAACTCCTGCGCGAGCAGCGTTTCAGGGCCCTCGGGACCGAAGTTGCCGAGATACACGACCAGCGCGTTTACGCCCGCAGCGCGGACTTCTTCCAGCGCTTTCAGCGCGTCGTTTTCATTTTCGACAATCGTCTGCGCTTCGAAAATTTCGCCGCCCGCTTTGCGGAAAGCGGCTACGACTTCCGTGCGGCGGCGATGAGAGAGGGTAATGGGGAAACAATCGCGGCTGACGGCGACGACGCCGAGTCTGACTTCGGGAATATTTTTCATGAAACGAGCCTCCTTGTGTGCAATCCTGATGGCATTATAACACATGCGGGAGGTTATGAAAAGAACTTTCCAATGATTTGTGCCTCAAAAAAGAAGAAGATGGTTTTGAATTTACGCCAAGGATATGTTATAGTATAAGATCATGAAAACATGCTGTGGATTTGGGGAGGAAAATAAGGGATGCTTGGGAACTTCTTCAACAATCTATATTACGGAAAAGCGGGAAAGGCGGACTTCAATCCGGAAAACCTGCCGACAAGCCGCGTTTCGCTGTTTTTCCAGATGCTGCGCGTATATTGGGGTTCGCTGATGAAGCTGAACCTGCTGTATCTGCTGTTTTATCTGCCCGCAATTCTCTGGACCGTGATGAATTATCTCGTGCTGCAAAACACGGCCGCCGCGGTGCAGGCGGGTGAAATGACGGCCGATGCGATGCGCAGCCAGGCGTTCAGCCTGATCACGACGTATCTGCTGATCCTTTTTCCCTGCCTTGCCATTACCGGCCCGGCGACGGCGGGCGTGAGCTTTGTGACGCGCAACTGGACGCGCGATCAGCACAGCTTTATGTTCAGCGATTTTAAGGATGCGTTCAAGGCAAACTGGAAGCAGGCGCTCGGCGTTTCTGCGATTACGGGCGCGCTGCCGGTCATTCTCTATGTCGGCTATCGGTTTTACGGCCAGATGGCGGCGTCGAAGGGCTTCCTGTTTGCGGTGCCGCAGACGCTGTGCGTGATTCTGGGCGTGATCTGGCTGCTTTCGCTTCAGGTGGTCTATATGATGATGGTCACTTATGAACTGTCGTTTAAGAACCTGCTGCGCAACGCGCTCATCATGACTTTCGGCAAGCTGCCGCTTGCGCTGGGCATCCGCCTGTGCTCGCTGTGGCTTGTCATCCTCGCTTTTGCGGTCGTGCTGCTGATCCCGGCGGCTACCGCGTATGTGATGCTCGCGCTGATGCTGTACTATCTGCTGTTCGGCTTTGCGTTCGACCGCTTCCTTTTCAGCGCGTACGCCAACGCCGTCTGCGAGCGGTATATCAACCCCAATATTGAAGGGGCCAAAACCGGCATGGGTCTGCGCCAGACGACCGAGGACGATTATGAAATCGATCCCACGCTGCCGCAGCCGAAGCAGGATGACGAACAGAAATGATGTACGGCGGATTTGCGCGGGCGTACGACTGCCTGATGGCCGATGTGGACTACGACGCATGGACGGCGCATTACCTTGAAATCGCCGCGGAAATGGGCGTGAACATTCGCCGCGCGGCGGAGTGCGGCTGCGGAACGGGCGCGGTGACGCTGCGGCTTGCGGCGCGCGGAATCAACATG
>SFFS01000015.1 GCA_004557805.1 Clostridiales bacterium | reverse complement strand
CTGCGCCGCGGAGAACGTCTCCGCAGGCTCGAGAGGCGCATGCCGTTTCACAGGCGCGCTTGCGCGCCCGAAAACGCGCGTCCCGCCCTCCATCGCCTCGTCCATACCGTCCGCGTCATAGAGCGCGGGGCTGGGCTGCTGCCATTGCGGCTCCGCCTCGTCCGCGGGCTGCGGCTGGAACGCAGGTTTCTCTGCATAGTTCTCGGCTTCCGCTTCGGTGTTGAAGGCGTAGTCGTCATATTCGTCCGGCGTTTCCGCCCAGGGATCGTCCACGCGGCGGCGCGGCGGCTCCGGCGGGTTCTCTTCCAGCACCTCGGGAGCGTCCAGCGTGAGGTTCTCAGCCCAGTCCGGATCGATCTCCGAAAGCGTGCGCAGCGTGTTGTCCGTCCAGTCGGCCTTATCCATCGCGGAATAGCCGACGTCGTCGTCATCGTCAGGCCCGTAGTACGGCTGCTCGTCCATATCCCAGTCCTGCGCTTCGTCCTCCTGCTCGGACGCGCGCACGCGCTTGCCGAAGATCAGCCGCAGCGGCCGCCAGCGCACCATCCAGACAAGCCAGTCGGCGATCAGCCCTGCCGCAACCAGCACAACCAGCCAGGTCTTCCAGTGCGACAGCACCAGCGTATACAGCCCGTGCCCGCCCCCCGAAAGCACCGACCAGAACCAGTCGTTAACGGCGCGCATCCAAACCAGCAGCACCGAATAGACCGTTATCCCCAGTTCCGACATGTGAGCCTCCCATTCTGCAGAAAATCAGGCAGAAAAAAACTGTCCCCCGGCATTTAACGAACCGGGGGCATGTTTTCATTCCGCCTCGGATTGAATCGTCAGCGTAAGCGTCTGCTGCTGCGGGGTGAAATCGTAGCTTTCCGCACCGTCCACCCTGCACTGCACCTCGACGTTATAAACGCCCGCGGCAAGCCCCTGCGCATCCACATAGAGGTGGATGTTCGCAGCCTTCAGGCTTTCCATATCCTGATACGCGCCGGAAAGAACCGCGCCCAGCTTCGCGCGGCTCAGCGCCGCCTTCAGGCCCGGGCCCAGGTTTTCCACCTGCACAGGCAGGTCGTTATAGGTATGCGTATGCGTGGCGGGGCGGATGGTCACGCTGACGGCCACCTCGCGCGCCGAGCAATACGAATGCGCCGTCGCGCCCGCAAGCGGGACGGTGACCAGCAGATCCTCCGTCGCGCCGGTCACGTCGACCGGGCTCTGCACGAACATGGCTTCCAGATTTTTCAGCGCTTCCGCGCTGTCGGCAACCGTAACCGTCTCCGGAGAGACGCGAATTTCTCCTACCTCATAGCCGTGCGCCGGGGTGCCGGTGATGGCGCTGGCCGCATCAACCGCGACGCTGCGCGTGGGCAGCACGCTGCACTCGATGCTCGCCGAATCGACCGTAACCGATTCGAACGTGATGCGGATCAGCGGCGAAGAAATCGTCTGGCCGTCCGCCGTCTCCAGCGTAACGGGTGAGGTGACCTGACAGTCCTCCATGTCCGCGCTCAGTCCCTCCAGCGGCAGCTCCACCACGGCGCGGCGCACCTGCTCCACCAGCGACGCCGGGCCGCTGACGGAAACGAGGTTCGGATCGCACGAGGTGGCCGAACGCCACAGCCCCTGCGGCATTTCGCCCGTTACGCGCACCACGACCGGCACGCGGCTGCGGGTAATATACCGCTCGACGTTGACCGTCATCGATTTGGGCTCGAAGGACTGGATTTCGCCGTAGGTGCTGTAACCGGCGGAGAAGGAAACATCCTGCTGCCCGTCGGACGTGATCTGCGAGAGATCAAGCCGCGGCGAAAAGCTGGCGGCGGTGGCACGGTCGTAATTGCCCTGCGTCACCTTGGCCGTAATGTTTACGGTGATGGGGCTGCTCGTCAGATCGTCGGTAACGACATAGCCGCGCGAGCGCAGCGTGTCCGCGCCGGTCACGGAAATCGTCGCGGTCATTTCCTTCTGGCGCTCCAGCGTCGGATCGGAAGCGATGACGATCATCCAGAACAGAATGGCGATCAGCACGGCGGTCAGCTTCAGAAAGGGATGCCGCCTGACGCGCTTCCAGATCAGCTTCATCCTGGAATCGGCTTTCTTTTGGGTTTCCGGAACGGGCGCCTGCATGGTATCCCTCCTTCTGGCGAAATCGCGGGGTTATTTCCCGTGCTTTTCCTCATGCGGCTTGCGCGGGAACAGAAGCGCGAGCAGGCCGAGGTTTTCATCGGCGCGATCGCCGAAAATTTCATCAAGAATCTGCTTGAGTCCTTCGGCGTCGAGGTAGCGCGTGATGCGCCCGCCGCGCGCCATGGAGATAATACCGGTTTCCTCCGAAACGATCAGCGTCACGCTGTCGGTCAGTTCGGAAACGCCCAGCGCCGCTCGGTGGCGCGTGCCCAGATCGCGGCTGATGCCGGTATCCTGGCTGAGCGGAAGGATGCATGCGGCGGCCTCGATGCGATAGCCGCGCACGATCACCGCGCCGTCGTGCAGCGGCGTGTTCGGCTCAAAGATGTTTTCGATCAGCGGAGCGGAAATCTCGGAATCGATGCGCGTGCCGGTATCGATGATGTCCTGCAGGCCGGTCCTGCGCTCGATGACGATCAGCGCGCCCACCCGGCGGCGGGACAGCCGCGTCAGCGCGGTGATGATTTCCTGCGTCACGCTCGAGCCGAGTTCTTTTTTATTGCCCGCGCGGATGCGCGCGGCGGAACCCGCCCGGCCGATACGCTCCAGCGCGCGCCGCAGCTCGTCCTGGAACAGAACCACCAGCACCACCGGTCCGCTGTTGACGACCAGCTTCAGGATCCAGTTCAGCGCGCGGAACTGCAGCCAGTCGCTCACCCAGTACAGCAGAAACAGAACGCCCACACCCTTGAGCACCTGCGAAGCGCGGGTGTCCTTCGCGAGCATCAGCAACTTATAAATCAGGAACGCTACAATGGCAATATCCAGAATGTCCACAATCGTGGGCCGGCTGATGATTGACCATAGCAGGCTGGTACCACGCTGCCACAGCTGCTGCATCGTTTGCGTTCCTCCTCTTTTTTCACCGTTCTATATCATTATACAACACCCTGCGCCCGGAAAAAAGCCGCAATGTGTGAATTTTTTCAGGAAAAATCAAGAAATCTCCGGACATTCGTCCAGTCCGGGCGCAATAAAATCCCAACCGTGCAGCGCGTCCGGGCTTCCGATGGCGCAGGAGGTCATTCCGCCCGCGCGCGCCGCGTCGAGCCCGGCCTGCGAATCCTCAAAAACGACGCATTGCGCGGGCGCGAGACCGAGCATTTCGGCCGCCCTGAGGAACACCTCCGGATCGGGCTTCGCGCGGGTGACGACGGTTCCGTCGGCCACCGCGTCGAAAAGCGGCGCAAGCGCCGTCTTTTCCAGCGCAAGGCGGCAGTTTCTGCTCGCCGAGCCGATGGCGCACAGCATTCCCCGCGCCTTCGCGCGCTCGACATATTCCCGTGCGCCGGGCAGCGCGTCGGCGGGCGTCATTCCGCGCACCATTTCGATATACCAGTCGTTCTTCTGCTGCATACCGCGCTCGAACTCCTCCGGCGAAAGCTGCACGTCCGCCAGCCCGCACAGAATTTTCATGCACGCCACGCGGTTTACGCCCTTGAACGCTTCATTCTGCTCGATGGTGAAATCGTAGCCGAACTTTTCCTTCGCCAGCCGCTTCCATGCGAGATAATGAAACTTCGCCGTATCCACCAATACGCCGTCCAGATCGAAAATATAGCCGCGAATCATAATAACTCCTTTTGAGGAAACGCCGGGCGCTTCGACGTCCTGCGCCTCCCGCTTTTTATTTCACCTCATGCGTCACGGGTTCCTCCCGCCGCAGCAGGATGCACTCGTTGTAAACGAGCATCAGCAGCGGCGCGCCGTCGAGCAGTTCGAGCGTAAAGCGCCCATCGCGCAGCGAAAACTGAATCCGCCTCTCCTGATACAGGATCCGGAACGAGAACGGCCCGAACGCTTCCGGCGCACAGGGCGCGAACGCAAGCACGCCCGTCTCTGTGCGCATCCCGGCGAAGCCCTTCACAATCGCCATCCAGCTGCCGCACATCGAGGTGACGTGCAGCCCGTCGCAGGTGTCGTTGTTGACGTTGTCCAGGTCAAGGCGCGCCGTGCGCGCATACATCTCCATCGCCTTCCCGCTCTCGCCCACCTGCGCCGCAAGAATAGCGTGCACGCACGGCGAAAGGCTGCTCTCGTGTACGGTCATCGGCTCATAGTAAAGGAAGTTGCGGCGAATCACCTCGTCGGAATAGAGGTGCCGCAGGCAGTACATGCCCTGCAGAACGTCGGCCTGCTTGATAAAGCAGCTGCGCAGAATGCGGTCCCAGCTCCAATGCTGGTTCAGCGGCCGCTCGGCGGGGTCGAGGGTATCGGCGGCGCGCAGCTCCTTGTCAAAGAAACCGTCCTGCTGTTCGCACAGGCCGTCGCGTTCCTGCGGCAGATACATATGCTTCGCCGCCCGGGCAAACTGCGCCAGTTCGCGCCCGTCCAGTCCGCGTTCCTTCAGGCAGAGAATGCCCGTCACGTCCTGCGCCAGTTCGCAGAAGGTTTCCAGGCAGAATTTGGCCATGCGGTTGGTATACCAGTTGTTGCTGACGTTATTCTCATATTCGTTCGGCCCGGTCACGCCCAGAATCATATATTTGCGCTTCCTGGGCTGCCAGCTCGCGCGGCTGACCCAATAGCGGCAGATTTCGAGCATCACGGGCATGCCGTACTGCGCCAGATATTCCTTATCGCCGGTGTAGGTATACACGTACCAGACGGCATAGAAAATCGCCGCGTTGCGGTGAATCTCTTCAAAGGTGATTTCCCATTCGTTGTGGCATTCGTCTCCGGTGAAGGTGACCATGGGGTAGAGCGCGCCCGCGCAGCCGAGCTTCTCCGCGTTGGCCATGGCCTGCGGAAGCTGATCGTAGCGATAGCGCAGCAGCGCCTTCGCCGCGCCCTCGCCCAGCGTGGAAAGCACCATCGGCAGGCAGAACATTTCCGTATCCCAATAGGTTGCGCCGCCGTATTTCTCGCCGGTAAAGCCCTTGGGGCCGATGTTCAGCCGGGGGTCGCTGCCATCGTAGGTGGAAAGCAGCTGGAAGAGGTTGAAATGGATGCCCTGCTGCGCGGCGGGATCTTTCTCGATCACGACGTCCATCCTGTCCCACCGTTCGCGCCAGACGGCGGCCTGCTCGGCGCGCAGCGCGTCGTATCCGGCCCGTTCCGCCGCGCCCAGCGCGGCAAGCGTATGGGCCTTCAGCGCGTCGTCCGTCTCAAAATCGCGCGAGGTGGCGACGGCCACAAGCTTCACCAGCTCCGCCGTCTCGCCCGCGCGGACGGTTCTCTTTACGGCGCGCTGCGCGCGGCCCTGCGCGAAGCCCGGTTCGCCCCCGCCGCACGAAAACGCACAGCAGACCGTGAACCGCGGCGTGCCGAACGGGTTTTCCTTCGTCTGCGACAGCAGCCACGACCGTTCGCCCTCCGCGCCCTCGCCCAGCGGCTGCCAGAACGAGCCGCCGTAGTTGCTGTCCTCGTTGCGCACGTTCGCATCGACGGCAGGCGTGAACGCAACTTCCGCATCGAATGACGGCGTAACGCGATAGCGAATCGCCAGAATCTCCGGCCGCGCGGCCGAGAAGAACCGCTCCGTCTCGCATCGCGCTTCGCCGCCCGCAAGGCGCACGGTAAACTGCCGCGCAAGCAGCCCGCGCTCCATATCCAGTTCGCGCCGGAAGGCCGCAACCTCATTGCGCGCAAGGTCAAGCTCCTCGCCGTTCACCGCAGCGCCGATTTCGAGAATCGCCGGGGCGTTGGGCACCTTGCCGAAATATTCCGGATAGCCGTTCTTCCACCAGCCCACGCGCGTTTTATCGGGGAACCACACGCCGGCAAAATACGTGCCGGGGTGGCTGTCGCCGGAGTATTTCTCTTCAAAATTGCCGCGCGCGCCCATGTGCGCGTTTCCCGTCGAGGTGAGCGATTCGCTCAGGCGCATGTCGTCGCGGTGCAGCTCCGTTTCCGTCAGCTTCCACGGATCGATGGCAAAAAGCGTTTTCATCAGCCTTCCGCTCCTTTTTTATCGTTCCGGCGCACGGCGCCGGATCAGCTCTTTCCCTGCCTTTTATCATAACACCAAGCGCGCCGCGGAGCAAGGAAGTCTCGCTCTGTCAAGCCGGAACCGCTTTTGCCCTCCGCTTTTTGTCTTGACGGAACGCGACCGTGGGCATATACTTCATTCTGGATAATTTTTGTGCTGGCGTTTTCCGTCTGCAAAAACGCGGGAGGTGCTTTCATGCAGGCCATCATAAACGGGCGTATCGTCATGCCCGATCGGGTTGTAACCGGTCAGGCGCTGCTCTTCGATGAAAAGATCGCCGGCCTGTGCGCGCCGGACGCGCTGCCGTCGGGCTGCGCCGTGATCGACGCGGCGGGGCAATACGTCGCGCCGGGGCTTGTCGATCTTCACATTCACGGCTATATGGGCGAGGACGCTTCCGATGCGAGCGCCGAGGGCGTGCGCATCATGGCGCGCAGCATCGCCCGCAACGGCGTCACCAGCTGGCTTCCCACGACGATGACCGTCTCCAAGCAGCAGCTCTGCGCAGCGTTCGATAATATCCGCACGCTGCGTCAGGAGAGCCGCACGCCCTCGTGGGACGGCGCGGAAATTCTCGGCGTAAACGCCGAAGGGCCTTTTATCAACCCCGCGCGCAAGGGCGCGCAGAGCGGGGAACACGTCCTTCTGCCCGATCCTGGCTTTGTGCTCGATTTTGCCGACGTTATCCGCATCGTCACCCTTGCTCCGGAAATGAAGGGCGGCCTGGACTTCATCGACACGCTGCGGAGCAGAACCGATATTCTCGTTTCCATCGGGCACACCGACGCGACCTTCGAACAGGCGAAAGCCGCCGTGGAACACGGCGCAGGACACGTCACGCACACCTTCAACGCCATGACGGGCCTGAACCACCGCGCGCCGGGCGCTGCGGGCGCGGCGCTGACGCTGCCGGTAACGGCGGAGCTGATCGCCGATACGTTCCATGTGCACCCCGCGCTGTTCCCGCTGGTAGCGAAAATGAAGGGCGAAAAGCTCTGCCTCATCACCGACTGCACGCGCGCGGGCGGCCTGTCCGACGGCGAATATACGCTCGGCGGCCAGCCGATTTTCGTCAGGGGTATCGAATGCCGCCTGGCCGACGGCACCATCGCGGGCAGCGTGCTCAAGCTGAACAGCGCCGTTAAAAACCTGCTCGATTACGCCGGTCTTCCCGTCTGGGAGGCCGTCAACTGCGCCAGCCGCAACCCGGCCGCCGCCATCGGCCAGGCCAACAAGGGCACGCTCGAGGCGGGCAGGGACGCGGATATTTTCCTCTGCGACGACAGATTCGCGGTTTCCCGCACGATCCTGCGCGGAAAGACGATTTTTATGGATATATAAGGAAATCGCCGAGAGATTCGTCCTGCGTCCGCCTGTTTTCCATGCGTTTTCCGCATTTCACCGGGTATGGCGCGCGTCAGCGCGTTTGATTTATACTAAAACAACAGGAGAGAGCAGTTTATGAGCGTGAAGTACATCTTTATCACCGGCGGCGTGGTTTCCTCGCTGGGCAAGGGAATCACCGCCGCGTCGCTGGGCCGATTGCTGAAGGCGCGCGGCTACCGCGTGTCGATGCAGAAAATGGACCCGTATTACAACGTCGATCCCGGCCTGCTCAGCCCGCTGCAGCACGGCGAAGCGTTCATCACCGACGACGGCATCGCCGCCGACCTCGACTTGGGCCACTACGAGCGGTTCACCGATATCACGCTCAAATCCGGCGCGTCGGTTACGACGGGCAAAATCCACCGCGCGATGATGGAACGCGAACTGCGCGGCGACTACAAGGGCGGCACGGTGCAGGTCATTCCGCATGTGACGAACGAAATCAAGGAGCACATCCGCGACGCGGCCAAGGCGGCCGACGCGGAAGTGGCCATCATTGAAATCGGCGGCACGGTGGGCGATCTGGAGGGCGCGCCGTATCTGGAGGCCATTCGCCAGATGCGCTGGGAAGAGGGCGCGGCCAACACCTGCTTCGTACATGTCACGCTCCTGCCGTATATCTCCGCGGCGAAGGAAGTCAAAACCAAGCCCACGCAGCACTCCGTCAAGACGCTTCAGGGCGCGGGCATCGCGCCGGACGTGATCGTCTGCCGCACCGATTCGCCCATTCCCGACGAGCAGCGCGGCAAAATCGCCCTGTTCTGCAACGTCAAGCCTGAAAACGTCATCAACAACGAGAACGCGGACGTGCTCTACGCCGTGCCGCTGATGTTTGAAAAAGAAGGCCTGGCCGACATCGTGCTCAATCATTTCGGCCTGGAAAAACGCCCGGCCGATCTGGCCAAATGGGAAGAGGTCGTCGAGCGCAGCCGCCATCCGCAGAAGCGCGTGAAAATTGGGCTGGTGGGCAAGTATGTCGAGCTGAAAGACGCGTATCTGTCCGTCATCGAGGCGCTGACGCACGCGGCCATCGCGCACCGCGCCGCCTGCGACGTCGAATGGATCGATTCCAACGACGTCACGGAAGAAAACGCAGCCAAGAAGCTCGCGGGGCTGGACGGCATCGTCGCGCCCGGCGGCTACGGCAAGCGCGGCGCGGAAGGAATCATCCTCACGGCGCGCTACGCGCGGCTGAACGGCATTCCGTTCTTCGCCATCGGCTACGGCATGCAGCTCGCATTCGTAGAGGCCGTGCGCAGCCTGCTTGGCCGCGAAGCAGCGAACACCACCGAGGTGAACCCCGAAACGCCCGACCCGGCCGTGCGCATCCCGAAGGACCGCATCGGCATCAACGACAGCCGTAACAACAGCCGCATGGGCGGCCAGGATCTTCTCGTCACGCCGGACAGTCTGCTCTCCCGCTGCTACGGCGGCGCGTCCGAAATTCGCGAACGTCACGGCAACCGCTACGAGATCAACCCCGCCTACATGTCGCCGCTCAAGGAAAAGGGCGTGACCTTCCCTGCTGCGGAAAAGACCGAGGGCTACTGCGAGGCCATTGAAATCCCCGGCCATCCGTTCTATCTGGGCGTGATCTATCATCCCGAATATCTCTCCCGTCCCGACCGTCCGCATCCGCTGTTCACGGCGTTCGTCGGCGCAGCGCTGCATGAATAAAAAAGGAGCGTTTCAAATGGCTGATTTTACCGTTTATCCCAAGTCCCGGCATGAGGATGTGTTTATGGCGCGCGACGCGCAGGGCGTCGATTTTCTGATGGACGGCGCGCAGCGCCGGGAACTCACCCATGAAACCGCCTGCTGGCTGCGTCAGCGTTTCCCGTGGACGGCCCCGCAGCCGGTGCTGCGCCGCGAGCGCACCGTCGGCGTGGGCGACCGGCTGGGCATCGCCTGCCCCGGTCATCTGCGCGTGTTTGAAAAATACGACGCGACGCCCGTGCTGGCGCAGCAGTCCATCCGCGAACTGAACCTGACCGGCCGCACCTACAACGACGTGCTCGACTGCGTCACCTTCGCCGTTTTCCGCGAAGATTTCCAGCGCGGCTTCGGCGCGGACGGCGATCATCTCAAGCAGCCGCAGGAAGTGGAATATGCGCTCACCCTCGGCTATTCGATGATTACGCTCGACTGCTCCGAGCACATCCACGGCGACGGCGGCCGCGCCGAAATTCCGGCCGAAACGGCCGAGCGCTACCTCGGCAAAACGTTCGACGTGGGCGAGGGCATCACCGTTTCGTATTCGGAAAAGGAACTGGGCGAAATTCTGCATATTTACGGCGAAGCGATCGACTTCGCGGTGAAGATTTACGACCGCTTCTTCGTGCGCCAGAAGGCGAACGCCGATTTTGAAATTTCCATCGACGAAACGGCCACGCCGACCACCCCCGCGCAGCATTTCTTCGTCGCCAGCGAGCTGATCCGCCGCGGCGTCAGGCCCGCGACCGTCGCTCCCCGCTTCTGCGGCGAGTTCCAGAAGGGCATCGACTATATCGGCGATCTGGAGCAGTTCGACCGCGAAATGGCGGTGCACGCCGCCATCGCGCGCCATTTCGGCTATAAGCTGAGCGTGCATTCCGGTTCGGATAAGTTCTCCGTCTTCCCGTCGGTCGGCAAGCACACGCACGGCGTGTTCCACGTCAAGACCGCCGGCACCAACTGGCTGGAAGCGATGAAGATCGTCGCAGAAAAGGACCCGGCGCTCTATCGCGAAGTGCACGCCTACGCGCTGAACGAAGCGTTCGCCGAAGCCCGCAAGTATTATCACGTCACCACGAACCTCGCCAACATTCCCGCGCTCGGCACGCTGACCGACGCGCAGCTGCCGGAGCTTTTCAAGAACAACGACGCGCGTCAGCTCATTCACATCACCTACGGCCTGATCCTGAACCACGGCGATTTCGCCGCGCGGCTGTACCGGCTGTGGGATCGGGAATCGGAAGCCTACGCGCAGGCGCTCGAGGCGCACATCGGCAGGCACCTGCAGCTTTTACAGGTTCCGCTGCGGTAAAAAAACGGCGGCAGCGGCGGGGGAGCGTGTTTTCCCGCCGCTGCCGCCTCCAGCTTCCCTGACTTTTTCTCCCGTCCCTCTTTTCTTTCACGACGACCTACGGAGGAAGCAAGATGCTTTTTAATTCGCTGAATTATCTCGTTTTCTTCCCTATCGTGCTGCTTTTCTATTTCGTGCTGCCCAAAAAAGTCCGCTATCTGTGGCTGCTTGCGGCCAGCTATTACTTCTACGCCTGCTGGAACGCGAAATACGCGCTGCTGCTGCTTTTCTCCACAGGCGTGACCTATCTGAGCGGATTGCTCATCGCTTCCGCGCGAAAGCGCGGCAAAAAAACGGAAATGAAACTGTGGGTTGCCGGGAGCTTCGTCATTAACCTCGGCATTCTCGCGGTTTTCAAATATTCCGGCTTCGTAGCCGAAAACGTCAACGCGCTGATGAAGGCGCTCGGCTCTTCCGCGCGCATGGGCGCGCCGGACGTGCTGCTGCCGGTCGGCATCTCGTTTTATACGTTCCAGGCGCTGAGCTACACCGCCGACGTATATCGCGGCGCGCTTGCGGAAGAGAAGAACTTCTTCATGTACGCGCTGTATGTATCGTTCTTTCCGCAGCTGGTGGCGGGCCCCATCGAGCGCTCGACCAACCTGCTGCCGCAGATTAAACAGCCGCACTCCTTCGACGTGCAGCGCGCGCGCCGCGGCCTGCTGCTGATGGCGTGGGGCCTGTTCATGAAGATGGTCGTAGCCGACAACCTTGCGCCGCTGGTGACGGAGGTATATACGAACTTCGCCGCACATTCCGGCAGCGAAATCGCGCTGGCTACCGTTCTTTTCGCCTTCCAGATTTACTGCGACTTCGCCGGCTATTCCACCATCGCCATCGGCAGCGCCTGCGTGCTGGGCGTCGATCTGATGCGCAACTTCAACCAGCCCTACACGGCCGCAAGCGTGCGCGATTTCTGGCGCAGGTGGCATATCTCGCTGACCACGTGGTTCACCGATTATCTCTATATCCCGCTCGGCGGCAACCGCCGTGGCAAGGCCCGCAAGGCGCTGAACGTGATGATCGTGTTCCTGGTGAGCGGCCTGTGGCACGGCGCGAACTGGACGTACGTTCTCTGGGGCGCGCTCAACGGCCTGCTGATCGTGCTGGGCGAATGGACGCTTTCGGCGCGCAGCGGGCTTTGGAAGGGGCTGCATGTGAATCCCGACGGCGCTGTGCGCCGGAATATCGGCCGCATCTGCACGTTTGCGATGATCTGCCTGACGTGGGTGTTCTTCCGCGCGCAGACCGTATCCGACGCGTTCGCGATGCTCTCTCGGGTGTTCGGCTCGTTCGACTGGAATGCCATGACGGCGTGGGTAAGCGGCTGGGGGCTGCAGACGCAGCTGGTGTCGCTGATCTCTCTGCTCGTGCTGGCCGCCGCCGACGCGCTGATGGCGCGCGGCGTGGACGTGCCCGACAAATTGCAGGCGACGGCGTTCCCCGTGCGCTGGGCGGTCTATCTGGCTCTCGTGTTCGTCATCATCGTGTTCGGCGCGTACAGCAATTCGTACACCGCCACGCAGTTCATCTATTTCCAGTTCTAAAAGGAGGCGATCGGCATGAAGAAAACAGTCTGTTTCCTGCTCAAGGCGGCGCTGGTGCTGTGCCTGGTCGCCGGGTTCGTGTTCGGCGTGGTTATGCCGCAGTATAAGTATAATTACAACGCTTCGCTGATCGATAAAGCCGCGCGGCTGAAATCGATCGACGAACCCCAAATCGTGCTGCTGGGCGACAGCAACGTCGCCTTCGGCTTCAATTCCGCGCTGATTGAGGAAGCCTTCGGCAAGCCCGTCGTCAATATGGGCCTGCACGGCGGGCTGGGCAACGCCTTTCTGGAAGAAATGGCCAAGCTCAACGTGACCGAGGGGGACGTGTATATCGTCTGTCCCACCGATTTCAACGACAACGATTCCATCGTCCGCGAGGATCCGACGCTTGCCTGGCTGACGCTCGAAAACCATTTCGATCTGTGGCGGCTGATCCGCCCGAAGGACGTCCCCACCATGGCGGAGAGTTTTTCGAGCTATCTGAAAAAGGCGTTTGAGCTCTGGCTGACCGGCACGGGCAACCAGGACTCCGGCGACGAATACAGCCGCAGCGCCTTTAACGAATACGGCGACAATGTCTGGCCGCGGCCCTACGTCGAGCACAATGAGTTTTTCCCGCATCCGGTCGATTTCACGCAGCAGACCGTTCCGGAAATCGGCGACGCGACGATCAACCGTCTCAACGCGTTGAACAGATATCTCAAGGCGCGCGGCGCGACGCTGCTCCTTGCGGCCTATCCGGTCGCCTACGGCGAATATACGCCGCTGATGAGCGACTATCAGGCGTTCGAGGATGAGCTCGTCGAGCGGCTCGAATTCCCCGTCATTTCCTCCTACAGCGATTACATGTACGACTACGATTACTTCTACGACACCATTTACCACCTCGTCGACGACGGCGTGGAAATGCGCACCCAGCAGCTCGTTTCCGATCTGGAATGGTACTACGAGGTCAAGGACGAAATGTGGCCGGAGGAGTAAAGGCGCGAAAGGAATAATGCAAAAGGGCCTTCTTTTTCGATGACAAGAAGGCCCTCTTTTCGTTCGATTGCCGCAGCGCCGTCCGCGCTCGCTGTTCAAAATTTTTACCTGCCGCACTCCCGCGCCGCATACGCTCTGCCGCGTTCGGCAAAGGCGGCCACACGCTCGGTCAGGTCGGGCCATTTCCGAACGGCTTCGGCGCTGAACAGGCCGTTTTCTTCGCGCTCATGCGCGATCATCGCCCACGTCGCCTCGCGCAGCTCGCCGAATCTGCCGCCCAGCATCGCCTCGCAGATGAACTTCTGCCGCGGCTGGTTGATATCCTCGCCGCAGATGGGCATGAACCCGTGCCGCGCAATGAGGGCGCGCAGGCGTTCCTGCTGCGCAGGCGTGTTGCGGGTAGGCATATAGGCGATAGCCTTAAAGCCGAGATCGGCCACGGTATCCATCAGCTCGTCGAGGAAATCGTCCTCAAACTTCTGCGCGCGCTTGTCGCCGGTGACGCTGCTTCCCACATCGCCCAGATAGGAATAGGCGGAAATCGCGCCCACGCGGTTCGCCAGCGCGATCACCTCGGAAACGGGCGCGCACTCGTCGGTCGCCGGGATATAGAACGCGGGAATCAGCTCGGCCTTAATCCAGCCGATAAGGTCATAGTGGAAATACGGATTCTCCGCGTCGGACAGCATCGCTTCCTGCTTGGCGGAGACAGGCTTGCCGAGCGTATCGCGCAGGAATCGGATCAGCGCCTCGCCGCGGCCGAACGTCTGCTCCAGCTTCAGCGCCAGCGCGGAGGAAAGATGCCGCTCCGTCACGGTACCGCGGTTGGCATACTGCGAAATGGGCAGCACGTCGCGGTCGAAATCGACGGAAACTCCGGTACCGGCAAGCAGCGCGTTGAGCCGGTCGATCATCGCGCGGTTGCGGACGTTTCTCTTTTCGCGCCTGGGCGCGAAAAACTCATCGACCTCCTCGATGCGGCTGTGCGGCACGGCGTGCAGCAGGATATACGCATTGCCCACCTGATCGGGGTTGTTCACGCGCACATGCTCGAAAGGCGTTCCGGCCATGCTCACGCGGCATTCGACGCCGTTCGTGCCGCCGATGCCCACGATTTTGCAGGCTTCCAGGAACTCGCGGTTGCCGCCCAAGCTGTCGTGATCGATGATCCCGGCGGTGCACAGCTTTTCAGCGCGCGCTTTCCAGGCCGCCGCCGTGGGGGAATAGGGCGAAAAAGAGAACGTGGTGTGGATGTGGTTGTTGATATGATCCTCCATCGGCGCGAAGGCGGGATCGAGCCGGCGCAGATTCTCCAGCCGTTCGGCGGCCGCCGCGGCGTTGAGCAGGGCAAGCGTATCGGACATGGCGCAAACCTCCTGTGCAAATTGTCGTTGCCTTCATTTTAGCACACCCGCGCGCGTTTTTGAACTCTTTTCGCTTGACGCGGCGAAATTCCGGTGGCATACTCATCCCATGCGAAAGATTTTGATTTGGATGCTCGTTTTTGCGGCCGCCTTCGCGGCGCTTTCAGAAGCCGCGCTGGCGCAGTCCGCCCCGGAAAACGCCGCCGTCTATTCGCTCGGCGACAAAAACGACGGCGTGCGCGCAATGAAAAAGCGCCTGCAGGCGCTGGGCTATTTCAGCAAGGATACGACCATCGGGCCGGAGTTCACCGAATCGACCGAGCGCGCGGTGCGAAAATTCCAGGCGCAGAACGGCCTGCCCGAAACGGGCGAAGCGGACGAAAAAACGCTGTCGCTCCTCAATGCCGCGGACGCCGTGCCTGCGGGCGCAACCGCGCGGCCCGCGCTTTCCGCGCTCTACGACGAAAACAATCCGCCGCCCACTGACGAGGAAAAAGTCGAAGCCGCCGTGCGGGATGTGCTGGCTGCGCTTTTCCCGCTGTTCGGAGCGCGCTGAAAGGAGCCGCATATGCGCATGACGCTGCCTGTCAACGGCTTCGATGTAGAAGCCCGTTACGACGATGCGACGGTGGAAACCGTCCTCCTGCCTCTGCTTGCCGAAATCGGCGCGCGCGCCAGAGCCGTGCCGGAACGGCTGATCGTATTCCTCGCCGCGCCTCCGGCCACGGGAAAGAGCACGCTTGCCGCGTTTCTCGAACGGCTCGCCGCGCAGACGCCGGAACTCCCGCGCATACAGGCCGTGCCGATGGACGGGTTTCATTTTCATCAGGATTATATCCTCTCGCACGCCGTAACGCGCGGCGGCGAAATCATCCCGATGAAGCGCGTCAAGGGCGCGCCCGACACGTTCGATGTGGAAAAGCTGCGCCGCACGCTCCTTCGCGCCCGGCACGAAGACGTCCTCTGGCCCGGCTACGACCGCCGCCTGCACGACGTAGTGGAAGACGCGACGGCTGTAACCGCGCCGGCGCTGCTGGTGGAAGGAAACTGGCTGCTGTACGACGCGCCCGGCTGGCGCGGCCTGCCGCACGATTTCTCCATCTTTATCGAGGCGCGGGAAGCGCTGCTGCGGGAGCGGCTCATTGCGCGCAAAATGCGCGGCGGCCTCTCGCGCGAGGAAGCGCTTGCCTTTTACCGCGAAACCGACGGGCCGAACGTCTGTCTCTGCATGGAGCGCCGTCTTCCCGCAGACGCAGCGCTGGAAATGACCGCGGAGGGCGTTTTACGCCCGAAAAAGCAATGAAAGCAGCAGAATAAACACGACCGGCGTCACCGTGCCGAGCGCCAGCTCGCGCGGCGTATGCCGGCCGAGCTTTATGGAGCTCCAGAAAACCGGCGCAAGCAGCAGATATCCCAGCAGAAACCACGGGCTGACATACCGGCTCAGCAGCATGACCGGCCCGGAAACGCCGCTGGCGTGTCCGCTGCATTTAATTTTCAGCGCAGAACAGACGGCAATGGTCAGCCCGGAGAGGAGATACGTAAAGCATGCCACGCGCTCAACCGCGCCCAGCTTCGCCCACAGGCAGCACGCCGCGCTGCCCAGATAGCCCGCAACGGAAAACGCGACCGCCAGCGGCCGCTGCGTTTTGCGCCCGCGCCGCCGGTGCGCCGGAACGGCCCACCATACTACATATGAAAGCGCGGGCAGCACGCTCAGGAAAAAAACCACCCACGCCGCCGAAGCGCCGGGGAAGCATCCCCTCGCAAGCCGCAGCACGGCGATTTCAATCGCCGCCATGACGGGCGGAATGGTCAGAATTCGAATCATCTTGGCAACAGACCGCATTGTTTCACCCCCGATGCGTCTATCGTAGCGCAGCGCGGCTCCAAAGGCAACCTATCCCTGCGTCCGGCGGCTCTACGCTCCGTTTCCGGCCGCTCTACCAGCAGTAGAATTGTTGTCCCATAAGGATTTTTCGAAATTTTCCTGTCCGGAACCCCTTGACAGAACCTTGATGAATGTGCTATCGTATACAAGTTGCCGCAATGGCGCATATTACCCATTGTGAAGGAGGAACTGCCATGCCGGAATTGCTTCGTGACGCTTCTCGCCGCGTGGTTGGCGCACGTCAGGTGCTGCGGGCTGTGGCGGCCGGCAACGCCGAACGGGTCTTTATCGCCCGCGACGCGGACCCCTTCATCACCCAACCCGTTGTAAACGCCTGCGAAAAATCAGGCGTCCGCTTCGAAGAGGTCGGCACCATGCAGCAGCTGGGGAAAGACTGCGGGATCGGCGTAAAGGCCGCCGTCGCGGGAATCCTCAAGGCCTGATACCCAACTCAAGGCCGTTTCAATTTTTCGATATCCGGCCTGAAACAAGGCTTGTGATATATTTCCTAAGGAGGTGCTTCCATGCCCACGATCAATCAGCTGATCCGTAAGGGAAGGGAGAAAGTCGTCACGAAATCGACCGCCCCGATTTTGCAGAAGTGCCCGCAGAAGCGCGGTGTCTGCCTGAGCGTCAAAACCACGACGCCCAAGAAGCCGAACTCTGCTCTGCGCAAGATCGCCCGTGTTCGTCTGACGAACCAGATCGAAGGTACCTGCTACATCCCGGGCATCGGCCACAACCTGCAGGAGCACAGCGTCGTCCTCATCCGCGGCGGCCGTGTGCGCGACCTGCCTGGCGTGCGCTATCACATCATCCGCGGCGCTCTCGACGCCGCCGGTGTTGCCAAGCGCAATCAGGGCCGTTCGCTTTATGGCGCGAAGAAACCGAAGAAGTAAGCCTTCGGCCGGTGGGTTCGCGCGGCTGACCGCGTGAACAGCCTGTTACCCGTTTTCTTCCATTTTTGCTGAAAGTTCTGCTTACACACGAACGAATCAAGCGAAAAGTGGCCGACTGCAAAAAAATTCAGGAGGGTTATAAAATGCCCAGACGTGGATTTATCCCCAAGCGCGAAGTGCTGCCGGATCCCGTTTACGGCACCACGGTCGTCACCAAGCTGATCAACCAGATCATGCTCGACGGCAAGCGCGGTGTGGCGCAGCGCGTGTGCTACGATGCTTTTGACATGATAAAGGAAAAGACCGGCAAGGAAGCTCTCGAAGTGTTCCAGGCCGGCATGAACAACATCCTGCCGCAGCTGGAAGTTAAAGCTCGCCGCGTCGGCGGCGCCACCTACCAGGTGCCTATGGAGATCCGTCCGGAGCGCCGTCAGACGCTGGCTCTCCGCTGGCTGGTCGAGTTCTCCCGCAAGCGCGGCGAACGCCGTATGGCCGAGCGCCTTGCCGGCGAGATCATGGACGCCGCGAACAATACCGGCAACGCCGTGAAGCGCAAAGAAGAAATGCACCGCATGGCGGAAGCGAACAAGGCGTTCGCGCATTACCGCTGGTAGTCCTCGTATGTCCGGGGCGGTGGGAATCATGGGCGCTGCGCGCCCGGTTTTCCTCCGCCCCCGTTTTTGTTCGGGCACTGCACGCGCCTCGCACGTGAGGAATGCGGGCGGATGATTTTCGCTCCCCGCGGAATCTGCCGTTCGTCCTGAAAACCGCTGAATTTCGGAGCGCGAGTTTTCTTCGCCGTCTCCCGTTTCGGCGCCGGGAAGCGAACATCATCCGCCCGAACGCCGGACAGGCCGCCTGCGCAGCCGAAAAAGGGCGCTTTGCGCCCTCCAAAAAAGCGCACGTCTGTTCTTTACACCACACGACCCGACGCGCCGCAAGGGCGCGGCGCGAACCGGAAAGGAGAAATTATGCCTCGCAGCCATCCGCTTGAAATGGTGCGCAATATCGGCATCATGGCGCACATCGATGCCGGCAAGACCACGACGACCGAACGAATTCTCTTCTATACCGGCCGCGTGCACCGCATGGGCGAAACCCATGAGGGCATGGCCACGATGGACTGGATGGAGCAGGAGCAGGAACGCGGCATCACCATCACTTCTGCCGCCACCACCTGCATGTGGGACAATCACCAGATCAACATCATCGACACGCCCGGCCACGTCGACTTCACCGTCGAAGTGGAGCGTTCCCTGCGCGTTCTCGACGGCGCCGTCGCCGTGTTCTGCGCCAAGGGCGGCGTGGAACCGCAGAGCGAAACCGTCTGGCGGCAGGCCAATACGTATAACGTACCGCGCATTGCGTACGTCAACAAAATGGACATCATGGGCGCGGATTATCAGCGCGTGATGGACATGATGGAGGAGCGCCTGTCCGCGCATCCCATCCCGATTCAGATCCCGATCGGCGCGGAAAACGATTTCCGCGGCATCATCGATCTGATCCGCATGGACGCGGAACTGTATTACTCCGACGACGGCACCGACATGCGCGAAGGCCCGATCCCGGACGATTATAAAGAAGCCGCCGAGCTGGCCCGTTCGCAGATGATCGAACGCCTGGCCGACGTCGACGACGAAATCATGGAAATCTACCTCAATGGCGACGAGCCGGACGAGAAGCAGATCACGGCCGCGCTCCGCCGCGTAACCATCGCCGTCAAGGGCACGCCGGTGCTCTGCGGTTCGAGCTATCGCAACAAGGGCGTGCAGCCGCTGCTCAACGCCATCGTCGCGTATCTGCCCTCCCCGCTGGACGTGCCGCCGATTCAGGGCATGGATCCCAAGGACGAAACGAAAGAAATCGTCCGCCATCCGAGCGACAGCGAACCCTTCTGTGCCCTCGCGTTCAAGATCATGGCCGACCCGTTCGTAGGCAAGCTGGTGTTCTTCCGCGTATACAGCGGCATGCTGCAATCGGGCAGCGTCATCTATAACGCCACCAAGGGCAAACGCGAGCGCATGGGCCGCATCCTGCGCATGCACGCCAACCACCGTGAGGAGACGGACGCCGTTTACGCCGGCGACATCGCCGCCGTTGTCGGCCTGCGCGAAACCACGACGGGCGATACGCTCTGCGATGAAAAAGCTCCCGTCATCCTCGAAAGCATGGTCTTCCCGGATCCTGTTATCCAGGTCGCCATCGAGCCCAAGACCAAGGCCGGTCAGGAAAAGATGACCATGGCGCTCATCCGCCTGGCCGACGAAGACCCGACCTTCCGCACCTGGACCGATCAGGAAACTGGCCAGACGATCATCGCGGGCATGGGCGAACTGCACCTGGAAATCATCGTCGACCGCCTGCTGCGCGAGTTCAAAGTGGAAGCGACTGTCGGCAAGCCGCAGGTCGCCTACAAGGAAACCATCCGCAAAATCGCTACGGCACAGGGTCGTTACGTCCGTCAGACCGGCGGCCACGGCATGTACGGCGATTGTACCATTCGCCTCGAGCCGCGCGAACCCGGCGAGGGCTACGAATTCGTCAACGAGACCGTGGGCGGCATCATTCCGAAGGAATTTGTTACCGCCATCGACAACGGTATCAAGGAAGCCTCCGCGGCCGGCGCGCTGGGCGGATATCCCGTCGTGGACTTCCGCGCCGTGCTGACCGACGGTTCCACGCATGAAGTCGACTCCAACGAAATGGCGTTCAAGATCGCCGGCTCCATGGCGTTCCGCGAAGCAGACGCCAAGGCCGATCCGGTGCTGATGGAACCCGTGATGAAGGTCGAAATCATCGTGCCGGACGAATATGTCGGCGACGTGCTGGGCGACGTCTCCTCCAAGCGCGGCCACGTGGTGCGCTTGGATATGCGCTCCGGCCAGCAGGTCGTGGACGCGATGATGCCGCTTTCCGAAATGTTCGGCTATTCCACCAACCTGCGCAGCCGCACGCAGGGCCGCGGCGTGTTCACCATGCAGTTCGATCATTACGATCAGGTCAGCCAGTCAACCGCCGAAAAGGTGCTCGGCACGCGCGGAAAGGTGAACTTCTAATTCGCACAAGCGCAGAGCCTCTTCCCTGTAAAGGGAAGGGGCTTGCTTTTTAAGGGAGGGCGCAATGCGCCCCCGAAACAAAAATGCGGCCGTTTCGGCGCGTATACTTTACTTTCGCCGTTTTTTCCGTATAATAGAAGCGTTATCCATATTATGAGAGGATAAGGTGATTTCATGTTCAACAAGGTTGACGCCAATCTGGACTTTCTCGGCCGCGAGAAGGAAGTACTCGCGTTCTGGAAGGAAAACGATATTTTCAAAAAGTCGCTGACGCTGCGCGACGGCTGCCCGGATTACACCTTCTACGACGGCCCGCCCACCGCCAACGGCAAGCCGCACATCGGCCATGTGCTCACCCGCGCGATGAAAGACCTCATTCCGCGCTACCGCACGATGAAGGGCTATTCCGTGCTGCGCAAAGCCGGCTGGGACACACACGGCCTGCCGGTCGAGCTGGAAGTAGAAAAGCAGCTCGGTCTTGACGGCAAGGAGCAGATTGAGCAGTACGGCATCGAACCGTTCATCAAGGCCTGCAAGGAGTCCGTCTGGAAATACCTGCACGAATGGGAAGAGATGAGCGACGCCGTCGGCTACTGGTGCGACATGGAGCATCCCTACGTCACCTACCATAACGACTACATCGAGAGCGAATGGTGGGCGATGAAGCAGATCTACGATAAGGGTCTGCTCTACAAGGGGCACAAGGTCGTGCCCTACTGCCCGCGCTGCGGCACCGCCCTTTCCAGCCACGAAGTGGCGCAGGGCTACAAAAACGTCAAGGAAAAATCGGCGTTCGTGCGTTTCCGCGTGAAGGGCACGGAAAACGAATATCTCTGGGCTTGGACGACCACGCCGTGGACGCTGCCCTCCAACGTCGCGCTGTGCGTCAACCCGGACGAGGATTACACCAAGTTCCGTCTGGGCGATGAAATCGCCTATATGGCCGACGCGCTGATGAAGCCCGTTCTGGGCGACGATTACGCGCGCGCGGAGAAGCTCGAAACCGTCAAGGGCCAGACGCTCGTCGGCATGGAATACGAGCCGCTGTGGGATGCGCATCCGTCCAAGAAGGCGTATTACGTCGTCTCCGACGGCTACGTCACGCTGACCGACGGCGTGGGCATCGTCCACATCGCGCCCGCGTTCGGCGAGGACGACAGCCGCGTAGGCCACACCTACGACCTGCCGTTCGTGCAGCTGGTCGACGCGAAGGGCTGCTTCACCAAGGGCACGAAGTGGGAAGGCCGCTTCGTCAAGGATTGCGATCCGGATATTCTGGCCGAACTGAAGGAGCGTGGGAATCTCATCAAGGCGATGGAATTCGCGCACGATTATCCCTTCTGCTGGCGCTGCGACACGCCGCTGCTGTACTATGCGCGCGAAACCTGGTTCATCAAGATGACCGCCGTGCGCGATCAGCTCATCGCCAACAACCGCTCCGTCAACTGGATGCCCGAAAACATTAAGGAAGGCCGCATGGGCAACTTCCTTGAGAACGTCATCGACTGGGGCATTTCGCGCGAGCGCTATTGGGGCACTCCGCTGCCCATCTGGATCTGCCCGGAAGGCCATATGCACGTCGTCGGCTCCATCAAAGAGCTGAAAGAAATGGGCCATAACGTGCCTGACGATATCGAGCTGCACCGCCCCTACATCGACGCGGTAACGCTCACCTGCCCGCACTGCGGCAAGGAAATGCACCGCGTGAAGGAAGTCTGCGACTGCTGGTTCGATTCCGGCTCGATGCCGTTCGCGCAGTGGCACTATCCTTTCGAAAACAAAGAGCGCTTCGAGGAGCTTTACCCGGCGCAGTTCATTTCCGAGGCCGTCGACCAGACCCGCGGCTGGTTCTACACGCTGCTGGCCATTTCGACGCTGCTGTTCAACCGCTCGCCGTTTGAAAACTGCCTCGTTCTCGGCCACGTACAGGATATGGAAGGCCGCAAGATGTCCAAGCATCTGGGCAACGTCGTCGCGCCCGCCGAGGTGCTCAACAAGCAGGGCGCGGACGCCGTCCGCTGGTATTTCTACACCATCGGCGCCCCGTGGCTTCCCAGCCGCTTCAGCGCCGACGCGGTCGGCGAAATGCAGCGCAAGTTCATGGGCACGCTGTGGAACACGTATGCGTTCTTCATCATGTACGCGAACATCGACAACTTCGATCCCAAGGCGCATCCGCTCGATTCCGTCGAGCTGACGCTGATGGACAAGTGGCTGCTTTCCAAGCTGAACACGCTCGTCAAGTTCGTCGACGACGGCCTGGAAAACTACAAGGTCACCGAATCGAGCCGCGCCATCGCGGCGTTCGTGGACGAGCTGTCCAACTGGTATGTCCGCCGCGGCCGCGAACGCTTCTGGGGCAAGGGCATGGAGGGCAGCAAGGAAGCGGCCTTCGCCACGCTCTATCACGTGCTGGTAACGCTGTGCAAGCTGCTCGCGCCGTACACGCCTTTTATGGCCGAGAACATGTATCAGAACCTCGTGCGCACCGCGTATGAGGATGCGCCGGAAAGCGTGCACTTCTGCGATTTCCCCGCGTATGAAGAAAAGTACGTGGATGCGGAACTGGAAAAGAACATGGACGCGCTGCTCGAAGTCATTCAGGCCGGACGCGCCTGCCGCAACGTGGCGAACATGAAGATTCGCCAGCCCGCCGCGGCGCTGTATGTCAAGGGCGTTTCGTTCCCCGAGGATTTCGCCGCGCTTGCGCGCGATGAGCTGAACGTGAAATCCGTCAGGTTCGTCGACGATGCGCGCGAGTTCACCACCTACACTCTCAAACCGCAGCTGCGCACACTGGGCAAGAAATATGGCAAGCTGCTCAACGGCATCCGCGAAGCGCTCGCCGCAATGGACGGCAACGAAGTCGTCGATGCGTTCGCGCGCGGCGAACTGGTGAAGTTCGACGTGGACGGCAGCGAAGTGGTGCTTGAAGAAGTCGACGTGCTGACCAGCCCGGCGCAGAAGCCCGGTTTTGTCGCACAGACGGACGGCACGGTGACGGTCGTGCTCGATACGAACCTGACCGGCGATCTGATTCGCGAAGGCTATGTGCGCGAAATCGTCAGCAAGGTGCAGACCATGCGCAAGGACAGCGGCTTCGACGTGACCGACAGGATTCACATCGCCGTCGAATGCGGCGAAACGCTGAAGAATGCGATTGACGAAGGCAAGGAGGATATTCTCCGCGCCACGCTGGCCGTCGACGTAGCAGACGCTGCGGCCGAGGGCGTCGAATGGAAGGATTGGAACATCAACGGCGAAGAAGCAAAGCTCGCCGTGTGGAAAGCCTAAAATGAACGGTTCGGGATGCTCAGCTTTCTGACGTTCCTTTGCGCTCATAAAAAGAATGGACGGGCTGTTTCATCGCAGCCCGTTCGGCTTAAAAAAGGTTTATGTTTTTTATGGCGGCTGCCGCCGCATTGAAGCTTAAGAAAGCAGGCTTTGAATTTCACGATATATTCTTTATCTAATAATATAGTACCACAATAGCAAAACTACAAATACTATGGCAACAAAACCGATCTTTTTTATATTCTTTTGACGCTTTTGCTTTCTGTACATATAATCAACAAACGCATCAAATTCCTCGGTAGTGTCAAGAGTTATGCGCAAAAAAGTAAGCAGGCAGCGAAAGAAAAGAGTCGTTATGCAATGGAGGAATCGCCGAGAGCAACCTCCAGGTGCTTC
>SFFS01000185.1 GCA_004557805.1 Clostridiales bacterium | reverse complement strand
GTTCTGCACCGGGCGGTAGTAGCCGGTGATGCGGCTGTATACCTCGCTGCGCGCGCCGCACTTGGGGCACTCGAAGTGCTCGCCCGCGATGTAGCCGTGCTCCGGGCACACCGAATAGGTGGGGGACAGCGTGTAATACGGCAGGCGGTAGTTTTCGGCGATTTTGCGCACCAGCGTCGCGGCGGCGTGCCAGTCGGGCAGCTTTTCGCCGAGGAACGCATGGAACACCGTGCCGGAGGTGTACAGCGTCTGCAGCTCGTCCTGAATGTCCAGCGCGGAGAAAATATCCTCCGTGTAGCCCACGGGCAGGTGAGAGCTGTTGGTGTAATAGGGCGTTTCGCCTTTCTTGCCGGCGGTGATGATGTCCGGATAGCGCTGCACGTCGTGCTTGGCCAGGCGGTAGCTCGTCGATTCGGCCGGCGTGGCTTCAAGGTTGTACAGATCGCCGTACTGCTCCTGATAGTCGCTCAGGCGCTCGCGCATGTGGTTGAGCACATCCTTGGCGAACTGCTGCGCGCGCGGCTTGGAAAGATCGATGCCCAGCCATTTTGCGTTCAGGCACGCCTCGTTCATGCCCACCAGGCCGATGGTGGAGAAGTGGTTGTCGAGCGTGCCGAGATAATGCTTGGTGTAGGGGTAGAGGCCCTCGTGCAGCAGGTTGGTGATGACGGTGCGCTTGATTTTCAGCGAACGCGCGGAAACGTCCATCATGTGGTCGAGCCGCCGGTAGAATTCCCTCTCGTCCGCCGAAAGATAGGCGATGCGCGGCAGGTTGATCGTCACCACGCCTACGGAGCCGGTCGATTCGCCGCTGCCGAAGAAGCCGCCGCTCTTTTTGCGCAGCTCGCGCAGATCCAGCCGCAGGCGGCAGCACATCGAGCGCACGTCGCTGGGCTCCATGTCGGAGTTGATGTAGTTGCTGAAATACGGCGTGCCGTATTTGCTCGTCATTTCAAAGAGCAGGCGGTTGTTTTCGGTGTCGCTCCAATCGAAATCGCGGGTGATGGAGTAGGTCGGGATCGGGTACTGGAAGCCGCGGCCGTCCGCGTCGCCCTCGATCATGATTTCGATGAACGCCTTGTTGACCATGTCCATTTCCTTCTGCACGTCGCCGTAGCAGAAATCCATCTCCTGCCCGCCCACGATGCACGGCTGGTTGGCCAGATCGCGCGGCACGGTCCAGTCGAGCGTGATGTTGGAGAACGGCGCCTGCGTGCCCCAGCGGGAAGGCGTGTTCACGCCGAAAATGAACGATTCGATGCACTTCTTGACCTGATCGTAGGAGAGGTTGTCGGTGCGGATGAACGGCGCGAGGTAGGTGTCGAAGCTGGAGAACGCCTGCGCGCCGGCCCACTCGTTCTGCATGATGCCCAGGAAGTTGACCATCTGGTTGCACAGCGTGGCCAGATGCTTGGCGGGCTTGCTGCTGATTTTGCCCGTCACGCCGCCAAGGCCCTCTTTGATGAGCTGCTTGAGCGACCAGCCGGCGCAGTAGCCGGTCAGCATGGAAAGATCGTGCAGGTGAATATCGGCTGATTTGTGCGCTTCAGCGATTTCCTCGTCGTAAACCTCGCTGAGCCAGTAATTTGCGGTGATCGCGCCGGAGTTGGAAAGGATCAGGCCGCCGACGGAATAGGTGACGGTGCTGTTTTCCTTCACGCGCCAGTCGTTGATTTTCAGATAGTTGTTGACGGTGTTTTTATAGTCAAGGTAGGTGGACTGCATGTTGCGCAGCTTTTCGCGCTGGCGGCGGTAGAGGATATACGCCTTGGCCACGTCGGTGTAGCCCGACTTGGACAGAACGGATTCGACGCTGTCCTGAATATCTTCCACGGCGACGAGACCGTCCTTGATTTTCGGCTCGAAATCGGCCGTCACGCGCAGGGCGATGAAATCGATGATGTTGGGCGTGTAATCCTTTTCCGTGGCGACGAACGCCTTTTCGATTGCGTTCGAAATCTTCCCGATATCGAAGGGAACGGCTTTTCCATTGCGTTTGACCACCTGATACATGCGTTTTTCCTCCCTTGTTTTGCGTTCATACGCCGCGCAGCCGCGCTGCGGGCAGGATGGTTTGTACGGTTTTTAACAGCGCGCGGAGCGCGTCCTCGGAGTACGCCGTCAGTCCCTGACGGATGCAGCCGCCCGAATCGACGAACTGCTGAAGATACCACGCCTTCGCGCCGCGCAGCCATTCGGCGGCGGATACGAGGGACGCTTCGTCGTGCAGCTGCGAGACGACCGTCGTGCGGAACTCGTAATCGACGCGGCCTTCCTTTAGAAGCGCGACGCTCTCTTCGACGGGCCCCAGATCGAGCGAGGGAACGCCCGCCGTTTCGGCGTAGCGCTCGCGGCCGTTTTTCACGTCCATCGCCACGTAGTCGATCAGCCCCGCTTCGATCAGCCGCCGCACCGTGTCCGGACGGGAGCCGTTTGTGTCGAGCTTCACCAGCAGGCCGAGGGATTTTACCTCCCGGCAGAAACCGGGCAGATCCGCCTGCAGGGTGGGCTCGCCACCCGTCAGGCACAGCCCGTCGAGCAGCCCGCGCCGCCTGCGCAGATAGGCCAGAATTTCCTCCGGCGCGACGCTTTCTTCCGCGCCGTCCGGCAGAACCAGCCGCGCGTTATGGCAGAAGGGGCAGCGGAAATTACAGCCCGGCGAGAACGCCGTCGCGGCCGCCCTGCCCGGAAAATCAAGCAGCGTCAGCTTCTGAAACCCGGAAAAGCGCATCGCGTCCCCTCTTTCTTATGATATGCGGACATGCGAATGCGGCCCTTCTTGCGGCCGCATTTTGTATCAGCATTCTTGCGTCTGCCACAATATATAGCATTTTACCCAGAAAGTCAAGCCTGAAACCGGTACGCGGCAAAATTTAACATTTGCGAAAGGATTTCGCCCAAAATGCAGGGAAAACGAACATAGGCGCGTCTATTATACTGGAGACTCAAAACGAAAGCAAGACGGGAGGGAAGGAAAAAATGAAAAAAATCATTGCCTGCATTCTGGCCTGCGCGATGCTCATTGCGTGCGCGGCTTCCGCGTTGGCGGAGGGAATGGACGAGCGGCTGCGCGCGGTGACGGCGCTGGTGAAGGAGCGCTGCGGCGTGAGCGACCGGTATACCGGCTTTTCGGGCGACAGCGTCAGCAGCGGCGGAAAAGAGCTGTGGTATCTGAACTGGACGGCCGACGACGGCAGCGGCGTTTCCACTACCAGCGATGAAAACGGCTGGCTGTACAATTACAGCGTCTACGGCGGCGCGGACGCGGGCAATTACGATCCTTACTACGCGCCTTCCGTGCCCAAATACGACGCCGCCGGCTGCACGGCCGCCGCGGAAGCGTTCCTGAAAAACGTCCTGCCCGAAACGGAAGGCTTCCGGCTGGACGAGACGGTGAAAACGCTCGTGGTGCACGGCGCGAACTACGCCGCATTTTCGGGCGTGATTACGCGCGGCGGGCTGGATACGGATACGACCTTCAGCGTGCAGATCGACACGGAGACGATGCAGGTGGAATCGTTCTGGCGCAACGATCAGTGGAAATACATCGCCCAGGAGGACGCTGCGGACGCGGCCGTTCTCGACGCGCAGAGCGCGGAAAAAATCCTCGAGGACGCAATTCGCATGGAGCTGCAATACGCCGTTGAGGGCGATCAGGCGACGCTGCGCTACGTGCCCGAATCGGACGGCGATTACACGCTGCGCGCCGTGACCGGCGAGCTGTTCGACTGGAACGCCGCCGGCGAGGACGATATTGCCGAATACGCCGTGACGGGTACGGGCCTTGTGAGCGACGCGCCGAAAGAGGCGCAGCTGACCGATGTGGAAATCGCCGGTTCCGAGCGGCTCAAGGGCGCGCTGACGCGCGATCAGCTCGATTCCGCCGCGCGCGCCATGCAGCAGCTGGGCGTGACGGGCGAATACGCGCTCCAGAGCGTCGCCTATTCCGTCCAGGAGGAGCGCGTCACGGCGCAGCTGCGCTATATGGCGCAGGCCGGCGATGTGGCGGGCTATGTGAAGCTGCTGGGCATGACCGAAGCCGACGCGCAGGACGCGGTGGCCGATTTCGGCAGCGCGTACATTTACCGCAGCATTACGCTGGACGCGCATACCGGCGCGCTGATCGCGTGCAGCACGTATGGCGGCGTGTCCGGTTCGTACGACGCTCCTTACGGCGAGGACGATCTCAGCGCCGCCGAGGCGAAGGCCGATCTGTTCCTGCACGAATATGCGCCTGCCCACGCGGCGAACCTGCGCGTGGAGCGCGTCGATTCGCAGGTGAGCGATCTGCAGTTCGATCCGTGCGCGCAGGTGCAGTCCGTGCGCGTTGAAAACGGCGTGCCCGTTCCGGCGGACGGCGCGAGCGTCACCGTCAACATGGCGACGGGGTTTATCGACGCGTTCTCGCTTGACTGGACCGACGGCGTAACCTTTGAGCCGGTCGAGGGCGTGATCGGGGAGGAGGCCGCTTACGCGGCGTATTGCTCCGCCGTCGCGGCCAAACTGCGCTGGCATGCCCTGCCCGTGGCGTATATCGATTATCAGCGGCAGTACGACATGGCGCTGTGCTACGATCTCGTGTCCGATCC
>SFFS01000184.1 GCA_004557805.1 Clostridiales bacterium | reverse complement strand
TGGATGCTTTTTCGGCTTTTCCCTCCCTTTTCCTACTTGAAGCCCTATTACCTCGCTGCAATAGGGCTTCTTTGACAGGCTGAGCGCCGGAAGCGATTCCGGCGTTTTTTTCTGCCGCGCCCAGCGCGGCTAAAAACTGCCGCAGTCCGCACTGGAACATGCGGCGCGCCGGACGATTGACACAGCGGCGGCGATCCTGTATATTTCTTATGATAAAAAGCAGCGGGGTGCGCATGAACGGATTTGACATCACAATCGAAGCGGTGGAATGCGGTTTTCGCAGCTATCCGTATCGAATGCCGCTCAAGTTTGGGCGGGAGGTTTCTACGGATGGCGCGCTTGTGCGTGCATGCGTAACGGTTCGCGGCGAAGACGGGCGCACCGCGTGCGGCTTCGGAGAAACGCCGCTGGCCGCCGCATGGAGCTGGCCCGCGCCGCTGCCGCAGGAACAGCGCGTGCAGCGGATGCACGCTTTCTGCCGTGCGCTTGCCGCGGCATGGCGTGAAGAACGGACGGCCGGACATCCGATGGAAATCGGCGCGCATTTTCTGGCGCATGGATTGCAGCAATGCCTCGCAAAAGAAAACGAAGGGCGCGCATGCGCCGATGAAATGACGTACCTTGCCGCGCTCGTCTGCTGCTCAGCGTTCGATCTGGCGATGTACGACGCATACGGCGCGCTGCATGATGTGAACGCGTTCGATTGCTTTAACGCGCGCTATATGAATCGTGATCTGGCGGGATATTATACAGATGAATTCGCCGCGGATTTTGCGGGCAAATATCCGGAAGCGTTTTTTGCGCCGCGCGGCAGAACGCCGAAAAAGCTGGCGGCGTGTCACCTCGTCGGCGCGCAGGATCCGCTCGTTTCGGAGGAACTGACGGGAGAGGAACCGCGCGACGGAATTCCCGTATTGCTGCGCGACTGGATCCGCACGGACGGGCTTTTCAACCTGAAGATCAAACTTACGGGCGTTGATTTCAAATGGGATTATAATCGGATTGTGCGCGTTGGGCGCATGGCCCTGGAAAACGGCGTGAAAAACTTGACCGTTGATTTTAACTGCACGGTGGAAGCGCCGGAATACGTCTGCCGCATGATTGATGCGCTCAAGGCGCGGGATCCAGAGATTTATGGCCGGATTTTGTATGTCGAGCAGCCGTTTGCATACGATTCGCCGGCGCGCGGCATCGACGTACACGAGGTCAGCGCGCGCAGACTGCTGATGATGGACGAGAGCGCGCACGACTGGCGCTGTGTGGCGCAGGGGCACGCGCAGGGATGGACGGGCGTGGCGCTGAAAACCTGCAAAACGCTCACGGGCGCGGTGCTGTCGCTGTGCTGGGCGCGCAGCCACGGCATGGCCGTTATGGTGCAGGATCTGACAAACCCCGCGCTTGCAATGGTTTCGCACGCGCTGCTTGCGGCCAACGCCGGAACGATCATGGGCGTGGAGGTAAACGCGATGCAGTTCTGCCCAGATGCGTCGCGCGTGCAGGCAAAGGTGCATCCGGGACTGTATAAACGGGAAAAGGGATACATTTCACTGGAAACGCTCGGGCATGCGGGATTTGGATACCGGCTCGATGAAATGGAGGAAACGAACGATGACTGAAGCGGAAAAACGCTATCACGACTGGCGCGCCTGCGCGCTGGACGCTGAAATTGCGGCGGAACTGAACGCAATCGAATCGGACGGCGCGCAGATTGAAGAACGGTTCTGCCGCGAGCTTTCGTTTGGTACGGGCGGGCTGCGCGGCGAGCTGGGAGCGGGAACAGCGCGAATGAACGTGTATACCGTGCGCCGCGCCACGCAGGGGCTGGCCGATTTTCTGCTGGCGGCCGGGCTGCCGAAGCGCGCGGCGATCGCCCACGACAGCCGCATCAAGAGCGACGTTTTTGCACACGAGACGGCCTGCGTGCTGGCGGCGAACGGGATTGAGGTCTGGATGTATCCGCGTCTGGAGCCGACCCCGGCGCTCAGCTGGGCGACGCGGTACTACGGATGCGGAGCAGGCGTATGCATTACGGCGAGCCATAATCCCGCGCAGTATAACGGCTATAAGGTGTACGGGCCGGACGGCTGCCAGATCACGCTGGAAGCGGCGGACGCTATTTCCGCGCACATTGCGCGGGTGAAATACTTTGAAGGCGTGAAAACGATGGCTTTGGCGGATGCGGAGGCTGCCGGACTGATCCGCTGGATTCCCGACGCGTGTCTGGAAGAATACGTCGACGCGGTCTGTGCGCTGCGCGTTGGCAGCGGCGAGGGAATTTCCGAACTGAAGCTCGTCTATACGCCGCTCAACGGTTCAGGGCTGGAATGCGTGCGGATGCTGGCGAAAAAGCTGGGCGTTCGAAACATGACCGTCGTGCCGGAGCAGGAAAAGCCGGACGGCCGCTTTCCGACCTGTCCGTATCCGAACCCGGAAATTCGTGAGGCGATGGAAAAGGGGCTGGAGCTGTGCGCGCGCGTGCGGCCCGATCTGCTGCTGGGAACCGATCCTGACTGCGACCGCTGCGGCACGGCCGTACCCGACGGAAACGGCGGCTACCGGCTCATCAGCGGCAACGAAATGGGCGTGATTCTGCTGGATTACATCTGCCGTATGCGACGGCAAAACGGCACGATGCCAGAGCGTCCCGTCTGCGTAACGACGATCGTTTCTACCGACATGGCGGACGCCGTAGCGAAAAAATACGGCGTCGAGGTACGGCGCGTGCTGACGGGGTTCAAGTTTATCGGCGAACAGATCGGCCTGCTGGAAAAACAGGGGCAGACGGAGCGCTTTATCTTTGGATTCGAGGAAAGCTACGGTTATCTTTCCGGCGCGCATGTGCGCGATAAGGACGGCGTGAACGCGGCGCTGCTGATCTGCGAGGCGGCCGCGTGGCACGCGCGTCAGGGCAGAACGCTGCTGGACGCGCTCAACGCGCTCTGCGCCGAGCATGGATATTACCGCAGCGAGCTGTGCAGTTTTGCATTTCGAGGCGCGGACGGAATGACGAAAATGGACGCGCTTATGCGAGGCTTCCGCGCGCAGCCGCCGAAGCAGATTGCCGGAGTTCTCGTGCAGCGAGTGATCGATTATGCGTCCGGCGTTGAGGGGCTGCCGCCGGCAAACGTGCTGGAATACCGGCTGGCAGGCGGCGCGAAGCTGATCGTGCGGCCATCGGGGACGGAGCCGAAGATTAAATTTTATGTTTCCGCCTGCGCCAAAACGGAGGAAAACGCGCGGGAAATCTGCCGGGTGCTGCGGGCGGAAGCGGAAAAAATGGCGGCGCAGTGAAACAGGCTTGCATTCTTCGGTGATTTGGATATATAATAATATCATAAATCAAGTGACTGTTTCCTGCGCGAGACGCATGCCGGATGGGGAGGAGAAAAATGGAAAAGATGATGTATGCGGAAATGAACGTTTTTTGCATGCTGATTGTTTTCATTCTCGCGCTGCGAATTCTCCACTCTTACCGTTCGAGCCGGCAGGAAACGCTTTTATCTGTCTATCTGTGCACGATTCTCTTCTGCGCGAGCGACGTCGTCTGGTGTTTCATGGAGGGAAGGGTGTTTCAGACCGCAAGGGTGCTGAATTATTTCATTAACGCGCTGTATTTTGCGCTGTCCGCGCTGTGCGCGTATTTTGTCATCTGTTATGTAGAGAACGTCATCAAGGCGCGCTGGATCAGGAATAAAAAGAATTATACATACGCTTTCCTTCCGGCGCTGCTGGTAATTGTGCTCGCGTTCGCGTCGATCGCTACCGACTGGCTGTTTTCTATCGACGAGCAGGGATTCTATCACCGCGGGCCGCTGTATCCCGTGCAGCCGGTGGTGTGCTGCGCGTATCTTGTATCCGCGTCGGTTCACGCGCTGATTCTGGGCAAAAGAGCGCCGGCCTATATGGAGCGCGAGACGGATTACACCGTTGCGTCCTTCGCGATTTTCCCCGTGCTGGGCGGGGTGGGGCAGGTGTTTTTTCCCGATATGCCCGTGCTGTGCCCGGCCATGACGCTGGCGCTGGTGATAATTTTCATTAACCTGCAGGACGGCTATATCACGCGCGATGCGCTCACCCAGGTGGGCAACCGCTACCGGCTGATGAGCCACCTCGAGGATAAAACCGTAAAATACAGAAACGGCAGGGAAGGCGCTCTGTATCTGATTATCATGGATATCGATCACTTCAAGCAGATCAACGACAGTTTCGGCCACGTTGAGGGCGACAGAGCGCTGATTCAGGTTGCCAACGCGATGAAGAAAAGCTGCCGGGATAAAGGCGGCTACGCCGCGCGGATTGGCGGAGACGAGTTCGTGATCGCGATGGAGGCCGACGGCCCGGAGCGCGTTGAAGCGATGATCCGCGCCGTGCGCAGAGAAATTGCGGCCGAGAGCAAAAACGATGCTTTCCATCTGACCGTCAGCGCGGGATATGCGAAATACGACCCCTATGGCATGAGCATTTCCGGTCTGATCGCCGCGGCGGAGAAAATGGTAAAAACACTGAAGGCTGAAAATGTGGATTACATTATCGCCCTGGGACACATCGGTGTGGATGAGTCAAGCCCTGTAACCAGCGACGAAATCATTG
>SFFS01000183.1 GCA_004557805.1 Clostridiales bacterium | reverse complement strand
ACACGGCTGTACTGAACGGTGTTGGGCGCGCCGCGCACTTTCATCACGGCTTCCCGTACTGCCTGCAAATTATAAAGATCATAGCGCGTAATTCCGGAAAAGAACCGCACCTGGTCGTTCGCGTGATAATACACGCCCAGCGCGTAAACCGCCGGAACAGCCGAAAGCTCCGCCAGACTCCGCCTGATTTCCTGCATGAGAATATATTGCTCCGTGCTGACGGCCGCGCCCTCCTGCGTGTCGAATTCCTGCGCCCTGCGCAGATTTTCCTGCAGTTGGCTGTTGGTAGCCAGCAATGCGGCGCTGAACTCCAGCTGGCTCAGCTCCGAGGCGATATTGGCGGCGATGTTCTTCACCGCGTTGATGCGGATGGTGACGTTCTGCGCCGTCGTGCTGCGATAGAACAGCGCCGAACCCGCCGCCGAAATCACCAGCGTGAGCACGGCGACAATCGCCGCAACGTTCCGCGTGAGCGTCCAGCGGATGCTGCGGATATGCTTCTGCGCTTTTCGGGCCATGTATGCAGCCTTTCTCATGTGTTGCAAATTTCATGCGCGATGCCAAAAAAACGGATGACGATACGTTTTTCGCCGCAGAAGCGGCGAAGTCCTTCCCAGCGTCCGCGCCGCATCCGAAATGTTGACATTTTAACCGTCCCGTGTTATAAAACGTCCAATGGGGGCGGAAAGCACGGCGGGTACGCCTGAAACATGTCTATACCGCATCCCTCAACGCACAAAAGACGCCAAAGGAGTTATAGAAAACATGTCAAACGACGTCCGCCTGATTGCTTTCGACCTGGACGGAACGCTCACCCAGCACAAAACGCCGCTCGACGAAAAGAACCGCGCGGTGCTGCAGCGGCTCGCGCAGCGCTACCGGCTGCTGATGATCGGCGCGGGTTCCTGCACCCGCATCTTCCATCAGATGAACGATTTTCCCATCGACATCGCCGGAAATTACGGCATGCAGTTCGCCCAGTGGAACGCCGCCGCGCAGCGGCTGGAGCTTCTGCGCGACGAATGCGTCCCCGTCGATCGTGAAGAAGCGGTTCGCCGTGCGGACGCGCTGCGCGCCCGGTTCGGCCTGTTCGATTATGCAGGCGATACGATTGAGATCCACGCGAGCGGCATGCTCACCTTCCCGCTCCTCGGCACGAAGGCCGCCCTTGCCGACAAGCTGGCCTGCGATCCCGACCGCAGCCGCCGCAAACCGATGTACGAGACGGTAAAAAACGCTTTCCCGGAATACACGGTGTTCATCGGCGGTTCCTCGTCGTTTGACATCGTGCCCAAGCCGTTCTGCAAGAGCAGCGCGCTTCTGCGCTATCTGACCGATTGCAGCCTGCGCCCCGAAAACGTCGTCTATTGCGGCGACGATTATGGAATCGGCGGAAACGACCGGGATGTTTACGAATCGGACGTGCGCTTCCTCCCCATCGACAATTATCTTGATTTTGAAAAAAGGATCATGGAAAGCGGGCTGTTATAAAAAACAGCTTCGCCCGGCGCGGTCCTTCCCGCCGGGCGTCTTTGTGCTGACAAAATGCTCGGAACGAAACGGTATTATCTATCAGTAAAGCCGTTTCGCCTGTTTAAGCGTCGTCTATAGAGATGACGCTTTTCATTTCTCCCCTCCCCGGTCGCCTGCCGCGCCGGAACTCGTCATTCCGCATAATTCGCCGCAATTTACCGTCCGCTCTTTTTCCAATCGCTCGGCAAAACGCCGGCGTGCTTTTTGAAAAACTGCGAAAAATATCCGGCGCTTTCAAAGCCAACCTGCCGCGCCACCTCGCCCACGCAAGCGCCTTCCAGCAGCAGGAGCGCCTTCGCCTGCCCAATGCGCAGGTTCGTCAGATATTCGTATAACCCGATATGCATATCCTCGCTGAACACCTTCCGCAGATAGCGCGGCGTCACGCGAAAATACTCCGCCGCCTCATTGAGCACTTCTGGGCGCTGATAATGCTCCTCGATATACCGAACCACCCGGTATGTAATCGGGTTCGCCACGCGCCGGCCCCCGGCTTCCTTTGCGCAGCAGCTGAAAATCCGCTCAATGCGCGCCGTCATTTCCTCAATCGTAGCGAAATCCCGCAGCCGCAGGTCGAGCACTTCTTTCTTCTGCGGCCAAAAAGCATGCAGCCAGCGCTCATACTCATGGCGGAACGTAAAAAGCGCCCGTTCCGCCAGCGAAAAGCAAAAGCTGCGCTTTACCCCGTCAAGCATCAACTGTTTCAGCCGCGCAAGCGCGGCAAAAACCTCGCCGCCCTCCGTCTCATACAGGCTTTTCCAGCATTCTTCAATCCCCCAGATGATCTCATCCTCGTTCACGCTTCGTTTCTTTTCCGCCAGCCATGCTTCGTCTATGATGTAATTCCCCATTTCAAAAAAAGAAAGCGCATGCAGCTCGCACAGCCTTGTATAGGCCGTATGGATTTCCTCGATGCCATGCAGCGCTTCCGACCGCACGACAAACGCGCGGCAGGACATTCCGTCGTTCGGAATATACTTGTCGTATTCACGCTGATAAATCTCGATCAGCCTGCGGCACACCTCGTTGATGGGCCATGCCTGCGCCTGCGGGTTCCGGCTCAAAATCAGGCAGCAGATTTTCTCCGGATTGATCGCCGCGCGTTCAAAATCCCATCCGCTCTCGGCGAAAAGCCGTCCCGTCTGCTCCGCGACCCTTGGGTTTCGGGTCAGCAGAATCTGATCGTTGTCCTGAAGATATCGCCTGTCCGCAGTCATTCCGATGCCCGTCAGCACCAGATAATATTCCGCCTCCGAAAAATGAAACCGCATGTTCAGCCGCCTCTGCTCCTCACGGATTACCTGCGGATGCACGCCCAGCAGCATATTTTCCAGCAGCCGGCTGCGAACGTATCGCTCCCTGTATTCCTCAATCGTTTCTCCCGTGGGCGTCAGCTTATTGCGATCTTCCAACATGCGACCCTTTCCTTTCATAACCAAAACAAACGGCTGCCACGTCGAACGGCGTGGCAGCCCCAAAGCACAATTTTTACTGAGCAGCTCTCTGCGCCGCCAGCTGTCCGCCGGTGCGGCCCATCACCGCGCAGAACGACAGGCAGGTGCCGCCGCATACATAGTCGCGGTAGAAGTACTCACCGCCGGCGCATTCACCGGAAGCATACAGGCCCGGAATGGCATTGCCGTCCATATCAAGCACTTCAGCGTTCGTATTGATTTTCACGCCGCCCCAGCAGCCGGTAATCACTTCCCGGTCGAGCGCCAGATAGAACGGACCGTCCTCAATGGGTTCCATCGTCGCAGCGTCGCGCTGGAAGGCCAAATCGGTTCCATTCTCGCAGAAGTCGTTATAGTCCTTCACCGTCACGAGCATACGGTTCCCGTCCAGGCCGTCGGCAAGCATCATCCTGGACAATTCTTCCAGCGTGTCCGCCTTATAAATATAACCGTTTTCCACACCCTTTTCAAGGTTCTCCAGCATCTTTTCCGTCAGGCTCGTAGAGTCAAAAAGCGTGTAGAAATAATAGCTGTCGGCCTGAATCATGTCAAACTTGAATTTCTCATAACCGCCGTACACTTCATCATGATAGCGGGTCATGCGGTCGGTCAGGTCAATATGGCCGTTGCTGCCGGTCTTCATCATCGTCGTCATATTCGCGGCGATCTGCGTCTCAGGGTAGCCCGCAAGGCCGTAACCCGTCACCGCGATATCCGCGCCAACCTGCTCGGCAAATTTGAACACGTCGCCCTGATCGCCCGCAGCGGAAGATTTGCCGTTGGTTCCGCGCATTTCACGCTCGCTGTAGGCGGCGTATTTGGCAAACAGTTCGTCGTTGCCTTCATAGCCGCCGCACGCAAGAACGACGCCGCCCTTGGCGTAAATCGTATACACCGTATCCTTGCTTTCCGCCTTAACGCCGATCACTTCGCCGTTTTCATTCATGAGCATCTCCGTCGCCGGCATTTCCAGATACATCTCCGCGCCAAGGCCCTCCGCCTTGTTCCAAATCGCTTCGAGCGTTCCGCGGCAGCCGGAAACCTTGTTGCGGTGACTCCACATGCGGCCTTCGCCGTTGTTGAGCAGGTTGGAATTTCCGCCCACGCCCAGCGTGAACTCAATGCCCATATCCGAAATCCAGTTCACAGCCGCTGCGGAATTATCGCACACATATTCCAGCAGATCGCGGCGCGTGTAGCCTTCATAGCGCTGATAAATCCATTCGCGCATTTCTTCCAGCTGGTCGGCGGCGTCTTCATTGTAGTAGCTTCCCGCAGCCATCATGGCGCTGCCCGAATACTGCGAGGAACCGCCCATCACGCCCAGGCGTTCCAGCACAATGCAGGACGCGCCTTCTTCCACAGCGCTGCACGCGGCGGTAAGTCCCGACATGCCCGCGCCTACAACCACGACATCCGCCTCGAGCGTCTTTTCTTCTTTCGTCTCCGCAGCGGCAGGAGCCGCCGTAAAGGCCGAAATATCGCCGCCCGCCTGAGAAAGCGCATTGCGGCATACAAGACGGAACGCCGCGGAAGAGACCGTCGCGCCGGAAACGGCGTCCACCGCAATCGACTGCGCCTCTACGACGCGCGCCGGCAGAACTTCGTAAGCGTATTCTCCCACGCCGGTCGTATCGCCCGATTCGAGCACTTCCACCTTTTCAATC
>SFFS01000182.1 GCA_004557805.1 Clostridiales bacterium | reverse complement strand
GCCGCGCCTGCGGTTCAGCAGGCTGAAACCGCCGATCAGCCCAAAGCCGAAACGCCCACTGCGTCCCCCTCCCCCACTCCGGCGCAGGCTGCCGTAACCAGCGAGCCGGCCAAGGAGGCGGACCCCACCAAGGCGCCCAGCGCCGAAGAAACCGCCAAAGCGGAGGAAACCGCGAAGCCGGAAGAAACTGCGAAAGCAGAAGAAACCGCAAAGGCCGAAGAAACCACGAAACCGGAAGAGTCCGCCGCCCCCACGGATTCGGCCAAGCCTGAAGCCTCGGCAACGCCCGCAGCTTCCGCATCGGCCACGCCCGCGGCGAGCGCTACGCCCACCGTCTCTCCCTCGCCCACCGCTTCCGCCTCCCCCGCGCCGAGCGCCACGCCCGTCGCCGAGGTGAAAGAGCTGACCGCCTCCGTCGCCGCCGATACCGGCGCGAAGCTGAGCGCGTTCGCGGGCGATGCTCTCACCTTCACCGCTCACTATGAGGGCGGCAAGGAACCCGTCGTCGCGCAGCTGACGCTGAGCCAGGACGGCAACATCATCCTTTCCGATTATAAAGAAACGACCACCGTCACCGCGACGGTCGGCACGTATGTGATGACCCTGACCGTAACCGACGCGGACGGCGTTTCTGTCACCGCGTCCCGTACCGTGGTCGTCTCCTCCTACACGCGCGATGCGGAATCCATCGAGCAGATCGACGCGACCGTCAAGCAGGTCAAGCTGACCGGCGACTACGCCGCCGATATCGTCGCCATCGCCGAAAGCCAGCTGGGTTATCAGGCCAGCAGCGCCAACTTCATCATCGGCCTGGACGGCAAACAGCACGGCTACAGCCGCTACGGCGCGTGGTACGACTGGAAACACAACGGCGACAACAACGCCGAATATCTCCTCTACGGCGAATGGTGCGCTTCCTTCGTCAGCTTCTGCGGCACGCAGGCGGGCATCCCCACTAACGTGCTTCCGCACGACACCGGCGCGCAGCAGCTGCTCAAAAAGCTGGGCAGCCGTTTCGGCAAGGCGAAGGATCACACGCCGAAGCCCGGCGAGCTCGTGTTCTTCGAATTTGAAGGCAAGGACAAGCTGGCCGACCACGTCGGCATCGTCAGCGCCGTGACCGAAAGCGGCATCACCACCATCGAAGGCAACAAGGCCGCCGCCGTCGCCCGGGGTTCCTACGCCCTGAACGACAAGCGCATCCTCGGCTATGCCAGCATTACCGAAACGCCCTGGGTTGACATGACCCCCACCGGCAAAGACATCACGGTGGAAGACACCGCCGACGTCGTGCCGCAGGAAACGCCCAACCCCGAAGTAACTCCGGATCAGCCTTCCGACGATACGGCCATCACCGGCAAAACCAACACCAACGCCGTCAACCTGCGCAGCAAGACCAGCACCGACAGCATCGTCGTTGCCAACGTCGTGCAGGGCACGGAAGTGACCGTCCTCTCTCAGCTGGAAGTGGGCGGCAAGGAATGGTACCGCATCGAATATGAAGGCAAGGGCGCGTTCGTGCTCTCCAACCTGATCGATATCGACGGCGGCCGCACTGTTCCCGTCGAGGGCGAAGAAACGCCCAGCGAACAGCCTTCTGCCGAGCCGGCTCAGCCGGCCGAACCCACGACCGAGCCCGCCGGTTCCGAAGACGAGCCGATCGTGGTGACCCCCACGGAAGTTCCTTCCGCCGAGCCCTCTGACGAGCCCACGGAAGAACCGGCGGCCGATCCGACGCCTGCGGTGATCGATCCTGTGACCGATGTAATTACCGACCCCACAGCCGAGCCCACGGACGCCGTTCCCACTGAAGAGCCCGCTCAGGAGCCTTCTGCGGAACCCACGGATGAACCCGCTGAGGAACCGACCGAAGCGCCTTCCGAATCTCCTGCGGCCGAGCCCACTGAAGAGCCCACACAGGAGCCTGCCAGCGACATGACCGAGAAAGAGCAGGAACAGGTGATTGAGCAGAACATGCGCGAACTCATCACCCTCTCCGCCGACGTAACGCTCTATGGCGAATTCGGCAACGAGGACACCGCAGCCGGCACGCTGGCCGCCGGCGAAAACGTGGCCGTGAGCGCTTCCGAAACCCAAACCGACACATTCGAAACCGAGACCGCCGTCGCAACCTATACCTACGCTACCGTTTACGCGACCGAAACCGTGGATAACGCGACCGTCTACTTCGCCAACCCGAACCTCGACACGATTGCTGAAGCCGCCGCTTCCGCTACCGACGCCGCCGCGCTGCTGGACGCGCTGTCCGGCTACGTGACCGAATCGAAGCTGGAAGAAAAGGCCTCCGAACCCGAGCAGCCCGTTGAACCGGAAGCGACCGTCTGGGCCGGTAAATACACCGTGACCGTTCCGGCGGAAACGGCGCTGTACGCCGCCCTCTCCCCCATCACCGAGGAAAACGCGGAGGCCGATCCGTTTGAAACCGGCTATGCCGGCGAAAACCAGACCGGCACGCTGGCGGCGGGCGAAACGGTAACGGCTGACGCCGCACAGACGCGCGTCGCCACCTTCATGACGACCGCCGAGGACGGATACATCTGCGAATACGTTACCTGGTATACGCGCCAGAACGAATCCGGCGAAACCGAATACTTCGCCAACAGCAGCCTCGAAACGATTTACGGCATCCTCAACTCCGATATGGAAAGCGCCGCGAAGGTCGAAGCGCTCCGCCCGTACTGTCTCAGCGTCAAGGAACCCGCAGAGGTTGAAGCCGACGTCAAGCAGGCCGCGGATGCCGCCGATGCTTCGACGGACAATGAAAACGCCGTGAATCTGGACGACATCACAGTCGACGTAACCATTTCCCCCGCCGAGGCGGAAATCGGTGAAACCGTTACCCTGTCGGCCAACATCACCAGCCCGAACGGTCTGGACGGCGTTAAGATGCAGTGGCAGTATTGCGTGCTGAAGATCGTGGACGGCATTGCCTCCGCGGACTGGCACGACGCCGAAAACGCCACCGAAGCCACCTACACCTTCGTAATGACGGAAGAAACCCGGCCCTATACTTGGCGGCTGCACCTCTCCCTTGAGGAACCCGCCGCGGAACCGGCCGTCGAACCCGCCGAATAACGCAGGGCGCTTTGTCCCCCGCTTCCCCTTTCTGGGGAGGCGGGGGTTATTTTTTGCGGCGCAATGCGCCGCCGGAAAAGCGCAGCGTTTCAAGGAAACTGCAAGGCTGTGCAATACGGCGGCTGCTTTACGATAACGCGATAGCCGCCTTAGGGGGTATCTGAAAAAGGAAGAGACGACAGCTCAAGCGGATTGTTCGTCAATTCAAGGAGGAAAACCGCATCATTCGCGTGAAGGGTGACGAGATGATTTTGCATCGAATGCGAATTACCGATTTCGCATGCGTTACTTACGGTACGTCATGAAACCGGCAGGCAGCAGACAGCGTAAAAGCGCCCGCCAGCCTTTATGCGGCATTGTGCGGGATTGTCCGGATTTCCGGCGCTGAAATGGCGGAAAAAATGCTGAGCTGAAGTCTCAGGGAATTTTTCAGATAATCCATAGCCTTAAATATGATTTTGATAACGGCGTAAGCTCCGCAATCCCATCTTTTCATGATCCGTCCTCTATGCAGAGCAACGCTCGTCTATCCTGTATGCGCTGTTATCGCAGGAAACGGTTTGCAACAGCAATTTCAAAACATTTTTGCTCGCCGCCGGCAGCCCTCCATTTCGGGAATTGCCTCCCAGCCCTGAAAAGCCCGCCGCAAAGCCTCTCTTTGCGCATCAGAGCGCCGCGCCCTTCTCCCGCACGCAGCGCTCCCCTCCCCTGCGGCGCGCTGCGCCGCAAAAGCATAAAAAGAAGCGGACATGCGCCTGAACCGCATGCCCGCGTTTGCCTCTTTACAGTTTATATGCCCGCGCTTTCAGGTTCCTCCTCTCCGTGCATCAGCCGGATTCTGTCCATCGCGCTGCAGCAGAGGTTCACCAGCGCCATATACGCGATCAGAACCAGAACCAACGGCAATTCATACACGAACGGAACCGGAATCATCCGCCACAGAATATTGAGAATGCTGATATCCGCGCCGTAGGTGAAAAAATAGTTCGCGTGCGGGCAGACGGCAGCGCGCATGAGCGTATTCACGCCGTGCGCCAGCAGGCCCAGAATTAAAAACGTGCTGACAATGCCGGGATAATCCTTCGGATTCGGCCGGTAAAACCCCAGCGCAAGCACGCTCAGCCCGCAGACGATCAGCAGCGCGTGCGTCAGATAAAAACCCAGCACGCGCGGCGTAAGAAGCGAATAGCCGCAGAACGGCTGCTCCGGAAACACCAGCGCCATCAGCGCGCCCAGCGGCGCAATGAAAAACGAGAACCCGAGCACGGGCCGCTTTTTCCACAGAACTCCCAGCGGAATGAGGAACATGTTGATGTTGCACAGCTGCAGCGGAAGCTCGTTGAACCAGTTGAAACGATCGATGCCCGAGATTTCCACAAACTCCCGATCCACCGACAGGAATCCCTTATAGACGAAAAAGATGACGATATTGCACGCGCAAAGCGCGATCAGCAGGCGCGCGCGCCGCCGTTCCGTCATCCCCCTGCCCGCGCGGCCGATCAGCAGCACAGCCGCAGCCACCAGCGCCAGCAGGCACCAGAATACCCCGTTAAAAGGTTTTATGATCAGCATGGAGACCCTTCCTGTTCGTTTGAAGCAGAACCGCCAGCGTATAAGTTACGGCTACG
>SFFS01000014.1 GCA_004557805.1 Clostridiales bacterium | reverse complement strand
GCGGCCTATATCTGCGGCTATGTGCGTATGGCGCTGAAAAGCGGCATGCTCTATACCACCGGCGAACGCGGCGAGGGGTATATCGCCTATAAGCGCCCCGGAGAGAAGATCGGGCTGAAGGCCGGAATGTTTTTGGCCAGAGGGCGGCTCGGTTCCATGAATTTCAGGGAACTCGTCCGCTTCTTCGGCGTCATGACCAAAGGCGGGCAGGGGCTGAGGAGCCGGATGGATCGGGAAAAGAAGCCCTATGTATACGTGGGACTGGTGTGCGTGCGCGAACCGTATCAGGGGCAGGGCTATATGCGCAAGGTTATGGAGATGGCGTTTGCGGAGGGCGACCGGCTGCAAATCTCCGTAATCCTCGATACCGACGCGAAATCGAAGCGCGACAAATACGTGCGTCTGGGCATGGAGCCGGCCGGAGAACGCAGCTTCGGCGGCTTTGGAACGCTGTACGATCTGATTCGCTATCCGAAAGCGCGCAGCGCGCCGGAAAATGATTGAGTATCGGAAGCGGCAAAGAATGGAAGGCAATGGTTGGGACGTTATCATTCCGTATTATCCGCTCTGCATCGACAGCACGCTGGACGTATCGCTGGAGACGATCTGAGATACATACGGGCGGCTTGCGGCGGAATACGGCGCGTGGTTCGGTGTGGCGGCCGTTTTGTTGGCCGCTTACGCAGCGATCTGTACCTGCCTTGCGGTTTCCTATACCGGGCTGATTCGGAATTGCGGAAGAAGGAACGGAAAAAATGAAAAGAGCCTATGCCGCATCTCAATACGCCGGGCCCTACGAGCGGTATTGCCGGGAGAATTTTCCCGGGGAAGCGGAGCAGATTATTCAGCGGGCCGAGGCGTATTACCGGGAGTTCATGAAAGACACGCCAGATCTCGGCAGAAACATGATGGCGCGGAACATGCTCGACTGGTTCACAATTCTCTCGTTCTACGAGGCGAGCGGCCGAAGGCTTGACGGCGAAGCGCTGCTGACAATCAAGCGCAGGGCGCTGGAGCGGCTGAAGTTTGTGGGGAAAATTGTGGACGGAAACAGGGATAAATGGCCCTGCCGGCTGTTTGAAAGGGCGTATGTGAGATACGACAGGGTGCAGCGGGCGCATCAGGCGAAGGGCGAATGGCTTGACAGCTGGCGGGTGGAAATCAATCCCGACCGCCGCACGGAGGGCTTCTGCTTTCATCTTATTGGCTGCCCTATCGCCAGGCACGCGAAGGCGCACGGGTATGAAGCGCTGCTGCCCTATCTGTGCAGAACGGATCATTTTCTGGCGGAGATGATGCACGCCCGGCTCATCCGGACGCGGACGGAGGCGCTGGGCGGAGACTGCTGCGACTATTGGTATGTCGGCGATAAAAGCCCCGCGCTTGAAAACTATAAGGATTTGGAGCGGATATAACCCCGGCGGGGACGGCGGGAAAAAAGACGTGCGGCAAGGCTTTTGCCGCGCGTCTTAGCGCATATCTGAAAAAGCGCCGCCATGTGCGGGGAACGGCCAGCCTGTCAGCTTCAGGATACGACGGCGTCGCCGGCGGTGAAGCCTTCCAGAGAGTTTTCCCTGACTTGGATGCAGACAAAGGTAAGGCCGCTGTCGGCGGCGGAGAACTGGCGTTTTGCGGCGGGGGCGACCTTCAGCCAGTCTCCGGCGGAGAGAGCGACTTCTTCACCGTCGATGACGGCCTTGCCTTTTCCGGCGAGAACGCCGTAGATTTCCTCGTTGTGCTTATGGGAATGCACGAACGGCACGCCCGCGCCGGCGGGAAGACGATTGATGCTGATCTCTGCGCCGGTCAGCGCCAGCGTGTTGTGAAGCTCGGTGCGGCCTTCGTTTCCGATGTTGGTTTTGGTGTAGTTTGCCATGAACAGGACCTCCAAAGGTTATTCGCAAGATTCCCTCGCTTGCCCTTAGTCTACGAGCCTGCGCATAAAAAAACAAGTACGCACTTTTATGTAACTGTACATACGAAAAAGAATGTGCTATACTGGGATCGGAGGTGAAGGCCGATGAAAACGAAAGACGAGCTTCCGGCGTGCCCGGTAGCGACTGCCGTAGCGCTGATCGGCGGAAAATGGAAGCTGCTGATTCTTCGCAACCTGAAGGCGCGCCCGTGGCGGTTTAACGAATTGCAGCGCGATCTGGACGGGATCTCACAGAAGGTGCTGACCGACAGCCTGCGGCAGATGATCGACGACGGCCTGGCGTACCGGCATGACTATCAGGAAATGCCTCCGCGGGTCGAGTATGGGCTCACGGATCTCGGCAGGGAAATGCTGCCGATCATCGACGCCCTTGCCGAATTCGGAAATTATTATAAATCGCTTGCGCAGCCGAGCGCGTCGTAAGGTTTTACGGCGCTGGCGCGCCTGAAAAAATCCTCCGCGTGAGCGCTGCTCATGCGGAGGATTTGACGTTTTGCGGTTCCCCCGCTCGGCTGCGCGTGAATTATCGCGCGGAGGCTTCGGGCGCGAAATGGATCAGCATAGTGTCAAAGTAGTTCAGATCAAAACCGGCCTCCGTGGGCACGAGGTTCAGCGGCTGGCCGTAATAATCGATGGCGACGCCGTCCGTCTCGCCGCCCTCCACGGGCACCTTGCCAAGGGCCCACCTGAGGGTGGGCAGCGCCGTGCCGCTCAGCACGAAGTTCACCGTGCCGTCGTCGTGGAGCACGAACGAATACTCCATGCCGCCGAACATGGCAGCGGTCATGTTAAAGCCCTGCATATCCGCGTCGGTCATGACGTACCTGCGCTCCGTTATGGCGGCGGGGTCGATGGCGGGCACGGCTGCGGGCGCGGACGGCGCTTCGACGGGCGCTTCAGCCGGGGCCGCTGAAATTTCAACGGGAGCTTCGGCCGCGCCGCCGTCCTCCGGCGCGTCGCCGGTGCGCTCATACCGGACGACGGCGTCGTCCATGGCAAATGCGAGGGTTCCGTCGGCGCGCAGCGTGAGGGCGCAGTCGCTGTCAAGGAAGGCGAGCAGCAGCGTGCAACCGTCAATGCGGCAGGGCAGGCCGTCGAGCGGCATGCCCGACAGCGTCATATCGCAGTGATCGCCGGAAATCGTCAGCGTGTCGCCGCCCATACCGGCGGCTTCGGCGGGAAGCGTCATGCCGTCGGAGGAAACGCTGACGGCCGTCCATATGCCGCAGAAATCAGCGAGCGTTGCGGTTTCGTCAACGGGCGCTTCCGCCGGAACGGCGGCTTCCGGCTGCTCGCGGCTGAGCGCAAGCGTAGAGCCGTCCTCGGAGTAGAGGAGCCGGCCGCCCTCCAGGACGGCGCTTGCGCCGTCAACTGACAGCGCGCCGTCCTGCACGGTGCATACAGCGGTATCGCGTTCGCCGTTCATGTCGAGATCGACCGTTCCGTCGTCATGGAAGGTTATCGCAATCTGCAGGCCCATGTCGGCGAGCGGATAATCCTCGCCGTCCATGGACATGGTCACGCCGTACCAGGTTCCCAGAAATTCCGCAGGGACTTCGGCGGCTGGGGCGGGCGCTTCAACTGGGGCGGGATTTGCGGGCTGTTCGGGCGTCTGCGCGCCGGTTTCAACGGTTCCGTCCAGCGCAAGATGGGGCGCAAGCGCCGCCGCGTCAGGCCGGGCGGGCAGCGTATGTGCGCAGGGATCGCATGTCACGGTGATTTCGCTGGGGTTTTCGCTCCAGGACATGCAGTTCTGCACGAGGAAGGCGGGTTTCCTCATCCGCGTCCGCGGGGATATGCACGGTCAGCTGCGGCGCGGCGGTGAGGAGGAGCAGGCTGGAGGTATTTGCCAGATCGCATTCAAAGCACAGCTCGGCGAGATTCGGGCATTCCATTGCGAAGGTTTCGCCGATGGTTTTGACTTTTCTGGTAAAGTGCAGGCTGGTCAGGTTTTCACAGGCGCTGAACGCGCCGGTTTCGATCTCGTCCGCGTCGACTGTGAAGGTGGTCAGGCCGGAGAAATTGAACGCGTTGGACGCGATTTTCTGCACATGCTCGCCGAACCAGAGATTTTCCAGAGAGCCGGTGCTGTCGAAGGCGTAGCTGTCGATCACGTGCACGCCGTTGAGGAACGCCGTGTTTTTCAGGCTGCGGCAGAGCGCGAACGTGCTTTTTCCGGTGCTTTCCACGGGCGCGTAGCAGAGGAAGGTTTCCAGCTGCTGACAATACGAGAGCAGGCCGTCGGGCAGTTCGCGGATGGTTTCCGGCAGCACCAATGTGCGCAGATGCACCCAGTCGGTCTGATTGGACGCCGTTTCGGTGTTCGTGTAGTCCTGGCAGGAGGCGAAGACGTTCCAGCCGTCGAAGCCAACGACCGTTACGCCGTCGCTTTCACGCGGCACAACCACGTCGATATCTGTGCCGGTATAGGCGCTGATGAGGCCCGTAGCCGGATCGAACTCAAAGTTTTCGGCTGGCGTGGGTTCGAAGGGCATCTTGACGAATTTGCGCTCCTCGCCCACGCGCACAATGGGATCATACCACGGGCGGTTCAGCTTTGCGGTCCACGCGGCGAGCCGCTCGTCGGTCGCACCGGCGCTCAGACGCACGTCGGCCAGGTTCGGGCAATTGGCGAACAAACCTTCAGGAAGGAGCGACGCGTCGCAGAGGACCGTGAGCTTTTTTCAGGCCGGTCAGGCCCTCGAACGCGCCCTCGCCGATTTCGGTCAGGGATTCGGGAAGGGTCAGCTCTTCCAGCTGCGCGCAGTTTGCAAACGCGCGCGCGCCGATGGTGGTAATGGAGGGGAACAGCTCTACGTATTCCACGCTGCTGCCTTCAAAGGCCTCGCTGCCGATCGTGGTGAACCAGCCGCAGTGATGGGGATAGAAAGAGCGAATGGTCTGACTGCCCTTGAAAAGGCCGCTCCCCAGCGCGGATACCTTCACTTCAGCGTATGTCGCCCAGGTGGTCAGATCGGCGGCGTCGCCGCTGTAAGCGGTCCATACGCCGTTTTCAAACGTCGTGATCTCGGGAACGTCGACGGGGTATTCCGCGCCCCCCGCGCTTTCAGGATTGTTGATCCAGACCGTGCAGCTGGGGCACTGCTGCGCCAGCAGCGCCGCATAAGCGTCGCGGTTCGCAATGCTGCTGTCCCAGGGCAGATCCAGATCCGCCAGAGCGTCGTTTCCTTCAAAAGCGTCCGAAGCGAGATCGATCGGCGTATAGAGATCGAACGCCATATAGGTGAGTGCGCAGTTCGCAAAGGCGCGCGAGCCGACGCGCTGAAGCGATGCGGGCAGGCTGAGGCTGGAAAGATGGAAACTGTTTTCAAACGCGTTCGCGCCGATGGAAACCAGGCTATCGGACAGCGTCAGTTCGCCGGTGATGCGGCTGAAGCGGAAGGCGCTGTCGCCGATGGTTTCAACGCCCGTCAGGTTGAGCGCGCGGGCATAGTAGCCGCCGTCGAACGCGCCGTCGCCGATGGTTTTGAGCGAATCGGGGAAGGAAACGTATTGCAGCGTTTCGCAGTGCGCGAAGGCGTTATCGCCGATCGCTTCCAGCCCTTCCGGCAGTTCGAGCACGGCCAGATAATAATGAAATTCAAACGCATTATCGCCGATCGCCCTGACGGGCACGCCGCCGATGGCTTTAGGGATGGAGAGATAGGTGGCGTAGGCGTTGTATGCGGTGATCGTGCCGGTGGTTTCATCGAAGTCGAAATCGGCTTCGTCAAAGCCGTTGTTGTCCATGAGTACGGCGTTCTGGCCGCTGGGCTGAACGGCGGCCGTGCAGCCCGCCGCTTCCAGCGCCGCGCGGTAGGCTTCCAGCTGATCGCCCGGCACATAAATCACCGCATCCTCGGGCAGAGCGGTGAAACAGGCGCTGCCAATGACGGGGCATACGCCCTCAAAGACGATTCTGCGCAGCGACTCGTCATAGCTGAAGGAGCTTTCGCCGATAAAGCGCACGCCCGCGGGAATGACGGCTTCGGTCAGCAGCGGGCAGGCGTACAGGTTCCTCTCGCCGATGGCGATCAGGCTTTCAGGCAGCTCGACGGAGGTCAGGTTTCCGCACCAGCAGACGGCGCTGTCCTTGAGCTGGAGGAGCGTATCCGGCAGCGTCAGCGATGTAATCGCATCCATGCTGCTGAATACGTTGGTCTGGATCACATCGACGGTGGAGCCGTCGATTTCGCCGGGTACGGCGATATCTCCCCCGGCGCCCATGTGGCCGTCCAGCTCGCAGTAATCGGCGTCGAAGTCCCAGACGCCGATTTCTTCCGCCAGCGCGGGCAGGCAGAAGGCGAGCAGGAGCGCCGCAAGCAGGCAAACGAGTTTCTTCATGGGTTCATCTTCCTTTCCGAATAATCAATTTGCTTCTCAGAGGTCTATTTCATAATGATCCATCAGTGCGTGGAAGAACGCTTCGATGCGCGCGGTCTTTTCCGCGTAATCTGCAGGGAAACGGTTCGAGCCGCTGGCCGTGAGCGCGCTGCCGTCCGCGAACGCGGCGCGGAGCGAAAAGCGTTCGCCGTCCAGCGCGCCGGTATCCGTTTCGTCAAAGCCGTTCCAGCCGGAAAGCTCAGCGCCGCGATCAGCGCGGAAAGGGCTTCCATCTCTTCATCGGACACGGGCAGAACAATGTGATACGCATAATACAGCTCGATCCACGCAAATCGCCCGCGAGCCGTTTCCCGGATGGAATAGCTGCGTGCCTGTCCGGCCGACGAACCCGACCGCTCGAAGGAAAACGACGATACGGCGGGCGGCGCGGCGCAGGCGCAGCCAAAGCGGGCGCACAGCGCCAGCACGGCAAGAGCGCCGGAAAAAGCCCGTTTCCAGCGGCGTTTCACGGTTTTTCCTCCTTCCGCGCTCAAAGTGCGTCCATGGCGGCGGCCAGATAGGCCGGGGTGACGGAAGCGTAGAAAAAAGCGTCGATCAGCCGGTCCTGCCGGGCGCATTTTACGCGGCGCGCCAGTTCCACGTCGCCGGTTTCATCGCATAGCAGCGCGAATTTGCAGCGCGGAAGCTCCCTGCGCACGCCGTCGATCAGCGCAAATCGGCTTTCCAGCGTATATGCGGGCAGGCGGCTGACCTCCATGAGCAGGATTTCGGCCTGCGCGGCGGCGCATAGCGGAAGCGTATCGTCCGTTTTTCCGGGCAGAATCTGCTCGACGCGGAATTCTCCCGTTTCCGCAAGCGACCGGGCGACGGCTTCCGATAAAAGCGTGTTCTGCATGCTGACCACGACGTTCCTCATGGGCTTTTCTCCCTTTATACGGAGCCAGTTTAGCAGGAACGCCGCCGCCGCGTATCAGCCGTTCGGCTATATTTTCGCGCTTTCCGGCAAACAAAAAAAGCCGCCCGAGAGCGGCTTTCAGCGTTGCTGTTTTCAGTTTTTTCGATCGAGAATCACCAATCCGCTTTCGCGGGCGCGGACGGCCAGCTCCGTGCGGTTGCGGAAGCCGGTCTTTTCCAGCATGTTCAAAATGTGCGATTTTACCGTGGCGACGGACAGATGCAGGCTCTCCGCGATTTCCTGATTGGTGTCGCCGCCCGTGATTTCGCGCAGCACTTCCAGCTCCCGCTGCGTAAAATCGTAGCTGCTGGCCAGGCCGAGCCGCAGCTCCGGGGAGGCTTCCGGGTAGACGGACTCGCCGTTCATCGTGCGCTCCATGATTTCCAGCAGGCTTTGCCGCTGGTCCTCCTTATACCAGAAGCTCTCCACGCCGATTTCCCGCGCCCGCCCGAGATAGGAGCATTCCGGCATCGAGGTTACGACGACGATTTTGATTTGCGGAAAGGCGCGCTTGATCCGCGCGGCTGCGTCCAGCCCGCTTTTCCCGTCCCGGGTGATCACGTCCATCAGAATCAGAGCGACCGGATAGCGCAGGCAGTAAACGTCCGCCAGGGCGGCGTTGTCGATGGAAATCGCCGTTTCAAAATGCTCGGAGGCCTGAATGCGCAGTTCGAACAGCTGGCGCGGCATGGCCTGGTCTTCCACGATCATCACTTTATATTTCATCGAAATTCCGGCCCTTCCTTCGGCAAAAATAGCGTCAGCAGAAAGCGCGGCGCATGCGCCGCCGTCATCACGCCGCCCGCGGCCTCCACCTGCGCGCGCAGCGAGGAGAGCCCGCTCCCCTCGACGATCGGCCCGGAGGGCGGCGCGCCGTCGTTGCGGAAAGCGACGGTCCAGCCGGATGCGCTTTTCGCTGCGGCAATTTCAAGCCGCGACCCTCCGGCGTGGCGCACCAGGTTCGTCAGGCATTCGTGCGCGGCGATTTCCACCAGCCGCGCGCCTTCCGTGCCCTCCGCGGGGAACGCACCGGTTCGCGCGATGGTCACGCCGATGGCCTGCGCGGCGCGGGAAAGCTGGTCGAACGTGCCGGCGCGCTGCTGTTCATCCGTATATTTGCCCAGCAGCAGGCGGACGTTCTGCCGCCACGCGGCGCAGACGCTTTCCGCGTCGCCCTGCGTTCCGGACAGGAACTGCCGGGTCTGCAAAAGCGCGTGGCCGATCTCGTCGTGAACGCGGGTCTTGGCGCGCAGGATCTCTTTTTCGCGGGTCGCTTCCTGCACGGCCTGTCCATACTGCTGAAGCCTGCGGTTCATGGTTTCCAGCCGCAGGTTGTCCTTTTCCAGCTCCCGTTGGAGCCGCGCTTCTTCGGTGATATTTGTGCCGGTAATCTGGTAGACGGTTCGCCCGGACGTCTGCATCCGCACCCGCTCGAAGCTCCACGTCTGGCCGCCTTCCAGCGTGACGATAGGCTGCGCCCTGGCGATTTGCCAGAAAGCGTTCGCGTTGAGCAGCGCTTCTCCCGTGAGCAGATGGCTCAGTTCGTCCATCTTGAGGTTTTTCAGGCAGGGCAGGCCGTTTTCCCACGCAAAACACAGCGCGGAGGGCAGATGATCGCAGCTTTCCTTGATGGAAACTGGCGAAAGCCGCCTTCGGCTTCTGCGGAGCTGAACGGCCAGCGCGCCGAAGCTTAGCGCCGTCAGCGCAAGCGCCGCCGCCGTCCAGAACGGCGCGTTCAGCGCCGCGCATTCCGGCAGGCGCGCCAGCAGCGCGGCGAGCGGAGCGAAGACCAGCGCCGTCAGGAACGAACACAGCGCCAGCGCGCGGCGCATTTTGCATTGCGCAGCGCTGAACGCGCTGAATAAGCAGGCGCTTGCGTCCAGAAGCAGGCATGTGCAGAGCAGTCCCGCGTGCAGCGTCGTCATGGGCGGCCGCCTCCCTGTCTGAAGGCGAGCGTTACGCACAGGGAGCCGTCCGATGCGTCGACCGCCGGAGGCCCGGCCTGCGCATAGCGCGCCATATCGGGCAGGCCCGCCGCATCCTCCATCATCAGGCGGATGGAAAAGCGCTCGCCGCATTCCACGCGCACCATCAGCGCGCTGAGCGAGGGCAGCGCGGCTTCCAGACAATCCTCGAAGAAGTCATAGGCGGTCTGTATATCGCGGCTGCTTACATTGCCTTTTCCTGTCTGATGCAGCGCGCAGGCCGCGCCATGCTGCGTCAGGCAGGCCAGCGATTCGCGGATACAGTGTGTCAGCTCGTCCACGGGGACAGCCGCGTTCTTTTCGCAGATCAGCGCCAGATTGACGCGCCGTTTAACGTATGCGCCCAGCAGACAGATTCGTTTCAGATTCCGAACGCTTTCTTCCTCCAAAAGTCGATTGATTTGAAGCAGCTGAGGCTGCACGAGGGCAATCATTGCGTCCATGAGCCGGTTCTTTTCTTCGATCTGCGCGCGCTGCCGTTTCAGCGCGTTTTCAGCCTGAATCAGTTCGTTTTCTTCCGCAAGCTGCGCGTTGATTTCCGCAAGTTGCTCCCGGATTCGGTTGATTCTCGAAATATCCTCCACCCAATATACGCGTCCATCCTGCACCGGCGCGCTTTGCAGCCGCGTGTCCGCATTCAGCAGAATAGGTCCACGCGCCGCCGCGTCCAGCTGGCCGGGGGTGAGATCGGGCGCGTTTTTCGCGCGATAAACGGGCGTACCCTGCTCATCTACGATCTGTGCGGCGACGGTAGATTCGGAGAAGAAATAGCGGTAATGGCTGTTGGCGGGTAGAAGCCCGATCTGCAGACAGCTCTCCCAGAACGCCGCGAACGTCAGGCAGAAGCACTCCGGCATCTTGTGAAAGGTGTATACATTGGCAAAGCTCAGCGCGCACAACGCGAATCCGCCCAGAAACACGCATAGCGGCGCCCATGCGTATCGCCTGCTTTCGGAAACGCGGCACTTGCAGTATACCGTCAGCCCCGTCGCCAGCAGCAGTCCGACCGTCCATGTCATGGCGAGATAATATACCCATCGGTGGACATAAGCTGCTTCCAGCGTCACAGCGCCCGGCAGGGTGCGGAAGGCCATTTGATGCAGATCGTTGGTCAGAATGCCGCCGATCAGCAGCGCAGCCGGAAGGAACATCAGATACCACTTGGGAGAGAACGCATCGTCCTCGCGCCGCCCCAGCTGAAGCGCGGCGAACAGGCTGAAAAGCGGCGCAAGGATTTGCGGTACGTAATTTTTCAAAGAAGGGCTGCGCAGTGTTTTTGGGGCCGCCCTGCGGCCTTATTTTGAGCGCCGCCTGTCAGTGCAGGCCGTTACCGCGGGGGAGTGCTTATGTCCTGCCCTGTGCGGGGCAGGACGCAGGAAGGAAGTGATAAAACAGGTTCGCCGTCTATTTCAATCCACCTGCCCCGTGCGGGGCAGGACGCTTGCGCATCTTGACGCGAGCGGCTACGAAATCCCTATTTCAATCCACCTGCCCCGTGCGGGGCAGGACAGGGCGGCCTCTTTCTTCATGTCCGGTTCCTCCTATTTCAATCCACCTGCCCCGTGCGGGGCAGGACACATGGAGCACGTCGGCCTGTACATCGGCGGCGGTATTTCAATCCACCTGCCCCGTGCGGGGCAGGACGGCAACCCCAGTATGGATTACGCAGACGGACGTTGATTTCAATCCACCTGCCCCGTGCGGGGCAGGACGATGTTACGCTTTTAATTTACGATGAGTTTATCCCCATTTCAATCCACCTGCCCCGTGCGGGGCAGGACACCGCGAGTTTTGTAACTGTTGCGCAGACCGCGCTATTTCAATCCACCTGCCCCGTGCGGGGCAGGACAGCGGCAAGGGGCGTTTCAGCTTTGCGGTGCTGGATATTTCAATCCACCTGCCCCGTGCGGGGCAGGACCGCTTTTGATGTACGTTCGAGCCAGAAAAAAAAACATTTCAATCCACCTGCCCCGTGCGGGGCAGGACTGTATCATCCTCGGTGGATCGGAGTATTACAAAACATTTCAATCCACCTGCCCCGTGCGGGGCAGGACCATTACTGGCAAAAGCACCATCTCCCCCGGAAAGTCATTTCAATCCACCTGCCCCGTGCGGGGCAGGACACGAAGACATAGTTTGCACGCGCATCAAGGAGACATTTCAATCCACCTGCCCCGTGCGGGGCAGGACGTTTGAGAGATAAAAAACGTTTGCATTATTTGGAATTTCAATCCACCTGCCCCGTGCGGGGCAGGACGCGGATCGATGTGGAGCAGCTCGCAGATTCGCTTATTTCAATCCACCTGCCCCGTGCGGGGCAGGACATCAGCTTCAGCGGCAGGGGATCATTCGCAAGGCCATTTCAATCCACCTGCCCCGTGCGGGGCAGGACGTTCCAGCCGCTCGATGCGCGCGATCAATTCACATTTCAATCCACCTGCCCCGTGCGGGGCAGGACGCCGCGGCAGGGCACGCCGGAACAGGCGGAGCAGATTTCAATCCACCTGCCCCGTGCGGGGCAGGACGCTGTTTACATATTATCGCCTCAATATGTCCGCCATATTTCAATCCACCTGCCCCGTGCGGGGCAGGACCGGAATATGTAACTCGCGCGGAATTCGAGCGTTGATTTCAATCCACCTGCCCCGTGCGGGGCAGGACTTACCCACTGGATGCCCCTGCCAACGTTTCCAACGATTTCAATCCACCTGCCCCGTGCGGGGCAGGACAGCGGCGCGCCAAATCATCAAGCAGGAGGTTTACATTTCAATCCACCTGCCCCGTGCGGGGCAGGACTCTTCCAGGCGCTGCTCTCGGCGACTGCCGCCGCATTTCAATCCACCTGCCCCGTGCGGGGCAGGACAGTGGCGCGACTGGATCGGCCTGCCGCCGGACAAAATTTCAATCCACCTGCCCCGTGCGGGGCAGGACGTTTACGACTTATGCGGCCGCGCTGGCGTGGCTATTTCAATCCACCTGCCCCGTGCGGGGCAGGACTTCGAGCTTTTTAACGAGACCGAGCACGCGGAAATTTCAATCCACCTGCCCCGTGCGGGGCAGGACCGAAGCGATCCAGAAGCGCGAGGCGGAGCTCGAGATTTCAATCCACCTGCCCCGTGCGGGGCAGGACCGAGGGCCTGAAAAGCCTCGGCATCGTAATGACGATTTCAATCCACCTGCCCCGTGCGGGGCAGGACACGCAGGCTGTGACGAGCGGTTTCAGCGCCGCGATTTCAATCCACCTGCCCCGTGCGGGGCAGGACGGTTTCGCCCGCTCCAGGATCGATCAGCATTTGATTTCAATCCACCTGCCCCGTGCGGGGCAGGACTGACTTGCGAAAGATTGCGAATATGTTTGATACTATTTCAATCCACCTGCCCCGTGCGGGGCAGGACCTCTCCGCTGCTAATCTGGTCGTACAGCTTCTTATTTCAATCCACCTGCCCCGTGCGGGGCAGGACCAAGGCCGTCGCCTATTACGTTGATAATGCCAGATTTCAATCCACCTGCCCCGTGCGGGGCAGGACACCTGGGAACAGACGCTTTGCGGCCTGTGCGTTATTTCAATCCACCTGCCCCGTGCGGGGCAGGACCATATTCTTCAAAAGATATTTGCTACAACGGGCAATATTTCAATCCACCTGCCCCGTGCGGGGCAGGACAGTCCATCGGATGCCAGCGCAAATGCTTTTTTTGCATTTCAATCCACCTGCCCCGTGCGGGGCAGGACCCACAAACGCGTCGCGCTCCTGAGAGTTCATTCCATTTCAATCCACCTGCCCCGTGCGGGGCAGGACCGCGCCGACGGCAAAACCGTGCTTCAGCCGGGCGATTTCAATCCACCTGCCCCGTGCGGGGCAGGACCCGCGCAGCAGCGAGAGGCCGCGCGGAGCTTTGCATTTCAATCCACCTGCCCCGTGCGGGGCAGGACTCGGCGCTTCTGCGCCAGAGGGGCGGGCGGGATTCATTTCAATCCACCTGCCCCTTGCGGGGCAGGACTGTGCCGTGCGTGCCGGGGCGGTTGACGCTCTGCATTTCAATCCACCTGCCCCTTGCGGGGCAGGACTCCCCGTCGTTTCTATGCCAGCCGGGCTTGAGGCTATTTCAATCCACCTGCCCCTTGCGGGGCAGGACTCTATAACCTGTGATGTCCGTTTTCCAACTTGAGCCATTTCAATCCACCTGCCCCTTGCGGGGCAGGACGGCACATCTCCTGCCGATTCGTTCGGCTCAAGTTGATTTCAATCCACCTGCCCCTTGCGGGGCAGGACGAAGCGACGCAGAATTATGACTATAACCCGATTATTTCAATCCACCTGCCCCTTGCGGGGCAGGACCGATGCTGACGGAGCGCTCCATCAAATTCCACACATTTCAATCCACCTGCCCCTTGCGGGGCAGGACTTCAGCATTGCGTTAATTGCGTCAGTATTATTCTATTTCAATCCACCTGCCCCTTGCGGGGCAGGACCTGGCCGTTGAGGCCGTTAACGCCATTAAATCTCACAATTTCAATCCACCTGCCCCTTGCGGGGCAGGACCATTACTGTTTTACCTCCTTGATTGTGAGCGGTCGATTTCAATCCACCTGCCCCTTGCGGGGCAGGACGCGGGCTTACCAACTCGATGCTTGCCGAGCGTCTATTTCAATCCACCTGCCCCTTGCGGGGCAGGACGACCACGAACCTCAACCTCAAATGCGATCATTACATTTCAATCCACCTGCCCCTTGCGGGGCAGGACGCCGATGAAACTACGGATTGAGCCCGGCGCGCTATTTCAATCCACCTGCCCCTTGCGGGGCAGGACGCTCGACAGCGGCGCGTTTACCTTCATGATGGATTTCAATCCACCTGCCCCTTGCGGGGCAGGACTAAGCCCGCGCTCGTAAAGCTCATCAAAGACGAATTTCAATCCACCTGCCCCTTGCGGGGCAGGACTTTCCAAAGCGGCCGCCGGCCCCGGCGGCTAATAATTTCAATCCACCTGCCCCTTGCGGGGCAGGACACTTCGCGCCCGGACAGCCTATGCCCGGCCAGCTTATTTCAATCCACCTGCCCCTTGCGGGGCAGGACAGCCGCGGGAGGGACACGCCGCCGGGCATGGAGATTTCAATCCACCTGCCCCTTGCGGGGCAGGACCGATCACTGGTTCCGGTACGCTGACCGTTAAGGATTTCAATCCACCTGCCCCTTGCGGGGCAGGACTATAAGCAGCTCGACAAGCGCCTTCGCGGCGCATCATTTCAATCCACCTGCCCCTTGCGGGGCAGGACAGCATAAATCCACGAAAACTAACACATCGATTTATGCAAAGCAGATAAATCGATCTATCTGCATTCGATCATGCGAGGCAGCAATCTATGCTGTATCGCAAAAATCTGTACTTTAGCGCATGATCTTGCGGTGCGAACCGGCCTGGGTTTTCCTGACCACTTCCGCTTCGCACAACAAGACATGCTTAAATTCCTTCAATGATCTCTGGCGTCAGACCGGGCAGCTCGTCGAGCGTGATCGTATAGTCCTCTGCACAATTCGGAATTGCAGCAGTGTCCTTCGCAGTAACGTGAACGCTGCGATGTACCTTTGCCGAAGAATACTGACCGTCCTTGCAGCTGTGCTGCCACCAGTAGAGCTTTACAACCTCCATGGAGCCTTCCGGACGTGCCGAGGACGCGTCGTTTACAAACAGCGTCCGCAGACATTCCTTCACGACCTGCGCATCCTCCTGCGAAAAGCCCGTCTTTTCCGCCAGCTGGACATTGATAGAGCCCTTGATCTCGTACAGCCCGAAGCGGACAAAATGTTTCATGCCCATGGTGTCGGAGGCGCGCTTTTCTCCCGGTTCCCCGTTGACGCTCTTGGTGATTTGGAGCGACTCTACCTCGATTGGGGACATGCTGACTGCCTGATGGATGGAAACAGGGCCTCGGACACCAACCGAAACTCCGCTCTTTTCATTGCTCTTAAACGCAAATACCTGCCCGAAGGTGCGCACATCCATCCATTTTTCGCAGGCGGTCTGCGCATAGGCATCCTTCTCTTTGATTCCCTTGGTTGCGGCTGCCGCTCGCTCGCTCAGGCTCTTAAAGCCGTCGTCGCAGCGGTCATCCGACTGCACGAAGATTGCATGTCCCATGTCCTGCATCCGATTGCGGATTTTCCGCTTGATGCATACATCGGAAATCTCACCGATACCGTTATAGTCCACTCTGGGACGGTTGCCGTTCAGCGGGTCGCCGTTTCCGTTTGCTTTTGTCACAGACACCAGTACCAAAAAGTCGATCTTATGCTCCAATACTGCCATGTTTATTCCTCCTCTTCCGTTTTGTTTGTTTCATTTTTTGCGAAAAACGCATTTCTTTGCAGTTCATAACCCATCAGATAGAGATCAGACAGCGGTTTGTTCAGGTCCTCCTCCGGGAACTCCTGTATGATCCCTATGATCTCGCCGGTCAGGCGCTCGTACCGGTTTGCCTGCCATGGCTCCATACGGTTCAGATATGCTTGATGCAGATGGCGGTTGACCCGCTCATATACATAGAACGGTCGCTGACGGAATTCACTCATAAACTTGATTGCGTTCGTTTGCCGGCTCTCCTCTGTTTTGTTATAATAGTCCTGCTCCGCACGATCCATGACCGCCAGAAGCCGGCCATACTGAAAACTGCGGTCCTTCTTGTCCAATTCCCAAGCCATTTCGTCGCCTCCCTGTTTTGTGTCATATCGATACTTTTGAATTGCGGAACAAGCGGTGTGCAGGATCCGCCGCCAGATCGCTTCATCATAGGCCAGCGGCATGGACGCCCGCTCTGCCAAAGCCTTTACAATATCCTGCGGGAACACACCGCCGCTCACTTTGCAGTTCAGCAGCCGCTGCAAATGCTGTCTCTGGATTCGATCATCGGTTTCCAGAAGATTTCCGCGTTGTGTGCCGAACGCGCATTCCACGATTTGGAACAGACTCGGCGCTTGAATGCCATACTTTCCCGCATACCAGCAGCAATGCGCGTCCCACGACTGCATCCGATTCAAAAAAGTTCCAAGCGAGAGCTCGTTGTAATAGGTAATGGAGAGCCGCCCGGTCGTCGCAGCGTCAAAACTTGCAAGAATTGCAGAATCTGTGTCATGAAGCTGTCGGTCTTTCCGATAACTCAACAGCGTGCCTTTAAGCTGTTCCTGATAATCGCTCGGCTTCCACAATGCTGTCGTCTCCGCGCCGCGCAGTCTGCGCATTGGCTTGGGGAGCGCTGTGCCCTGCGGGCTCCAGCACAGGAAAATACGGTTGCCGGAAAACTCACGCACACCCTGATCCGATGCCAGCCAGCGGAGGGCATTATGCGCCTTCTGCGAAGCAATGTATCCAACGGTCGCTGCCTGCCATTTTTCCGAGAAGCGCCCACGATAGGTAAAGCCGTTCGTGTCGTTGGCGGAGATCAGCTTTGCTTTCCCGTTTACAGGGATAATCCCCTTCGGATGCTGTACTGCGGCCGGGCCTGTTTTGCCTTCGATCATGCAGAACTCGATGTCCCGTGTCGAAATCCGGTCACGGTAATAATCGGCAAATGAGGCAAACAGATTTCTGTTTTTCCAGCAGGCAGGTTCCTCATCCGCAAAACCGTGAACACGCCAGCATACCATCAGCTTTTCATCATAGGACTTCAACGAGTCCAGGATTCCGGCCCTTGTCAGATCGTCAAGGATGGTTCCGCCTTCTGCATAGAAGAAAACTGCTCGAAGGAAGGGATGCGAATGCGACGATTCCATCCACGTGCGCAGCGTCTGCAAATAAAGCATATGTGCCTTTTCATTGGCGCGCGCGACATATTTCAGTTGGTCGCAAAGCGGATGCGCAACAAGCTCTTTAGTTCGTCCGCTGGAGTCTTCTGTGACGGGGATCAGTATTTTCGGCTCCGATTTTTCAACTTTCCGCGCTGACAGAAACTCGCCCGCTGCATTCAGGGTGATCTCAATGCCTGCGTTCGTCAGCATATGCCCGATTGGTGCAAGCGGGTCGCGTCCCGCCTGATACACGCCGATCAGATTGGTGTTTGCATCATAGGTTGCTACTGCTTTTTGCAAAAGTCCCATCACGTCACCTCGCCAAATTCCCGCAGACCTGAGAAGTTCTGCAGTTCTGCGCCGAATTGCTTCATTTCCATGTTGCAGATCGTTTTGCTTTGTGGGCATTGCTCCGGCGGCAGGAAGGCGATAACGCCGCTTTTCATCACCGGATTCCAGAACCGCACAGTCATTTTTCCTTTCGTTTCCCTGGAGTACGCTTCGTCTGCATAGGTAATGCCGTGGTACATCAGTCCGAATGTCAGCGCCGGCACTTCGTCATAGGCTCCCGTGCCCTCTCCGAACACACACGGCTCCACATAGCCCTGACACTCTCTGCACCCCAGAAAAATATCCCGGCGACCGCCCTTGCGGATCATCCTCCTTGCGATCTCATGGTGCTTGTTTTCGATGCGGTCTGCGCTCAGCTCAGGGCGGTTTTCATTCCACTCAAAATGTGCGCGCACCTGATAACGGCAATCCTTCAGATAGGTATAGTAACTCAGATCGTTCCCACCGCTGTACTTGATCGGGCGAATGCCTTTTGTCTCCATCTGAATGGGGTTCATCACCCGAACCGCATCAATCACCCATAGAAACGTCGGCTTCCAGTACACCGAGCTCAGGATACCTTTGAGCGCCTCGTAGGTCGGCACCTGATAGGTGCATTTTTCACCGCCGATCCGCATGATGGGATCTGAAAACAGAGCATAGCTGCCGCTTACCTGAAATTCCACAATGTTGTCATGCTTCGTATTCTTCATCTCACACCTCCCAAAATTCCAGTGAATTTTGTTCCGACGTCAGGCCAACCTCCGCATCGTAGAAGCCCTCTGCCAGCACCAGCGAGCATCCGCCGCATACCGGGATCAACGCCTGCATGCTCTCCAGCTGCTTTTTCTGGTACTGATATATGCTTACAGAATATGAATGCAGCTCCTTCAGGACTGCCGCGCGATAGGATATATCGTATTGACAACGTTGCGAGCAAAGCTCTGTCACGAGCTGGCGGCCATCCCCATACGGAACCAGAATATCTGTTGTATCCTCCTCAAACACAGAGAAATATTGTCCCGCCATTTTGAATGCTTGCCGCAGAAAAAAGGATTCCGCATCTGCACAGCGTTCGTTCGCGTATTTTTCATTCATCGACATCAGATCAAGCAGCGTCGTTTTTTGTTCCCGAATATAGAAATCCTGTTCTCCTGCCGCCATATCCCGGTACAGTGCCGAGTAATAATATTGAATGGATGCGTCTGAGAACAGGCTGCCGCCAAATTGCTCCGGCGACGCCTCGAATGCGTCCGTCAGCGCCAGCGTGGCGTCTTTGCCGCGCTGAATATCGCGCAGCATGCCCAGCTTTTCGTCCGAACAATTTACAACGGATACCGGGCGGAGCGTTTCAGATTCTCCATTGCGGTTGCACCGGCCGGCAGCCTGCACGATACTGTCCATTCCTGCGGTCAACCGCAGAACCGCGCCAAACGAAATGTCCACGCCTGCCTCAATGACCTGCGTGGCGATGCAGAGGATTTTCTCGCCCCGCGCGAGTGCGTTCTGCAATTTGGACAGCACATCGCGCCGGTGCTGCATGCACATGGCGGCAGACAGATGGAAGCTTTGGTATTCTGCCGAGCGGGTGTGCGCCAGCAGATACGCCGCCTCGCTTTTTTTGTTGCACACGACCAGCAGACTGTCCGTCGTTTCCATTTGTATGCGGATCAGATCGGGAAGCTCGTCCAACCGGCGGCTGCCGATCTGCTGAAGTTTTGTTCTCCGAAACGCTGCCCAAAGCGCCTCGTCATACGGCACGATATCCTTCGGCGTGCGTCGTAGCGGGTGTTCTGCACGTTCAAGGCACGGCTGCGTCGCTGAGCACAAAACGATGGCTGCACGGCACTGTTCACTCAGAAATTGTATGGCAAGGTCAAAAAGCGACAGCAGTTTGACCGGCACAGTCTGGACCTCGTCGATCACAATGACGCTGTCGCAAAGCGACTGAAATCTTCGGATAGACGTCGTTTTTCCACCAAACATGGTGTTCAGCAGCTGAGTCAGAGACGTCAGGATGATCGGCGCATTCCAGCTTTGCACCAGCAGTTCGCGTTCGTCAAGCGCGTCCTGGGACGATTCTGTCTGCACGATGTTGGAGTGGTGCTCCAGAATCAGCCGGTCGTCTCCAACAAACTCCCGGATGACGCCGGCATTTTGCTCCAGAATCGATAGCAGCGGTGATGCAAAAATTAGGCGCTTTTTGCCGAAACGCTTCGCGTGAGCCAGTGCATAGCGCAAAGAGCTGAGCGTCTTTCCACCGCCGGTTGGAACGTTCAGCCGGTAAATTCCGGACGGTTTCTCCGCAAATGCCCGGCACGCCTCGGAAATCTGCCGCCGCGCGCCTGCAATCTCCCCATCGCCTGGGAGCGCTTGCAGCTTATCTTCCAAATAGGCGAGCCGTGCCGACCAGACCGGCGTCATGTCCTCCGGCAAGTCCTGCGGTATAATGCCGTCCATAAACGCCGTTGTATCCTGCCGGTCGCCTTCTATCACAGCGGAAAGCAGCAGCCGCGCCAGCAGACCGACTGTGAAAGAATACTCCTGGTCATCAGTGTAGCTCGCTTCTAACTGCTCTAAGATTTGACCGAGCTCTGTCATCGCGGCAGAAAAAAGCTGTTCTGTTTCCTGTTGGGAAATCTCCTGCGCGAAAAAGCCTTCTACGGACTCTTCATAGGAAATGCCCTGGAGCTCAGAACGGTACTTCAGCCCGATCCGCTGTGTTGAATCCACGCAGTCAAACAGACCATGGTGTGCGCCGACGGCAAACGCGAGCAGTTCGGATGACATGATGGAGTTAACGGAATCATTTTCATGATGGAACTGTTCCAGGAGATACCGGCAGCCCTGAAAGCTGTGGATCACACGTCCCCGCGCACTGCGGTCGCCCACGGCAAGGTATTGCTGGAACGCGGCGGTGAACTTACCGATATCATGCAACAGTGCGGCGAGATATGCGGAATTTTTGAGCCCGACTGGCCGCAGACACTCCGCCGCCCGCCGTGCCGCACCAACTAAATGCGCCCAAACTGTCTGCCAAACGATTTGCCCGTCCGCTGTTTCCTTCCTGTGCGCATAATACTCCATTTGTGATACCGGCTTTCGCTTTCAAGTAAATACAACCATATCGAACAACTTTTATGTTTTAAGTATATCATAATTGCCAAGAAAAAGCAATCGGCTTATTTAATTCATACATCCGCCCGGACTGATTCCGGCAGATGCGTATGTTTTTGAAACAAAAAGCCCTCCCCCGTTTCCGGAGGAGGGCTCAAACCCCTTAGGGTGTATCTGAAAAAGGAAGAGGCGACAGCACGAACGGTTTTTCGTCAGTCCAAGGAGGGAACCCGAAGGTTTAGTGGGGCTAAATCGAGGTTTCCCGACGCTGAAATGGCGGAGAAGACGCTGTGATGAAGTCTCAGGGAATTTTTCAGATACACCCTATATAGCCTTACTTCACGGCCTCTTCAACCGCAACGGCGACGGCGACAGTCGCGCCGACCATCGGGTTGTTGCCCATGCCGATCAGGCCCATCATCTCGACGTGCGCCGGGACGGAAGAGCTGCCCGCGAACTGGGCGTCGGAGTGCATGCGGCCCATGGTGTCGGTCATACCGTAGGAGGCGGGACCGGCGGCCATGTTGTCAGGATGCAGCGTGCGGCCGGTACCGCCGCCGGAAGCGACGGAGAAGTACTTCTTGCCGTTTTCGTTGCACCACTTCTTATAGGTGCCCGCGGTGGGATGCTGGAAGCGGGTGGGGTTGGTGCTGTTGCCGGTGATGGAGACGTCGACGTCTTCCAGGCGCATGATCGCAACGCCTTCGTTTACGTCGTCCGCGCCGTAGCAGCGAACTTTCGCCTTGTCGCCGTCGGAGAAGGCGGTCTCGCTGACGACCTTCACTTCGTTGGCGTAGTAGTCCATCTGGGTCTTCACATAGGTGAAGCCGTTGATGCGGCTGATGATGTAGGCCGCGTCCTTGCCAAGGCCGTTGAGGATGACGCGCAGGGGCTCCTTGCGAACCTTGTTGGCGGTGCGGGCGATGCCGATGGCGCCTTCAGCGGCGGCAAAGCTCTCATGGCCGGCGAGGAAGCAGAAGCACTTGGTTTCTTCGCTCAGCAGCATGGCCGCGAGGTTGCCGTGGCCAAGGCCGACTTTGCGCTGCTCGGCGACGGAGCCGGGCACGCAGAACGCCTGCAGGCCGAGACCGATGGCTTCGGCCGCTTCCGCGGCGGTCTTCACGCCCTTCTTCACGGCGATGCCCGCGCCCAGAGTGTACGCCCAGACGGCGTTGTCGAACGCGATGGGCTGCACGCCGTGCACGATCTTCTCCACGTCGATTCCCTTGGAGTCGAGCAGAGCCTTTACTTCTTCCAGGGAGGCGAAGCCGTATTCCTGGAGCGCTTTGTTGATCTTTTCGATTCTTCTTTCGTAGCCTTCAAAACGGACCATTGCTTGCTCCTCCTTCCTTACTGCTTGCGCGGGTCGATCACCTGAACGGCCTCGTTGAAGCGGCCGTAGGTGTTGATGTTCTTTTCATACGCTTCCTTGGGATCGACGCCCTTCTTAATCGCGTCCATCATCTTGCCAAGGCTGACGAACTTGTAGCCGATGATCTCGCCGTTCTTGTCCAGGCCGATGCCCAGCACGTAGCCTTCGGCCATTTCGAGGTAACGGGGGCCCTTTTCGAGCGTGCCGTACATCGTGCCGACCTGGCTGCGCAGGCCCTTGCCCAGGTCTTCCAGACCCGCGCCGATGAGCAGGCCGCCCTCGGAGAAGGCGCTCTGCGTGCGGCCGTAGGCGATCTGCAGGAACAGTTCGCGCATGGCGGTGTTGATCGCGTCGCACACGAGGTCCGTGTTCAGCGCTTCCAGCACGGTCTTGCCGGGCAGGATTTCGGCGGCCATGGCCGCGGAGTGGGTCATGCCGGAGCAGCCGATCGTTTCGACGAGCGCTTCCTGGATGACGCCTTCCTTAACGTTCAGCGACAGCTTGCAGGCGCCCTGCTGCGGCGCGCACCAGCCGATGCCGTGGGTGAAACCGGAAATATCGCTGATCTGCTTGGACTGAACCCATTTGCCTTCTTCAGGAATGGGAGCCGGGCCGTGATTGCAGCCCTTTGCGACGCAAACCATTTCTTCGACTTCGCGAGTAAATTGCATGCTTTCTTCCCCCTTTTTGAAATCCGGTCAATAGTATACCATAAATTATCCGTTCCGCAAAGGTTTTTTCTTCACAAACCGATGAGGGAAACGGAATTTCTCATATTATTTCCGCGCAGGCGCGGAAAATCGCGCCGTTTCTTCCAGGCGTCTGCGAATCGTCAGCGCGAGCACGGAAGTGTGCCGCACGGTTCCGTCGGCCAGATAGACCGCCGCCGTCTGCTTGCCGCTTTCGTCCTCCTCCGGCACGACGGCCACGATATCGCCCTCGCCGGCTGTGCGCCCGCCGCCCAGATGAATCATGCGCGCTCCTCCTCCGCCGGGGACGCGGCGCGCGCCATCGGGTCGGTCCATTTTCCACGCATAAACGAGATGAGCGGCCCCATGCAGAACGCCGTGATAATCGTGCCCACGCCGGGCTTCTCGCCCAGCGCAAGGCCGATAAGCACGCACGCCAGATCGGTGCCGATGCGCACGAAACGGAACGGCCAGCCCTTTGCGGCCGAAACATGCAGCGCGATCGCGTCGTAGACGGAAACGCCCATATCGGCGGAATAATACAGCGCCGCGGCATAGCAGGTGACGGGCAGCGCGACGGCCATAAGGACGGCGCGAAGCGCCAGCGAAGGCGCGCCGAACAGCGCGCGCAGCAGCCAGCCGGTTCCGTCGACCACATAGCCCAGGAACAGCAGGTTCAGGATGGTTGAAACGCCCAGAAGCCGCCGGTCCATCCGCACCGCGTTGACGAGCAGCACGATGGAAACCAGAATATGCAGCGTGCCGTAGCGGATGGGGATCGTGCGGTCGAGCCCGCCCATAAAGCACTGATACGGATCCAGCCCGAACGCGCTCGCCTTGAAAAGCGCGACGCTCACGCCGCACAGCAGCACGCCCAGAAGCGACATCCACAGCCGACGGCGCCTGAGACCGGGAACCAGATAGGATCGGACGGATTGGGAAAGCGAAGAAACGTTCATAAAAAAATCTCCCTGCGCGGCGGTAGCCATTCAGGGAGATTATAGGCGCGAAGCGCCTGCGCGTCAATGCATTTGCGGCAATTTCAGCCCTTGATGCCGGAGGAAACGAACGCCGCGATGATGTGCTTTTGCAGGAACAGATACACGACTACCACGGGCAGCGAGGCCAGCGTGGCCGTGGCCATGAACGGCCCCCAGCGGTTGCCGCTTTCAAAGTCGAGGAACTGCTTCAGGCCGATGGTCAGCGTGCGCGCTTCGGGCTTGCTCAGAACGAGCAGCGGCCAGAAATAGATGTTCCAGGATTCGATGACCGTCAGAATGGCGATGGCGGAGATGGCGCCCTTGCACAGGCCGATCGTCACATGCTTGAGCGTCCAGAGGGCGTTGCCGCCCTCGATGCGCGCTACTTCGTAGTAGGCGCGCGGCACGCTGCGGATGTGCTGATAGAGGAAGAAGAACGTCGTCGCGTTGGCCACGTTGGGCAGGATGACGCCGCTCCACGTGTTCAAAAGGCCCATCTTGCTGGTGACGATATAGTTCGGGATCATCGTCACCTGGAAGGGAATGACCATCGTCAGCAGCAGGAAGTAGAACACGAAGGAGTTCAGCTTCGTGTGGTAATAGCCCAGCGCGAACGCGGCCATGACTGAAACGACGATTTGCAGGATGGTGATGCCGACCGTCGTGACGACGCTGTTTTTCAGCCAGGTGTCGAAGCCGTATTCGGTCAGAACCGTCTGATAGTGCGCCAGCGTCGGACGGTGCGGGATGAGGTAGATGCGCGTGGAGAACAGTTCGTCCGCTTCCTTCAGCGACGAGGAAACCATCCACAGCACCGGGAAGATGTTGGCGATCAGCAGGGCGATCAGCACGATATTGAGGATAATCTGCCATACGGCGCGTTTAGTCTTCATAGTAGCCATACCCTCCCATCGTGCGCATCATGACGATCGTGATAATCAGGAAGAAGATGGACGTGAACAACGCGATGGCGCTGGCCATGCCGATATTGAACGCTTTGAAGCC
>SFFS01000181.1 GCA_004557805.1 Clostridiales bacterium | reverse complement strand
CATGGGCGTTGACGAGGGATATATGATCGTTTATAATGAAATGCAGCGCATTCTGGCGCTGCGCGGGGCGAAGGCCTGAGCGCAATTTTTACTTTGGGATGGAGGCAACGAATGTACTCGCATAAAAACGTAGGCACCTGTTCCAGCCGCGTGCTGTTCGACATTCACGACGGCGTTGTGACGGATTGCACCTTTGAAGGAGGCTGCCGCGGCAATTTGCAGGGCGTGTCGCAGCTGGTCAAGGGTCGCAAGGTTGACGATGTGATTGAAGTCCTCAAGGGCATTCAGTGCCGCAACGGCACGTCCTGCCCCGATCAGCTGGCGAACGCGCTGATCGAATGGAAAAAGGAGCATGCGCAAGGATGAACTGCCGCGCGGTTTTCTGCGACGTGGACGGAACGCTCGTAACGAGCGATCGCCGCGTCCTGCCGCGCACCTGCGCGGCGATAAAACAGCTCCAGGCGAAAGGCGTTCCGTTTGTAATCGTCACCGCAAGAAGCCCGTCCGGGGTATATCCGATTCAGCGGGCTTACGGCTTTCAGTGCGACATCATCGCCTACAGCGGCGGCCTGATTCTCGACGAGAAGGGGAACGTGCTTCTGCACCGCGGATTCCCGCGGAACAAGGCCTGCGAAATCATCGCCTTTGCGGAGGAAAACGGGCTGGACATGTCGTGGTGCGCCTACTCGGTGGACGACTGGATTGTCCGCGAAAAGGACGATCCGCGCGTGCAGCGCGAGGAATACAACGTCCGCGCGCAGTCCCGCCAGGGGCTTCCGCAGGAATGGCCGGAGGACGCGATCGTCAACAAGATTCTGTGTATCTGTAATCCGGACAAGATTCTCGAGATCGAGGCGCGGATGCGCGAGCGGTTCCCGGAACTGTCTATTGCAAAATCTTCGGATATTCTGCTCGAGATTATGGCCGGAGGCGTGACGAAGGCCGACGCGATTCTTTCCTACTGCGCTGCGCGCGGGCTGGACGTTGCCGATACCGCCGCTTTCGGCGATAACTACAACGACTTGGAAATGCTTGAAACTGCGGGCTATGGCGTGGTCATGGGCAATGCGCCGGAGGAGATCAAACGGCGAATCGGCCGGGTAACCGACGATAACAACCATGACGGAATTGCAAACGCGCTGGAAAAAATGGGGATGATCGAATGAAAGGGCGGCCGTCTCGCAGCCTTGCGGGGCGGCCGTTTCGACGTGTTTGCCGGATTCGTCGCATTTTTTATAAATTTTCCATTCGCTGCAAAAAAGTGCTTGACAAACCGTTGGATATCGGATATAATATCTACCGTTGACAGCGCGCGGGCGTGGCGGAATGGCAGACGCGCTGGATTTAGGTTCCAGTGCCTAACGGCGTGAGAGTTCAAGTCTCTCCGTCCGCACTGAGAAGCTTTGGAGCGTGCGGTAGTAGCTCAGTGGTAGAGTGCCACCTTGCCAAGGTGGATGTCGCGGGTCCGAATCCCGTCTACCGCTCCATACAAGTTGAAGGGGCGGAGGAAACCCCTTCAATTTATTTAAGCGGGTGTAGCTCAATGGTAGAGTGCCAGCCTTCCAAGCTGGCTACGTGGGTTCGATTCCCATCACCCGCTCTTTCAAACGACAGGAGCCGGTCGGCTGGTCCTTGTCGTTTTTTGCGTTCCTATGGTTTTGCCCCAATAGGGGAACGGCTGTGCTTTTTATTGATACAGCCGAATTCCCGCCAGGAACATTTTATTGATTTCCTCGTTGACCTGCGACAGAGACAGGTCGATTTCGCTTTTCAGGTACAGCGTGTACAGCTCGATCAGGCCGCTGGCGAACACGTGGACGAACACCAGAAAGCCGTGTTTGTCGCGGATGGGCTCGTCATCGATATTGGCGATCAGGCGGTCGATGAACAGCTTTTTCAGCTTTTCCAGAAAAAACGGATAGTTCTGTGTGCGCGCCAGCATACAGCAATCGTCCTCGCCGCTGAGGACGAACTGTTCAAAACGTTTCTGAGTACCCGAAAGAATAAGCAAAGCGGGGCGTCTGGTGCTGAAAGGCATCGGGCGCCCTTTGCCGCAGGAGGCGCATGCTTTGCAGGATCACGCTGATTCTCGCCGCCGCGGCCGTCAAACCGCATAGAACCAGGCGGAAACGGAACCTACGCAAATCCGGAAAACATCGACAGCATTTCGGAAACAAGCCGGATTCTCAGTAACCTCTGGAAACAGCTTGCCGAAAAGGAAGGCGCTTTCGCAATCTGAGTCGCGAATATGTGGGGCAGAACTGACGGCCTCGCAGGAGACAGACAGCGCATTGACTTCGTTTAGGGCATATCTGAAGAATTCCCAAAACTTCGATTTTCCCCCGCAAAATCCACACGTGCCGTTGTCCCATCCCTTTCAGAACCCCACGAAAAAAAGCAAGCGGGGCTTCGAATGCTCGAAACCCCGCTTTTGCTGCGAGTTTTTATTCTACCGTCAGGCTGCCGCTCGTGGTATCAACGCGGACGCGGCATGCGCCGTCGCCGAAGACAAGGTTTTCGCCGGAAACGTCGTAATGATCCGCGTGGAGCGATCCGCTCGTGCTGCGGAAACGGATCGACGCGCCGAGCCCATCCAGCAGCGTCAGGCGCACCGCGCCGCTGGTCGTGCCGACGTCCATCTTGCCGCATTCCGCCAGCGCGGCCGTTACGCTGCCGCTGACGGAGTTCAGCTCGGCTTCCTGCGCACGCAGGCTGTCCACCATGATTTTCCCGGAGGTGGAGGTCACGTCGATTTCATCCCGCGCGTTCAATTCGCCGCACGAAACGGAGCCGCTTACGCTGCTGATTTTTATCTCGTTCGCCGTCAGCTGTTCAGCGGAAATCTTCCCCGACGTCGTATCGAGTTCGATTTCATCACCGGCGCTCATCGCGCCGCATAAGACCGAGCCGCTCACGCTGCTGATTTCGATTTCCTCCGCCGCCAGGCTGTCGATGGAGATTGCGCCGGAAGCCGTCTCGATTTCCGCGTGCTCCAGTGCATGTTCTTCCAGCTGCACGGGAGCGCTTACGGTTTTCACTTCCAGCTCGATCCCCTCGGGGATTTCAAGCGTCAGATGCTTGGATGCGTCGGGAATGGTTCCTTTGTAACCGGACTGGCAGAACTGAATGTACAGCGTATCGCCGTCAAGCAGCCAGTGCAGCTTCTGCGCGTCGGTCAGGCTGTCGCCGCTTTCCGAGACGGAAAGCGTATCCGCGCCGCCGCGGAGAACGTCCACACGGCCGTTGACCCAGTGCAGGTCGATCTTCCGCACGGCCGCCGCGCTATAGGTAAAATTGCCCGCCGTGTATCTTTCACTTTCCGCGTAACGTTCCGCGGCCAGCGCGCCGGAACAGCCGGCGCAGAAAACGCCGATGCACGCAAGCGCGCAGAGAATCCAAATGAAATTCTTCATTCTTTGCCTCCTTCAATATGCAAGCGCATATTGTAAAAGGAAACAAGCATTTTGTCAAGCATTTTACATAGAAAGTGTTTTGCAAATCCTCCGCACGATACGGCGGCGCGCGTCAGCGCCCCCAGAAGCTCACCGCGGCGAGGATGGCGACCTGCACGATCAGCAGCGCCGGAACGCCCAGCGCAAACGCGCGATGCTTCGTCTTGTGCCGGAAAAGCTGCATGCCCAGCAGCGCGCCCAGCGCGCCGAAACACGCCGCCGCGCCCAGCAGAGTCGATTCGCGGATGCGCCACGCGCCGCGCCTGGCGCGGGCCTTATCCACGCCGTACAGCGCGAAGGCGGCCAGGTTGATCACGGCGAGCACTGCCGCCGTAACGGGCCAGTAGCCGGTCATGGGTCGTCCCCCTTGTTGAAGTACTCGCAAAGCGGCGCGAGCGTGCAGCGGCCGCAGGCGGGCCTGCGCGCGTCGCACACGCGGCGGCCGTGGAAAATGAGCCAGTGGTGCGCCTTGATCCAGTCCTCCCGCGGGATGACCTGCATCAGCTGCTTTTCGGTTTCCAGCACGTCCTTCGCATGCGCCAGCCCCAGCCGGTTGCTCACGCGGAAAACGTGCGTATCCACCGCGATCGTCGGGATGCCGAACGCGGTGGCCATGACGACGTTGGCCGTTTTGCGGCCCACGCCGGGCAGTGCGGTCAGCTCCTCCATCGTGTGCGGTACCTGGCCGTCGTATTTTTCCACAAGGATGCGGCAGGTGGCCACGATGTTGTCGGCTTTGCTTTTGAATCCGCACGAGGCGACGTAGGGGCGCAGCTCGTCGGGGGTGAGCTTTGCGATGGCGAACGCGTCGGGAAAGAGCGGGAACAGCTTTTCCGTTACCTTATTGACCTGCCGGTCGGTGCACTGCGCCGAGAGCATGACGGCGACCAGCGTCTCGAACGGGTTGGAAAAATTCAGCTCCGGCCGCGCATCAGGGTAAAGCCGGTCGAGTTCGGCCAGAATCTGTTCGTTTACAGTCATGGGAGCGTCTCCTGTGCAAATCATTTCAGTGCGGCTTTCGCCGCGCCCTTTTGTCCGCAGCGTCGGTCAGTCGGCAAAGAGCAGGCCGTCGAGCAGCTCCCAGCCGGGAACGGACACGCCTTCCTGCAGAACGCTGATTCCGTCCTCGCCGAGCATCAGATAGCCGCCGGAGTATGCCGTCTCGGTTTCATCGGCGACGGACAGGTAGATCCACGAGCAGTCGTCGCTGGCGGTGATGACGCAGCGCGTTCCGGCAGGAAGCGTGAAAGTGCCCATGCCATAGAGCGACGTGCAAAGCGTCGTGTCCTGCAGCAGCGTTACGCCCGTCGCCAGCGTGTAACTTGCGCGGGGCGATTCGTTTACCGTCCGGGTGCAGACCGTCAGGCCGTCCGTCTC
>SFFS01000013.1 GCA_004557805.1 Clostridiales bacterium | reverse complement strand
GAATGTGCTCGTGCCGAAGGTGCCGGCGTTCCGACTGACGCTGCTTTCGTTTATCGGGCAGATTTTCATGGGCATTGCGCTGGATCTGTGGCAGGGCAACGGCTTTTCCGATGCGACGTTCACCGGCGGATTGCTCATTGCCGCGGGCGTGGCGGCGAACCTGCTGCTCGACCGCGTTTTCGCGCAGAAACGCGCTTGACCTGCCCCCGGGGCGCGGGGTTATGCTCCGAAAAAAAGGGGGGCGAAACCATGCGGATGCAGGAAATCTGCCGCGCGTGCGGCGTGACGCGCAAGGCGCTGGACTATTATGAGGCGAAGGGGCTGATCGCGCCTTCGCGCACGGAAAACGGCTACCGGAATTTTACGGCGGCCGACGCGGCGCGGCTGGACGAAATCGGCGTGCTGCGCCGGTGCGGGCTTTCGGTAGAGGAAGTGCGCCGCGTGCTGACGGGCGGCGACAGGCAGGCAGCGCTGCGCGCGTGCATCGCCCGGCAGGAAAGAGAAATGCGGGCGATGGAAGAGAAGCGCCGCGCGCTGGAGCGCCTGTGCGCCGAATACGACGTGGCGCGCGAGAAGGCGCTGCTGTCGGGGCTGCGGGAGACGGCGAGCGAAAAGCTGCGGCTGGCGTTTCCGGGCTTTTTCGGCGAATATCTGGCGCTGCATTTCGGCCGGTTTCTCGACGTGCCGCTCGATACGGACGAGAAGCGGGACGCCTGGACGGACATGCTGGACTGGCTTGACAACGCGCGCATTCCGCCTGAAATCGAAGCGCTGACGCGTCAGGTATACGGGGAGGACGGCTTTCCTTCCAGCGCCTTTGCGCTGGAAAAACAGACGCACGCCGCGATGGAAGCGATGCTGGCCGATCCCGCAAAATATTGGGCCGAAAACGCCGGGGCCGCCGAGGCGTGGCAGGCGGCGCGGCGGAGCGAAGAGTATCGGAATTCGCCTGCGGCGCGGCTGGAAGAAGCGCTGCGCGCGTTCCAGCGGCAGAGCGGCTATTGCGAGGTTTTTCTGGAGGACATGAAGCGGATCAGCCCGGCCTACCGCGATTGGGCGGACAGGCTGTCGCGGGCGGACGCCGCCTTTGCGGAAGCGGAAAAGAAAGGAAGCGCGAATGAAATACAAATGCCTTGTTCTCGATCATGACGACACGGTCGTTGACAGCACCCGGACGATTCATTACCCCTCGTTTCTGGAGTTCCTGGCGAAGAACCGCCCCGGCGAGCGCCCAACGATTGAGAAGTATCTTTACGACAACTTCTGGGGGCTCGATCATTTTTTCTATGACATCATGCATTTCACGCCCGAGGAGAAGGAGGCGCAGTACCAGCAATGGCTGCGCTATGTCGATACGCACGTGCCGCCGGCGTTTCCGGGCATGCGCGAAGTGATGGAAAGATTCATTGCTGCGGGCGGGCATATCTGCGTCGTGTCGCATTCGATGCGCAAATATATCGAGCGCGATTATCGCATCAACGGCCTGCCGCAGCCGGAGATGATCTTCGGCTGGGACGAGCCGGAGGAGATGCGCAAGCCCGCGCCCGGGCCGCTTCTGGCGATCATGGAGCGGCTGAACCTGCGCCCCGCCGATCTGCTGATGGTGGACGATCTCAAGCCCGGCAAGGACATGGCCGATGCGTGCGGCGTTGATTTTACGGCCGTCGGCTGGGGCACGTATGTGCCTGAAATTGAAGCGTTTATGCGCCGGGAAAGCCGCCTGTACTGCAAGACGGTTGCGGAACTGGAAGTGCTGGTGTTTGAATGAATGGAAACGCCCGCCGGTGAAAACCGGCGGGCGTTCGGACAAGCCCTTTCAGGCTTCGCGGCCGCGCCGCGAACAGGGAAAAAACGCTTATTGCTTTCCAGTGCCGTTGCAGTAGATGCAGCGATTATAGCCGGAACCGGAGCAGCTGACGCAGGTCTTGTAACCACCGCCGGCCTGATAGTTCGCGCCGCGCCCGTAGCAGAAGGAGCATTTGACTTTGCCGGAACCGCCGCAATAGCCGCAGCTTTTGCTGCCGGAAGAACCGCTTGAAGATGATCCGCCGGAGGACGAACTGCCGGAGGAAACGCTTTCTTCCTTCTGCCGGTTTTTGAAGTAGTCGTTTTCGCTCATGGTCACCTTCGGATCGTCCGTGAGGACGATGCCGCCGCAGACCTGTAATTCGATGATGGGAGCGCCCTGCTGATCGGAACCATGGTTGCGCGAATGGAGCGCGATGTGGACGGTTCCGGCGTTTTCATCGTGAAACCCTTCGAGCGCTTCCAGGCCGGTATACACGAGGTACCAATGCTCGTCGTATATTGTGGGCGAGTAATAAACCACACATTTATAATAACCGACCTCATCTACAAGAAAATCAACATAGGCGCTCGCAAGGCGCTCCGGGTCGCCGTCATCTTTAGCGACGAAAGTATATTCGGTGTACAGAGTCTGCCCGGACTGATCTTTTATCTCCTGAATATTTGATACGCCGTCCAGAACGTACTTCTTCTCCAAAGATGGAAGCTGCGTGCCGTTCCCGATGGGGTTGCCGTTTTCAAGCAGCGTTCTTTTCGGCGCGTCAGCCAGCGTGATCCCTTTGCATATCACGGTTTCGATAATGGGAACCTTGTAGGCGCCCCAATGAACGAATATATTGTATGAGTTTTCCAGAAGAGGAATCGTTTCCGAACCGGTATAGGCCAGATACCAGGCCCCGTCTCTTCCGCCGTAATATTCTTTGTATTTTACGCATTGATAGAAACCGCTTTCCTCCAGAGCACGAACATACGCCGAAGCAATTTCTTCCGTTCTGCTTTTGTCCTGAACCAGAAAATCATAGATATCAGAGGACGCACTGCTGATCAGGTTGCATACGCCCACGATTTCATCGGGAAACGCTTCCAGCGGCGACCAGAGCTGCGTGCCGGTTTCGTTGGCTGTAACCTCCTCGGAGCACAGTCCGGGCGCTGCGGTCAGCGCGAGCAGCAGAGCCAGCAGGGCGGACAGATACCTTTTCATGGGTAGACCTTCTTTCTTGCATAAACTTGTAATGATTTTATCACGATAGATAAAGCGGCGCAGCGCTTTCCGCCGTTTGCTTTTTTGTTATGCAATAAAGAGCTGGCGCGGAAGCGCTGAAGCGCGCCGCTGTGCGGCGAAATATAAAAAAACAAACGACGCGACTGAAGGTCACGTCGTTCGCCGGTTCTATCATTTTGCAAACACCTGCCCGCAGGCGGCGCTTTTGTCATCCGTTCGTTTCTTTTTCCTTCCATTCCTGAAGCGTAACCAGGTGCTTTTCTTCCTCCGCGATAATGCTCCGCACCGCCTCGGCCGATTCGCCGGTCAGGCCGTCGAGCATTTTGCTGTAATACGCGACGGAGTCGCGCTCGGCGCGGATGGCCGTTTCGAGCATCGCCGCGCGGGAGACGAGCCCGCCCACGGCGCTGACCTGCATCAGCCCGCCCGGATAGAACGCTTCGGCCGCCATGCCGATGGCCAGCTGCGCGTGTTCGCCGGCGGGGTCGGCCTCCTTCTGCATTGCGCAGAAGGTTTCGTAATGCAGCGCCTCCTCCCGGCGCAGATCGTCCAGCAGCGCCAGCAGCGCCGCGTCTTGCGTCAGCTGCATCGCGCGGGAATAGAGCGCGTAGCCGCGGCATTCCATTTCAATCGCCATGCGCAGCTGCTGCGCGGGAAGCAGAATCGCCATGTCGCATCCTCCTTGCGTATCCGTTACCGGTATTATAAGGCGCGCGGCCCGAAAAGTCCATAAAAAGAGAAAAGCCCCCTTCGCTGCAGAAGGGGGAAACTCTAGCGCTTGGCGGGAGGGGAACCGCCTCGTGCGCTTTTGTCCGTCTCACCTATACAACGAACGGCTGCGGATTTTTCTTCCCGGTTTTCAAAAAAATTTGCAGGAAAATTTGACAGCACCAAAAAGAATGGTATGATAAGAAGCGATTTGACAACAAAGGAGCTTTTTCCATGAACGCAAAACAGCACATTGCCCAGCTCGTCGAGCAGGCGCTCGCCGCCGCTTTCCCCGAGGCGCAGGGGCTTCCTGCCGCGGCCGAAATTGAAGGCTTCCTCGAAGTGCCGCCGGATCGCGCGATGGGCGATTTCGCATTCCCGTGCTTCCGGCTGTCCAAGGCGCTGCGCAAGGGGCCGCCGATGATCGCGCAGGCTGTTTTATCCGCGCTCTGCGCGGATGAATGGACGCGTGCCGAGGTCGCCGGGGGATACCTGAACTTTTTCCTGAACCAGGAAAAATACGCCGTTTCCCTTCTGGGGCAGATTGACGAGAACTTTGGCCGCAGCAGCGACGGCGAAGGCAAGACCGTTTGCCTCGATTACAGTTCCATCAACATCGCCAAGCGCTTCCATATCGGCCATCTGTCCACCACGATGATCGGCCATTCGCTCAAGCGCATCTACGAATATCTCGGCTGGCGCGCGATCGGCATCAACCACCTGGGCGACTGGGGCACGCAGTTCGGCAAGATGATCTGTGCCTACAAGCGCTGGGGCGACAGGGAAGAAGTGGAAAAGGGCGGTGTCGACGCGATGACCGCGCTGTATGTCCGCTTCCATCAGGAAGCCGAAAAAGATCCTGCGCTGGAGGACGAGGGCCGCGCGTGGTTCAAAAAGATCGAGGACGGCGATCCGGAAGCCGTTGAAATCTTCAACTGGTTCAAGGCCGTCACGCTCAAGGACGCGGAGCGCGTCTATGATAAGCTGGGCGTGCATTTCGATTACTATACCGGCGAGAGCTTCTACAACGACAAGATGGGCCGCGTCATCGACGAGCTGACCGAAAAGGGCCTGCTCACCGAGAGCGACGGCGCGAAGGTTGTCGATCTGAGCGAGGACAACATGCCGCCCTGCCTCATCCTCAAGCGCGACGGCGCGACGCTCTACGCCACCCGCGATATCGCGGCCGCGCTCTACCGCAAGGATACATTCAACTTCGACAAATGCCTGTACGTCGTGGCCTATCAGCAGGATCTGCACTTCCGCCAGTGGTTCCGCGTGGTGGAGAAGATGGGCTATGAATGGGCGAAGGATCAGCTGGTGCACGTCGCGTTCGGCATGGTCAGCTTCGAGGGCGAAAGCCTTTCCACCCGCAAGGGGCATGTGATCTATCTCGACGAGCTGCTCGACCGCGCTGTGGAAAAGGCGCTGGCTATCATCGAGCAGAAATCGCCGAACCTGGAAAACAAGGAAGAGGTCGCCCGGCAGGTGGGCATCGGCGCGGTGATTTACGCCGACCTGTCCAACAACCGCATCAAGGATATCGACTTCTGGTGGGATCGCGCTCTCAACTTCGACGGCGAAACCGGCCCCTACGTTCAGTATACCCATGCGCGCTGCTGTTCGCTGCTGCGCAAGGCGGCTGACGCCGGGATCGCGCCCGACGCGGGCGACGGCTCCGCGCTGGCCGACGAGGAAGCCCGCGCGCTGCTGGCGCTGCTGGGACGCTTCCCTGAGGTCGTCAAGGAAGCCGCCGACAAGTACGAGCCTTCCATGATTACCCGCTACGTGACGCAGCTGGCGGGTGCGTACAACAAGTATTATTACGAGCACCGCATTCTCGACGAGGACGCCGCCGCCAGCGCCGCGCGCGTGCGCATGACGCAGGCTGTGCGCGACGTGATTCGCCGCGGGCTTTACCTGGTGGGCATCGAAGCGCCTGAGAGGATGTAAAGGGAGACGAAAAAACGATTCGGGGGACGTTCCTTTCGAAAGAAACGTCCCCCGAACTTTTTTGTAAAGGAACTTTTTAATCCGCGTACATGGGAATGGTCAGAAGATATGAAGCGGGAGCGTCGAAACGGCTGCTGAGGTTATCGTTCACGCCGAAGACGAGTTCGACGCGCAGTTCGCGGGCTGTGTTGTCCGCGGGCAGATAGACGCGGAATTCGTCGCGCAGGGAGGCGCCGATGCGGCGCGTGGATACGGCGTATTCGTTCAGCAGGCTGTCGCCCTTTTCATCGGTCAGCGCCAGAATGTCGCAGAGCGTGCCCAGTAGCCTTTCGCCATACTGCGACGCGGAGTCCACATCGCGCACGAAGTCGGGATCGTCGGGCGAGTATTCCGTCTGATTATCCAGAAGCGACGTGCGCTCGTCATCCGGCGTCTGCATTACGAGAATGACCAGGCCGTCTACATCCAGCCGCACGTCCTCGATGACGAACGTAACGCCGTTCATTTCAATGCGACCGCCCGCGATTTCTTCGGCCTGTGCCGCGCCGCACAACAGCATCAGACACAACAGCGCGGCCAGCAGCTTTTTCATTCTGTCCACCTCCTCTGTAAAATAAGACGCTGCAAACCGACGATTTGTTGGCTTGCAGCGAAAATTTGCCTTTTTATACAAATTTATGCGATTTCTTCCGGGGTAGGAATGTCAAACTGGTAGAAAGCGGCGTCCTCGAATTCGCCGCTCAGCGCTTCGTCGATCCCGGCGCAGATTTCGATGACGAGCGGCAGACCGTAAACTTCCGGGTCTACGTCGAGCCGCAGATCGTAAATCAGCGCCGCGCCGTCGCGCGTGATCCTGGTTTCATAGCCGTTCTGATAACCGGCGCCGTCCTGCAGGAGCGAAATGAAGGCGCAGAGCGTGCCCACCAGCTTCGTTCCATATTGGGAAGCCTCCGCCAGAGCCTCTTCGGCGTAAGGGCCGTCGTAGGGAACGTCCGGCGGATACTCGTCTTCCAGCAGATAATCGACCAGGGCGACGGAATCGTCGTCCGGCTGCTGGCGAATGCGCACGTTCAGCATAATTCCTTCATAGAAAATGTCTTCCACGAGGAACGTCGCGCCGCCCGTTTCGGTTCCTTCAAAATGGAAGGAGGCGAAGGGCGGTTTCGCCGCAGGTTCTTCCGCAAGCGCGGAAAACGCCGCCGTCAGCAGCGTCAGCGCCAGCAGGAGCGCGCAGAGTTTCTTCATGGCAATTCCCTCACTTTTTTATCTATGGGCGGCGAAACGGCTGCCTTTATTCGCTGGCGATTGCGGCTTCACACGTTCCCTCGAGCGTCAGCGCTTCGATTCCCGCCGGGATGAAGAACGTATCGCCCGCGCGGACGGGCAGCGAGCCGGTTCCATGGCGCAGCGCGCCCGCGCCCGAAAGCAGGGTGACGTAGCGGAAGCCCTTGCGGTCCGGGAGCGCCGCGGAGCCGCCCACGGCCTTTATTTTTTCAAGCGTGAAATAATCGGTTTGCAGGCGGCTCTGGCCGCGCAGCGGCGAAAGCGACAATTCCGGCCGCGCGCACCGGCAGGCATTGTCCCAGTGAAGCGGGCGGGGCCTGCCGTCCGCGCCGGGCTTGTTCCAGTCCCAGAAGCGATAGGTTACGTCGCTCGACTGCTGAATCTCATACAGCACGATGCCCGCGCCGATGGCGTGAACCATGCCGGAGGGAATATACAGGATATCGCCCGCTTGCACGTCGACCCAGCGCAGGCAATCTTCAATCTGCCTGCCGGAAACGTGCGAAAGATCGGTTCCGGGCTTGAGGCCGTAGACGAGCTTCGCGCCGGGCTCGGCGTGCAGGATCAGCCACGCTTCTTCCTTGCCCAGCTTGCCCTCGTGTGCGGCGGCGAACGCGTTGTCGGGATGCACCTGCACGGACAGGCATTCGCGCGCGTCGATGAACTTGAGCAGCAGCGGCAGCGGCCCGCCCGCCAGCTCGGTCAGCGTGCGGCCGTCGGCAGCGCGGCTTTCCAGCCCCGGCAGCGTGGACGCTTCGAGCGATTCGCCCGTGCGGTCGTCGGGGATGTCTTTGCCGTAAAGCGTTTTCAGCGCGCTTCCGCCCCACGGGGTCATCGCGCCGTGGCGAAAAGCGGGTGTCATTTTGTAAGCGAATTCCATTATTTCAGCACCTCCGGAAGCCAGCAGCCGTCCTGCGCCGTAAGGGTCAGCGTGACGGTCGCCATGGTAACGTCCTCGTCCGCACGCAGCAGCTCCAGACGCAGCGTTTCGGTGCAGCCGTCCACGGGCTGCTCGAACCAGTACAGCGGGCGGCCGTCGGAAATGTAGGTCGAACCCACCTGCACCACGTCGTTTCCATCCCAGATCATCAGCATGCCGCTGGCGGCCGTCCAGCGGAAGCGGCAGCCTACGGGTTCGCCGGTAGCGGGGGCGTTCAGTTCCGTATCGAGCGGAAGCCCCGGCAGAGAAGAATAGCTCGGCGCGTAGCGCCGCAGCGTTTCCAGCGTAAGCGTTCCGGCGGCCGTAGCCGCGTCGAACCGGCGGATGGTTACGGATTCGTCGGCATAGGCGAGCAGTCCCGGCGTATACATCGCCGCGATGGTGCCGTAGCCGCCGTTTTGCAGAAAATCGCCCAGCTGATACAGCAGCCACTGCTCGCGCTCCTCCGCGGCCAGCAGCCCTTTTTCGATCAGCACGTCGGCCAGCTTTTCCAGAAACGTCTCGTATTCCGGCTCGATCCGGCGCAGATCGTCGCCGGAGAGGTAGGCGCTTTCGTCGCCCAGCGCCGCAAGAGGAAGCAGGCAGAAGGCCACAAGCAGGCAGAGCAGTCGTTTTTTCATGGATTCGCCTCCCGCATGAACATGATGATATCAGATACCTTCCGCTCCTCGCCCGAAGCGGGACGGTTGATGACCTCGCCGTCGTAGTAAAGCGTGGTGGAGCCGCCGCCGTCGAGGTTGAAGGCGGTTTCCACGCCGTAATCGAGGAACAGCTTTTGCAGCGTGGGCAGATCGCAGCCTTCGGAATAGCCTTCGCGCCGCCCGTCTACGACGAGAATCAGATAGTGCAGCGGGTCGTCGGCGTACTGGCCGATGGCCGTGCGCGGCTCGAGATAGCCCTCCTCGACGCGCAGAATGGTCGAATGGAGCTTCACGGCTTCGCCGTTTTCAACCAGCGCGGGGCCGAACTCAAACGTGTGCCATACGCCCTCGGAAAGCAGCCGCACGGCGACGAGCCCCTGCTTCTCCGTGCGGTCGGTGAGGATGGACAGCTTTCCGTCCGCGCCGACGATCAGCAGCGCGCGGGAGGAGTTCTGCTTGCGAAACAGCTTGCCGCCGCGGATGATGACGCCGCGATCGTGGAAGCCGCAGAAATCGCCGTTGACGGCCAGCAGCGGATCGTGCCGGTCGGCAATATCGGAGACGGTTTCGGTGTGCTTGCTGAATTTTTCGTTTGCAAACGCATAGCTGAACTGGGAAATATCGGTCAGCCGGATATCGGCGGCAAAATAGACGAAATTCCCCTGCGTGTGCCGGTCGATGGAAACCTGAATGGAGCCGGAATCGTACTCCCAGTGGCCGGGGTCAGTTTCTACATATACGGTGGCTTCCGGCTGCGGCGTTTCAGCGGGAACCGCATCGGACGGGAGAGGCTCGGATGCCTGCACGGGCTGCGGTTCGGCCGCGAGCGGCGCCTGCGCCGCAGAAGCCGAATTCGTATCCACATCGACGAAAACGTCGCTGAAGGTGTCGCCCGAAGCGGTGGGCGCGGGCTGCGCCATAAACGACGCGGTCAGCTCCGCCGCCGGGACGGAGGCGTTCTCCTGCACGGGCGGGATGGGCGCGGCGGTAGGGGACGGAACGGAAGCGGCGGGCGAGAGCGTTTCAATCGCGCCCGGTGTGGTCGCCGTCACCAGAAGCATCATCAAAAGCAGCGGAATGCAGAGAAAAAGATGAGAAATCCGCCTTCCGCGCCGGTTTCTTTTGCGCGCCATGCCGCCCCTCCTGCCTTTTGTCTACAAAAATCCGATATAAAACGAATGACGGCCGGCTTTTCATCCCGGCAGAATTCGACAAAAAACGCGGGATTTTTCGAAAAACGGGGCGAAAAAAACAGAAAGTGGGGAGCAAAAAATAAAATCGGCAGGATTTCCGGCTCGTAATGGAGCGCGAGTGGTAAAAATGACGCGCTTTTCTTGACATATGGGGAGGTATGTGATAAAACGAAGAAAATAAGATTGTTTTTTCTGCATGCCTTGAGTAAGAGGAGGATCGGGATGTCTGAACCTTTGAGGATCACCTATCTTCGCCATAGCGGCTTCGCCGTGGAGACAGGCGGCGCACTGCTTGTGTTCGACGATGCGGAATCCGAGCAGTCGCGAGAGGGCGGCATCGCGCAGGGCCATGTGGACCGCGCACTGCTGGAGAGATACGAAAGCGTTATTTTCTTCGTCAGCCATTCGCACGACGATCACTATAACGAGGCGATCTTTTCTTTTTCCGATCTGCCGAAGGTGCGCTATGTGCTGGGCTTTCCCGCGCCGGCGGGACGCGAGGCGTGCTCGATGCGCAAGGGCGACGATCTTTCCCTTTTTGGCGTGGACATTACGGCCTACGGTTCGACGGACGAGGGCGTGTCGTTCCTGGTGCGCGCGGGCGGCTGGACGATCTTCCATGCGGGCGATCTGAACTTCTGGCACTGGCGCGAGGAGTCGACGTTCAAGGAAATTGCGCAGGCCGAGGAGGCGTTCCATGCGGAGGTCGCGCCGCTGATCGGCAGGGAGATCGATTTTGCGATGTTCCCGCTCGATCCGCGCATGGGCGAAATGTACGACGCGGGCGCGCAGTATTTTCTCATGGAAGTGCGCCCGAAGGTGATGATCCCGATGCACTGGTGGGGCCGTGCGGAGGCCGCGCTGGAATTTGCGCGCCGCAACCGTTCGAAGCATACGGAAATTCTGGCGCTGACGCGCCCGGGAGAGAGCCTGCGCGCGGAGCGCGATCCCTCCGGAGAAATCGACATCGCTTTATAAAGAATATAAGAAAGAAAATTTTCAAAAACGCGCCGCGCATACTGGCGGCGGCGCGGCGGAATATGATATACTGTTCCTGCGGCGGATGTTATCCCACAGAAAACGACGGACTCCCCCCTCACGTCCGTTGATCGTGGGCTGACATCCGCTTTTTGCACGCACTTGCGCGCCGGGTATAAGATGCGGTATAATGAAACTGGTTTTTTATCACCATAGCATGGAAGCGGCTGCGCGGGAGGCTGGCATTGGAGCCCGCGCGGACGCGGCTGCGCGGAAAGGTTGTGACGGATATGTCCGAACGTGCCGCAATGAAAAGAAGAGTGCGCGGGGTGCTGCGCCATAAATGGCCGGAGGCGCTGGCCGCGTCTGTGCTGGCGCTTGCGCCGTGCGCGGCGGCGGCCGCGCTGTTTGCGCTGCTGGTATGGCCGCGCGTTTCCGGCGGACAGGCGGTCGATCTGCCGTCGCTGGGATCGATGGGGGGCGGCGTGCTGGATTCGCTTCTGATGGCCGCCGCGATGCTGGGCGGCGGGCTGAGCGTCAACTGGCGCGCGCTGGGCGGCGCGGCGCTCTGGGCGCTGATCCCGCTGGCGGTGTGGGCGCTGGCGGCGCTTCCGATGCGCGTATCGGTTTCAGGGTATTATCTCGCGCTGCTGCGCGGAAAAAAGACCTCCGCGCTCGACGTTTTTTCCTGCTTTACCGAGCGCTGGCCGCGCTATGTGGGCGGTATGCTGCTCAATGCGCTGTGGCTGCTTCTGTGGGCTGCGATGGCCGTCGCGGCGCCGGTCGCGCTGTATATTCTGGCGCAGCCGTTGCTGCCGAAAATCCAGCAGGCGCTGAATCTGATTAACTCCTGGTATGTCTGGACAGGCACGCTGGCGCTGTGCGTGGCGTGGTTTGTGGTATTCACGCTGGTGTTTATCAACCGTGCCGTCGCATATGGATTTACGCCCATCTGCCTTGCGGCGCATCCGCGCCTGCCGGCAAAGCGCGCGCCCCGGCTGAGCCGCAAGGTGGCGCGCGGCTGCAAATGGCGCGTGATCGGACTGTATCTGAGCTTCATACCGTGGCTGCTGCCGTCGATTGCCTGCGCGGCGGGCGCGGTGCTGACGGCCGGTGGAACGCGGCGCGCGCTGCTGATCGCGGCGGCGGCCTGCCTGCTGGTTTTCGTCTGGGTGGGGCCGTATCTGGCCGCGTGCCGCCGGGCGTTCTACATCGAAAGAAAGCGCGAAGCGCTGATGGACGAGGACGTAATTCCCGACGATTTCGGCCGGAAGGTGAAGCCCGAAAAGGTTGAAAAGAGCGCGAAAGCGGAGGAAAAGGCCGAATGAGAGAAGGAAGCCGCGAATGGCTGGACAGGCCGATGCTGAAGGCGCTGGCGAAAGGGAAGCTGCGCGGGAAGCTGCTGGCGTGCTTTGCGGCGTGTCTGCTGCCGATGCTGCTGCCGTGGGCGATGCGGCTGGTGCCGTCGAACATCGGGGTAACGTATTTTCTGCTGGCCGATCTGTATATCGTGGGCGTATCGGTGCCGATGACGGCGCTGTCGTTCGTCGCCGCGATTTTCGTGACGGATGTGATGCAGGTGCGGCTGGCGGGGTATTTCCTCGCGCTGCGCGAGGGGGAGGAAAAGCCCGCTTCGCCGCTGACGGTGTGCGATTGCTTCGGCGCGGACTACTGGCCGAACATGCGCGCGATGCTGCTGCGCACGGCGTATATCTGCGCGTTTACGCTGCCGTTTGCGGCGGCGTGCCTGCTTGCGCCCGGCGCGGTGACGCGCGAAACGGTGCAGGGGCTCGACTGCCTGCGGCTGAATCCGCCGCCCGTGCTGCTGCTATTGACGATGGCGGCGTACCTGTATGCGTTCCTGACCTCGATGATGACGCGCTACATCATGGCGGACGATCCCGGCGCGTCGGCGCGCGAGGCGCTGCGGCGTAGCCGCCGGCTGATTCGCGGCAGGTTCTGGGAAATACTGACGCTGGAACTGACGTTCCTGCCGTGGATGCTGATTACGAGCACGACTTTCCTGCCCGCGCTGTATGTGTATCCGTATATGGAGGCGACGTTCGCCGAATATTACCGCGAAATGACGGCGCCTGCGCCGCATCATCTCGACGGCGGGCCGGAGGACGAAGATGCGGCTCGATAAGTTTCTCGCGCTGGAGGGGCGCTGCACGCGCTCGGGCGCGAAGGAATGGCTGCGCCGCGGCCGTGTGACAGTGAACGGCGCTCCCGCGCGCGACGGCGCGGCGGCCGTCGATCCGGAAAAGGATGAAATCGCGCTCGACGGCGAGGCGATCATCTATCGCCGCGAGATGCATGTGATGCTCAACAAGCCTGCGGGCGTGCTCACCGCAGCGAACGATCCGCGCCGCGAGACGGTGCTCGATCTGCTGCCGCGCGCGTGCAGGGCGCTCGGCTGCATGCCGGTGGGAAGGCTCGATCTTGACACCGAGGGGCTGCTAATCCTGACGACGGACGGCCAGCTTGCGCACCGGCTGCTCGCGCCGAAAAACGGAGTGGAGAAGATTTACATTGCCGAGGTGGACGGCCCGCTGCGCGGGGAGGACGTTTCTGCGTTTGCGCAGGGGCTGCGGCTTTCGGATTTTACGGCGCGCCCTGCGCGCCTGGAAATCATGCCGCCCGGCAATGTCGGCCGCGTGACGGTGTGCGAGGGAAAGTTTCATCAGGTGAAACGGATGTTTCTGGCGTGCGGCCGGACGGTGATGCATCTGAAACGGCTTACGTTCGGCGGCGTCCGGCTGGACGAGACGCTTGCGCCCGGACAGTGGCGCGAACTGACGGCGCAGGAAATGAAAACGCTGCGCGCCGCCGCGGAGGGGAACGAAAATGGCTGAACATTATTACACGCAGGAACCTACCTCGAAGCATGAGGAGCACGCCTTTACGCTTGAGTGCGCGGGCCGCGCGCTGCGGTTTGAAACCGATGCGGGCGTTTTCAGCAAGCTCAGGCTCGATCCCGGCACGGCGCTGCTTTTGAAGGCGCTGCCGGAAAGCTTTTCAGGCCGGGCGCTCGATCTGGGCTGCGGCTGGGGGCCGGTGGGCTGCTGCATGGCCGCGCGCTGGCAGCATGCGCGGATCGCGCTGTGCGACGTGAACGAGCGCGCGGCGGGGCTTGCGCGCGAAAACCTGCGCCGCAACAACCTCTCCGGCGAGGTTTCGTGCGGGGACGGGCTGGACGCGGTGGAAGGCGCGTTCGATCTGATTGCCGTCAATCCGCCGATTCGCGCGGGCAAGGCGGTCATTTACAGGCTTTTCGCGCAGAGCGCGCAGCGGCTGACGGCGGGCGGAAACCTGTATGTCGTCATGCGCAGGGCGCAGGGCGCGGAGTCGGCGGAGAAGGAGCTGAAAACGCTTTTTTCGAAGGTGGAAACGGTGGAGCGCGGCGGAGGCTATCGCGTGTTCCGGGCGGAGAAGTGATTGAAAAAAGCCGTATGAAATGCTATAATACAAGTTCTGGTAAGGAGGGATTCCATGCGCAGCATGACGGGCTACGGCCGGGGCGGCATCGAGCGGGACGGCCGTGAACTGACGCTGGAGCTGAAAACGGTGAATCACCGTTTTCTGGACCTGAACATCCGCCTGCCGCGGGCGCTTCTGTTTTTGGAGGACGGCCTGCGCAAGGGACTGAACGCGCGGCTTTCGCGCGGACATGTGGACGTGTTCATCAACTACCGTAACGTCCGGGAGGACGCGCGCGAGGTGACGCTGGACGGCGCGCTTCTGAAGGCGTATGCGCGCGCGATGGACGAGGCGGCGCTGCTCGTGCCCGGCGTGAAGGACGACCGTGCGCTGACGCGCCTGGTTTCGATGCCGGACGTGCTGACGGTTGCCGAGCGGTCGGAGGATCAGGAGTCTGTGACCGCGCTGTGCGCGGACGTATTGAACCTCGCCTGCGACGCGCTGGAGCAGATGCGCGAACGCGAGGGCGAGTCGATCGGGCGCGATCTGGCCGCGAAGGTGGATAACCTCGAGCGCATCGCCGGGGAAATCGCCGGCCGTGCGCCGGGCGTGGTGAAGGATTATCAGCAGCGCCTGAACGAGCGCATCGCCGAGCTTTTGCAGAGCCCGCCCGACCCGCAGCGGCTGGCGCAGGAAGTCGCCATTTTCGCCGATCGCGCCGCGATCGACGAGGAACTGGTGCGGCTGTCGAGCCACTTCGCGCAGTTCCGCCATCTGCTGGCGGCGAGCGAGCCGGTCGGCCGCAAGCTCGATTTTCTGGTGCAGGAGATGAACCGCGAGGTCAACACCATCGGCTCGAAGGCGAGCGATCTGGAGATCGGCAAGCGTGTCGTCGAGGCGAAGGCGGAGATTGAAAAAATCCGCGAGCAGGTGCAGAACATTGAGTAACGGCATTCGGTTTGTCAATATCGGCTTCGGCAGCCTGGTCAACGCGGGCCGGATTATCGCCGTGGTATCGGCGGATTCCGCGCCGGTCAAGCGCCTGCTGCGCGATGCGGAGGACCGCAACCAGCTCGTCGACGCGACTTTCGGGCGGAAGGTGCGCACGGTGCTGGTGATGGACAGCGGCCATGTGGTGCGCTGCGCGGTGCAGCCGGAGACGATTGCAAACCGTCTGGAGGAGGAAGCATAAGATGAAAAAGCCGATGATGCTGGTGCTCTCCGGGCCTTCCGGCGTAGGCAAGGGCACGCTGGGCAAACGGCTGATCGAGGAAGAAGGGTTCGGTTTCTCCGTTTCCTGCACCACGCGCGGTCCACGCCCCGGCGAAAAGCACGGCGTGGACTATCTGTTCATCACGCGCGAGGAGTTTCTGAGCCGCAGGGCGGCCAATGGGTTCCTTGAAACCGCGACGGTGCACGACGAGTTTTACGGCACCCCGCGCGAACCGGCCGAAAGGGCCATGGCCGAGGGGCGCGATTTCCTGCTGGATATCGACCCGCAGGGCGGCGTGCAGGTGATGGAATCGGTGCCCGAAGCGGTGAGCGTGTTCCTGCTGCCGCCGTCGTGGGCGGCGCTGGAGGCGCGCCTGCGCGGGCGCGGCACCGAAACTGAGGAGAAAATTCAAAAGCGCCTGCACAACGCGCGGCAGGAAGTGAAATACCTGCCCCGCTATGACTATTGCATTGTCAACGACGACCTGGACGAAGCGTGGAGGGAACTTCGCGGCATTGTGCGCGCGGAGCGGCTGAGCACGAAGCGCTTTCTGCCTGAACTGGACTGATAGAGGAGGCAACAATTATGGCAATGACCAATCCCACCGTCGATTCCCTGCTGAACCATGCCGAATGCCGCTACACGCTGGTGGTCAAGACGGCCAAGCGCGCGCGCGAACTCGTGGCGGGCGACGCGCCGCTGATCAACACCAAGGAAACCAAGCCCGTTTCCATCGCCATCGAGGAAATCAACCGCGGCCTGATCGATCACACCGTCCCGCAGGACGACCAGTAAGCCGATGCTTTCGGGCAAGAAGATCCTGCTGGGGGTTTCGGGCGGCATCGCCGCCTATAAGGCCTGCGAAATCGTCAGCCGCCTGAAAAAGCAGGGCGCGGAGGTGCGTGTGATTCTTACCGAACACGCGGCGCAGTTCGTGCCGGAAACGACGTTCGAGGCGCTCAGCGGAAACCCCGTGGGACTGAAGCTGTTCGGCTGCGACGGTGGCTGGGAGATTCGCCATGTACGCTGGCCGCAGGGGGCCGATCTGTTCATCGTCGCTCCGGCGACGGCGAACGTGCTGGCAAAAATGGCCAACGGCATCGCGGACGATCTGCTGACCAGCTCGCTCCTGGCGGCGACATGCCCCGTGCTCGCCGCGCCCGCGATGAACACGGCCATGTGGCGGCATCCCGCCACGCGGCAGAACCTGGCGACGCTCGCTGCGCGCGGCGTAAAAACGGTCGGCCCCGGCTCGGGACACCTTGCCTGCGGCGACAGCGGCGACGGACGCATGTCCGAAGCGGCGGAGATCGTCGAGGCGGCGGACAGGCTGCTCAGCGCGAAGCGCGATCTTGAGGGCACAAAAGTGCTCGTGACCGCCGGCCCCACGCGGGAACCGGTCGATCCCGTGCGCTTTCTGACAAACCAGTCTTCCGGAAAGATGGGCTATGCCATCGCCAAAGCGGCGCGCGACCGCGGCGCGGACGTGACGCTCGTGACAGGCCCGGTGGCGATTCCTGCGCCCGCCGGCGTGAAGGTCGTGCCGGTGGAGACGACGGAGGAGCTGTTCGACGCCGTAACGGGCCGCTGCGAAGAGCAGGACGTGATCGTGCAGGCGGCCGCGCCCGCGGATTTCCGCGCGGAGCGCGCCGAACACAAGATCAAAAAGCAGGGAGACGCGCCGCTGACGCTGACGCTCTATCCCACGCCCGACGTGGCGGCGGCGGTCGGCGCGAAAAAGCGCGAGGGGCAGTTTATCGTGGCCTTCGCGGCGGAAACGCAGAACCTGCTGGAAAACGCGCGGAAAAAGCTGGGCAGAAAGAACGCTTCGCTTGTCGTGGCGAACGACGTGACGCGCGCGGGCGCGGGCTTTGGAACCGACACGAACGTCGCCGCGTTCGTTACGGCGCAGGGCGTGCGCGAACTGCCCATGATGACCAAGCGCGAACTGGCGGACAAGATCCTGGATGAGTATGTATCTGGAAAAAATTCATGACCCTTCGGACGTGCGCGCGCTTTCCAACAGCGAATGCCGTGCGCTTGCGCAGGAGATCCGTCAGCGGCTGATCGACGTAGTGTCGCAGCGCGGCGGGCATCTGGCGTCGAACCTGGGCGCGGTGGAGCTGACCATTGCGCTGCACCGCGCGTTCAGCGCGCCGAAGGATAAAATTATTTTTGACGTGGGCCATCAGAGCTACACGCACAAGCTGCTCACCGGGCGCGGAGCGGCGTTTGAAACGCTGCGCGCGGAGGGCGGCGTTTCCGGTTTCCCGAAACGAGAAGAGAGCGAATACGACTGCTTCGGCACGGGCCACGCTTCCACCGCTATTTCAGCGGCGCTGGGCATGGCGCGCGCGCGCGACATTGCGGGCGAGGACTATTCTGTCGTAGCCGTGGTGGGCGACGGCGCGCTGACGGGAGGCATGTGCTATGAAGCGCTTAACGACGCGGGCAGCAGGCCCACGCCGCTCGTCGTGCTGCTCAACGATAACGAAATGAGCATCGCCCGCAACGTGGGCGCGCTGGAAAAGTATCTCACGCGCCTGCGCGGCAGCCGCGAGTGGAACCGCACGAAAAAGACGGTCAAGGGCGCGCTGGCGCGCGTACCGCTGATCGGCGCGCCGCTTGCGCGCGGGCTGGACGCGATCAAGCGCACGCTGAAGCTGATGCTCGTCCCGTGCGATTTCTTCGAAGCGCTGGGTTTTGCGTACTTGGGGCCGGTCGACGGTCACGACATAAAGGAGCTGACGCGCGCGCTGCGCGACGCGAAGGCGATGAAAAAGCCCGTCGTCGTCCATGCGGTGACGCAGAAGGGGCGCGGTTATGCGCATGCCGAGCGCAAGCCCGAGGAATTTCACGGCGTCGCGCCGTTCTTTACCGAGAGCGGCAAGGCGCGCAAGAGCGCGCATGCGGGCGTTTCCGGCGGCGAAACGGCGGGGCTGGCGCTGACGGCGCTGGCGCGCGGCGATGGGCGCGTGGCGGCGATCACCGCGGCGATGCCGACGGGAACGGGGCTTGCGGCGTTTGCGGCGGCGTTTCCGGAGCGGTTTTTCGATGTGGGTATCGCGGAAGAGCATGCGGCCGGGCTGGCAGCGGGGCTTGCGGCGGGCGGCATGCGGCCGTTTTTTGCGGTGTATGCGAGCTTTCTGACCCGCGCGGTCGACCAGGTGATGCATGATATCTGCCTGCAAAATCTGCCGGTGACGCTGCTGGTCGATCATGCGGGGTTCGTGCCGGGCGACGGCGCGACACATCAGGGCGTGTACGATCTGGCCGCGCTGCGCGCGCTGCCGAACCTGACGATCTGGCAGCCGTGCGACGCGCAGGAGCTGCGCGCGATGGTTCGCAAATCGATGGAGCTTGCGGGGCCGTGCGTTATCCGCTATCCCAAACGGCTGCCGGAGAGGATCGGCGAGCCGGGCGAGATCGGCGCGTGGCGGCGCATTGCCGAGGGAGAAGAGGGCGCGATTATCGGATACGGCGCGTCGGTCGAGACGGCACTGGAAGTGCGCGCGCGGCTGGAAAAGCACGGCGTTCGCTGCGCGGTGTGGAGCGCCTCGTGCGGCGACGCGCCGCCCGATGGATGCCGGCCTGTCGCCGTCATCGAGGAAGCGCGCGAACACGGCGGACTGGGCGAAGCGCTGCGGGCGGAATATCCGGGGCTGCTCGTTTTTGCCGCGCAGGGCGCGGCGCCTTCCGCACATTCGCTCGAGGGATTGCGCCGCCAGTGCGGGCAGGACGCGGAAACCGTGACCCGCAGAATTCTGGAAGCGCTGCAATAACGCGCGGCGCAGCCGCCGGAAAGAGAGGATTCTATGGCAGCAAAAGAACGACTCGACGTGGCGCTGGTGGCGCGCGGCCTTTCTGAAAGCCGCGAGAAGGCGCAGGCGATGATCCTTTCCGGCACTGTGTTCCTGAACGGACAGCGCGCCGACAAGGCTTCGCTGCCCGTAAAGCCGGAGGATACGCTGGAAACGCGCGGCGCACCGCATCCGTATGTGAGCCGCGGCGGGCTGAAGCTCGAGAAGGCGCTGAAGGTGTTCCCGATCGATGTGACGGGCGTGACGGCGATGGACATCGGCGCGAGCACCGGCGGCTTTACCGACGTGCTGCTGCAAAACGGTGCGGCGCACGTCTATTCCATCGACGTGGGCTACGGTCAGCTCGACTGGAAACTGCGCAATGATCCGCGCGTGACGGTGATGGAGCGCTTCAACGCGCGCGCAATGACGCCGGAGATGTTCCCTGTGCGGCCGAGCCTCGCGGTGATGGACGTGAGCTTTATTTCCATCCGGCTGATTTTGCCCGCCGCCATCGGCGTGATGGGCGAGGAGGGGCGGTTCCTGACGCTCGTAAAGCCCCAGTTTGAGGCCGGGCGCGACCGCGTGGGCAAGAAGGGCGTGGTGCGCGAAATCGAGACGCATCGCGATGTGCTGCGCGAGATTCTCGCGTTTGTCGAATCGATCGGCTGGGCGGTGCAGGGCATGGATTATTCGCCCATCCGCGGGCCGGAGGGGAACATCGAATTCCTGTACGATCTGGTAAAACAGGGGCGCGAACGCGTGCGCTGCGGTGAGGAGGAAATCCTTCAGGTGACGGCGCAGGCGCATGCGCACGCATTCTGAGAGGCGATACGCAATAGATTTCTGGCCGCGCTGAGCGCGGCAATTTTTTACTCAATTAGCAATAATTACATAACGATTATAACAGCTTAACAAGTTGACATATTATTACGTTTGTGTTACGATTTCGCTGTGATCGTCGACGGGTTACAAAAACGCAGAAACTTTCCGCGAAAGGAGACCTCAATGGAAAAGCCCATTGTCAGAGAAAATCTCATGGCGATGTGCGAGTCCGTCGCCACGACATGCTGTTACGCCGTGTCGGGCACCGCGCCGCTTTCCTTTGCGGCGACGCTGCACGGCGGCAAGCTCAAATGCGAATACGTATATGCATATTATGCAAAAGGAAGCGATACGCCGCTGGGCGACAGCTGGCTGAACTGGACGGGCGGCCACGTCAACGGCGAATTTGCAGCGAACTGCCTGCCCGTGCAGGAGAACGGGAAATGGTATATTCTACGGCGAAGCACCAATGAAACGCTGACGCTCGAGCAGGCGAAAGCGCTCCAGATTCTGGATGATACGGGTTATTGCCCGCACGAGCAGAGCAACTGCCATTACGGCCGTTCCGTCACCGAGACGAAAACGACGCACACCGGCGCGACCGGACCGCACAGCGCCTACGTTCAAAACAACAGCTTTCTGGCGGATCACATCGCCTATCAGTACAGCTCCTGACAGAAGAAAAAACGCGCGGCGGGCAGGCAGGAATGCGGCTCCGCCGCGCGAATCATATTAGAATCAGAACAGCATCGACAATCCCTAAGGCCGTCCGGCGCGCCTTGCTGCTCCGCAGGGCCGCGCCGCTTTCGGTTCGTGCCTGGCTCCCTGTGGGCGGATATTGGCGTTCGAGCGTGCGGATTGCCGGTTTTGTCCTGAGGAACCATGCAAGCAAGAGGGATATTTATGAACAAAAGAAAATGGCTGGGCAGCGGTCTGCTGCTCGTTACGGCGATCGTCTGGGGCTTCTGCTTTGTCGTGCAGCGCACGGGGATGGACTACGTTGGTCCGTTCACCTATGGCGCGTCCCGTTTTCTGCTGGGCGCGGCGGCGCTGCTTCCGCTGACGCTTCTGCGCCGCCCGGACAGGGAGACCCGGCACAGGTCGATCCGCGCGGGCGTTCCCTGCGGCGTGCTGCTGTTTCTGGGCACGTCTTTGCAGCAGGCGGGATTGCAGACGGTTTCGGCAGGCAAGGCCGGGTTCCTGACGGCGCTGTATATCGTGCTGGTGCCGCTGCTGGGATTGTTCCTGAAGCAGAAGGTGCACGCGCGGGTGTGGATTTCCGCCGTGCTGGGCGCGGTGGGGCTATATCTGCTGTGCGTGGGCGAGGACGGCGCGGGCGGAATGCAGACGGGCGACTGGCTGCTGATCGCGGGCGCGCTGATGTTCGCGATGCACATTCAGTATGTCGATCATGTGGCGGCGGGCGCGGACAGCCTGGTGCTCAGCTGCGCACAGTATTTCACCGTGGCGGCACTTTCGGCCGTTGCGATGCTGTTGACGGAGAAGCCGACCTGGGCTGCGATCAGCGACTGCATGCCGATGATTCTCTACGGCGGCCTTGTGTCGATCGCCATCGGCTACACGCTGCAGGTTGTGGCGCAGAAGATTACGCCGCCGGCAGTCGCGTCGGTGATGATGTGTTTGGAATCGGTGTTCGCGACGCTGTCGGGCTGGCTGGTGCTGGGCGAAATGCTGAGCCTGCGCGAAGGGATCGGCGCGGCGGTGATGCTCTGCGCGGCGCTGCTGGCGCAGCTGTGATATAAGATGAAGAAACGGCGCGGCAGAAAACTGAATCGGTCGCAGAAACGGCTGCTGCGAGGCGCTGCGCTGGCGGTTTTTCTGGCCGCAGCGCTGTTCTGCGGCGCGCCGGAGCGGTTCGACCGGCTGACGGCGCTTCCTGCGATGCAGACGGCGGCGCTGCCGGCGCCCGTCCCCACGCCCGCGCCGACAGAAGCGGTTCCGCGTGAGCAGGAGACCGTTTATCTGCCGCGCAGCGGCGAACGCTATCATAGAACGCCTGCCTGCGGCGCGATGAAGGACGGACGGAAAGCGACGCGCGCGGAAGCCGAGGCGGCGGGGTATACGCCCTGCGGCCGCTGCTGGAAGTGACGGACGATCTTTTTGGGCGCGCAGGGCGCGCCTGAAAAAATACGCCGCCGCGAACGGGAATAAGAAACGCGGAAAAATCCCAGACTATCCCTATCATGATCGGGAAGGCTGGGATTTTTTTATGATTGAACAGGATACGATCAAGCTGCTGCGGGAATGCGACGCGGGCGTTGAAATGGGCGTTTTGACCATTGACGACGTGCTCGGGAAAGCCCACAGCGACGTCCTCGAGCAATACCTGACAGCGTGCAGGGCGGAGCATGAAAAGCTGAAGGGGGAGATTCAGGCGCTGCTGGATCAATATCAGGACGAGGGAAAAGCGCCGAACCCCATCGCGAAGGGGATGTCGTGGGTGAAAACCAACATGAAAATGGGGATGGATCCGTCCGACCGGACGATTGCGGAGCTGATGACGGACGGCTGCAACATGGGCGTGAAATCGCTCAGCCAGTATCTGAACCAATACGCGGCGGCGGACGAGGTTTCCAAGGATATTGCGAAGCGGCTGATCCACCTGGAAGAACGGCTTGTCATAGACATTCGTGAGTTTCTGTAAAGGACGGCGGGGCGGCCCGCGCCGTCCGGGCAGACAACAAAAAGCGTCCGGTTTTCCGGACGCTTTGATTTATGCGTTTTTCTGCGGCTCAGCGCTTCGGAGCACGGCGCAGATACGCGGGCACGTCGCTGCCCACGCCGCCCTGACGGCGATCGTCGTCAACCGGGGCGATGGGCTGCTGCTCCGGAATGAACGCGCTGCGGCCATACGACTGCTGCGGCTGCACCGGCGCGGCGTTCGCGCGGCTGTTGACGAAGGTCGGGATTTCCGGCTCGTCCACGGGCGTGCGCGCCTCGGCGGCGGGAGCGCGCCAGGAGGGAGTGTAGCTGGATGCGCTGCCATAGCCGGAATAGGAAGGCGTGCTGCTGCCGTAAAGACGGTCGTGTTCGCGCTCATAGGGCTTGCGGGCCGGTTCGCGCGGCGGGAACGGCGTTTTTTCAAAGCCGGTGGCGATGACGGTGATGCGGACTTCGTCGTCGAGCGTCTCGTCGATGCCCGCGCCGAAGATGATGTTCGCTTCGTTATCGGCCGCCTGAATGATCAGCTGCGCCGCTTCGTTGATATCCACAATGGACATGTTGTTGCCGCCGGTGACGTTCATCAGTACGGCGCGCGCGCCGTCGATGCTCGTTTCCAGCATCGGGCTGGAAATGGCGTTTTTCGCGGCCTCGACCATGCTGTTCTCGCCCTTGCCGATGCCGATGCCCATGTGCGCCATACCGCCCGACTCCATGACGGTTTTCACGTCGGCGAAGTCGAGGTTGATCAGCGCCGGCACAGCGATCAGGTCGGAAATGCCCTGAATGCCCTGGCGGAGCACGTCGTCGGCGATTTTGAAGGCTTCCATCATCGTCGTGCCCTTGGTGACCACCTGCAGAAGGCGGTCGTTCGGGATGACGACCAGCGTGTCCACCCGCGCCATCAGATCGAGAATGCCGGCTTCGGCGTTCTTCATGCGCTGCTTTCCTTCAAAGGCGAACGGCTTGGTGACCACGCCGATGGTCAGGCAGCCCAGATCGCGCGCGATTTCCGCCACGATAGGCGCGGCGCCCGTTCCGGTGCCGCCGCCCATGCCGGCGGTGACGAACACCAGATCGCTCCCGCGCAGCATCTGGGAAATTTCCTCACGGCTTTCCTCGGCCGCACGGCGGCCCACATCAGGGATCGCGCCCGCGCCGAGGCCCTTGGTCAGCTTGTCGCCAATCTGCAGCCGGTTGGGTGCGAGCGACATCGCAAGCGCCTGCTTGTCGGTATTGAGCGAAATAAACTCCACCCCGCGAAGGCCGGCTTCTACCATACGGTTGACCGCGTTTCCGCCAGCGCCTCCGCAGCCGACTACTTTAATGGTTGCGAAGTCGTTCTGTTCCACATCGAATTCCAGCATTCGTTCTCCCCCTCACTGTGTACAATGCCCGGCTACCAGGCGTTATTTCTTAAAGAAGCCCTTGACCCTGTCGAACAGGCCGCTCTTTTCGGTCTGCTGCTCGATGGTTTCAAATACCAGATCCATCAACCCCAGCGAACTGGAATAAATGGGACTGTTCAGTTTGGCCGCCTTCGGCGAAGGCGCGCGCACGGGGCGTTTCAGCTGCGAGGCGAGATATTCCCGTCCGCCGCGCATCAGCGCCAGCCCGCCGCCGGTGAGATACACGTTCGACCAGCTGCCCAGCCGCACGCCGCTCTCATCGAGGTTCTTGCGGATTTCGTCGGCGATTTCGTCCACGCGAGGCTCGAGCACGCGGGCGACCGCGTCGCGTTCGAACGATTCCGTCCGGCCGTTATCGAGCATCGCTTCGATATTATCCCCACCGGGCATGCCGAAGATGTAATTGCGTTTGATCTGCTCCGCCACGGCCATGGGAACCTCCAGGCCGTAGGTGAGATCGACCGTGATATGCGCGCCGCCGATCGGGATGACCTTGTGATAGACGAGCGCGTCGCCCTCGACGGCCATGATCTCGGTGTTGAGATAGCCGACGTCGAGCAGCACCGCGGTGCGGTCGCGGTCCTCCGGCGGGAGGAACAGCAGCGATTCGCCCATCGGCAGCGAGAAAAAGCCCGCCACTTCCACGCCGAGCGCCTGCATGCGCCGGTTGATATCGTTGAGGAAAAATTCGTCGGCCACGACGAAGGAAACGAGCGTCTTGAGCGTGGAACCCTTCATGCCGACGGGCTCCATCGTCTTTTTGCCGTCATCCACCGTGAACCATGCGGGCGAGCGGTGGATGCTTTCGATGACGTAAACGCGGCAAAACTCACCGGGCACGCCCACGTGGATTTCCGTGATGCGGCGGTGAGACTGATTTTCCGCTTCCTGGATGGAAGCCTGGATCGCTTCGGAAACTTTCTCCGGCGTGTTCCAGTATCCATCGGTGTAGCCGTCGTAAGGCACCTGACCCGCGCCGATGATATCGCAGCGATGATAGCCGCCGCTCTCCGCAACGAGCGTGACCACCTTGGACGTGCCGAAATCAATGGCGGCAGCCATGGTCTTCACGATGACACCCCCTGTCCTTTTGGGTAAACATATGAAACCTCCGGCCAAACGGCCGCAAGCACAAGTTTCCATTGCATCATGGATATTTTACCCTTAATCTTTCCGGATTGCAAGAAATGATTGCGGGTTTCGGGCCAAAAATCGCAAAAAAGTTTGCAAAAAAATGCGCTTTTTCCTTTTCTGGTACTTTTTGGCGAATCTTCACCCTTCATAACCGCATCACAGAGGCCTGAAATCGGCGTGCACGCCCGTGGAGACGTCGAGCACCGCGCCGCGCACTTCGTAGGCGGAGCGGATGGGCTTGAGGGTCGCGCGCGCCAGCGCGAGCTTCTCGTCGATGTTTTCCGCGCTGCCCAGGCGAATAATCAGCCCGTCCTGCGTGACAAGATACAGATCGTCCAGCGCGGCGACGTTGATTTCCGAAACCTCGGAGGTGAAGCCCTGCCAGTCGATCGCCTCGAGCAGCAGCGCTACCGCCTCGTCCTGCCCTGCGACGCTATAAGTTACAGCTTCCCCCACGCGGGCCGATTTGATGCTCGCGCCGGTGATGACGGGCACGTCCAGCTGCAGATCGATCTGGCTGGTCGATTCCATCACCACGCCGTCGGGGCCGAGCATCAGAAGCGCGCCCATCCAGTTGACGGTCGCCACGGGCGAAAGCTCGGTAACGTTGATAAACACGCGGCTTGGAAAATCGCGCCAGATGCTGTTGCAGGTGAGAAACCTGTGCGCGCTGACGCGCTGCGCGGCGGCGGCGGTGTCCATCAGCAGCATGCTGTCGCCGAAGGCGATGCCGGCGGTTTCGGCGATTTCGTCGGCGGAGATGAACCGGTTGCCCTCCACCGTAATTTCGCGCACGACGAACAGGCGGTTGCCCGCGACGACCAGCGCGACGGCGGCCAGCGCCAGGATTACGGTCAGCGCGAGCGCGCCCGACGCGCGCCGTTTTTTCCTGAAAGGCTTTCTTTGCATCGTAAAAAAACCCCGTTTGCGTGTTGTCGGTCTTATAGGCAATGCCGTATCGTTCGCGCGAAGGAGGACGAGCTGAATTTGCGTCCGCCGGCCTTTGAGCGGCAGTGTGCGGGATTTGCCTATATTATTCTATGCAAAAACGCTGCGGATTACGATTTTTCCCGCGCGGAGCGCGCAGGAAAACCATATCCGTGACGTTTGCTGTTCGACGCGCGGTTTTTTGTTCCCTTCTCACGCATGAAATATTTGTGTTTTTTGACAGGGCTTGCTATAATGATATTATGGAAAATTGTCTTTCTTTCCCGCCGGTGTGCGCGCCCGACGCGCGCGTGCTGGTGCTGGGCAGCATGCCGGGCGTGGCTTCGCTCAACGCGCGGCAGTATTACGCGCATCCGCGCAACGCGTTCTGGCCGGTGATGTACGCGCTCTGGGGCGAAACGCCGCCCGCGGAGTATGAAAAACGGCTGGAATTTCTCAAGGCGCATCGCGTGGCGCTGTGGGATGTGGCGGCGGCGTGCTTCCGCGAGGGGAGTCTCGACAGCGGCATCCGAAACGCGCGGCCGAACGATTTCGCCGCGCTCTTCGCGGCCTGTCCGGAAATTCGCGCCGTTTTCTTTAACGGCCAGGCCGCCTGGACGCTCTATCACAGGCTCTGCCCTGAGTTGGGCGGCGGCGCGGCGCGCACGCGCCTGCCCTCCACAAGCCCGGCCTATACGATGCCGTTCGAACAAAAACTGGCCGCGTGGCGCGTCGTGCGCCTTGCGGCGGAAGGCGAGGAGAAAAGCATATGAACGTGGTCGATCTCATTGAAAAGAAAAAGCATGGGCAGGCCCTCAGCCACGAGGAACTGGTCTATTTCGCGCAGGGCGCCGCAAAAGGAACTATCCCCGATTATCAGCTGGCCGCGCTTTTGATGGCCGTGTGGTTCAACGGCATGACGCCCGAGGAAACCCGCGATCTGACGCTGGCCATGGTGCATACCGGCGATGTAGCCGATCTGTCCGGCATCGGCGGGATCGGCGTGGATAAGCATTCCACCGGCGGCGTGGGCGATACGACGACGCTGGTGGTCGCCCCGCTGAGCGCTGCGTGCGGCGCGAAGGTCGCCAAAATGAGCGGCCGCGGGCTGGGCCATACCGGCGGCACGCTCGATAAAATCGAGAGCATTCCCGGCGCGAGCGTCGATATTCCGATGGACAGGTTTATCCGGCAGGTGCGCGAAATCGGCGTGGCCGTGATCGGCCAGACGGCCGACCTCGCTCCTGCTGATAAGGCGCTCTACGCGCTGCGCGACGTGACCGGCACGGTCGATTGCCTGCCGCTGATCGTCTCGTCGATCATGTCCAAGAAGATCGCTTCCGGCGCGGGCGCGATTGTGCTGGATGTGAAAACCGGCAGCGGTGCGATCATGCACGATCTGGAAAGCAGCATCGAACTGGCGCGCGCGATGGTCGAGGTGGGCAGGCTTGCAGACCGCCCCACGCTTGCGCTTGTGACTGGCATGGAGCAGCCGCTCGGCACGCACGTGGGCAACGCGCTGGAGGTCAAGGAAGCGATCGACATCCTCGCCGGGCGCGCGGGCGGACGGCTCAAGGAGGTCAGCCTGCGCCTGGGCGCGATGATGCTCGTGGCCTGCGGCACCGCCAGGGACGAGCTCTCCGCGCGCGAAGCGCTTGAAAAGGCCCTTGCAAGCGGCGCAGGGCTTGAAAAGCTGCGCCAGATGATCGCCGCGCAGGGCGGAGACGCGCGCGTGTGCGACGATACGAGCCTGCTGCCGCAGGCGGAGCGGAAGATTCCCGTGCGCGCCGAAAAGGCGGGCTATGTCGTTTCGATGGACGCGGCGAAGATCGGCCTGGCCAGCCAGCGGCTCGGCGCGGGAAGGCTTTCCAAGGCCGATGCGATCGATCCCGCCGTGGGGCTGGTCATGAACGTCGAATTGGGCGACAGGATCGAGGCGGGGCAGCCGCTCGTCACGCTCTACGCCAACGAAAAGGGCGCGGACGAAGCGGAGGCGCTCGTGCGGGAAGGCATTGTGATCGATGAAAAGCCGGCGCAGCCGCCGAAACTGATCTACGCCGTCGTCCGTCCGGAAGGGGTAGAGCGCTTTTGAAATACGCCGAGGTAGTGGTGGAAATCGCTGCGGAGAACGTTTCGCGGCTTTTCACCTACGCCGTGCCGGAGGGGATGGCGCTCGCGCCGGGCACGCGCGTGCTGGCGCCGTTCGGCCCGCGCCGCGTGGAGGGCTACGCGCTGCGGATAAAGGACGATCCCGGCGGCGTGCCGCCCGAAAAAATACGGGAGATCATCCGGCCGCTGGAGGATTATCCCGCGCTGCTGCCGGAACTGGTCGATCTTGCGTACTGGCTGACGGAGAAAACGCACTGCCTGCCCGTGGAAGCGCTGCGCCTGATGCTGCCCGCGCAGATGCGCGGCGGCCGCGTGAAGGAAAAGACGACGGAATACGCCGCCCTGGCCGATCCGAACGCAGATGTGGACGCGCTCGCTGCCGCCGAAGGCCGCGCGCCGAAGCGGCAGCAGATTCTGCGCGCGCTGGCGGACGGCCCGCGCCCGGCGGCGGAAATGCGCGCGCTCAGCGGCGAAGGGCTGAAGAAGCTCGTCGAGCGCGGAATTGTTGCGCTCCGCGCGGAGGAAACGCTGCGCCGTCCCTTTGCGGCGCAGACGCCGGAAAAGGCCGCAGATCCGCAGCTCACCCGCGATCAGCAGGCGGCGCTTTCGGAAATTCTGCCCGCGCTGCGCCGGGGCGAGGGACGGTTCCTCCTTTGCGGCGTAACGGGCAGCGGCAAGACGGAGGTGTATATTCGCGCTGTGCGCGAGGCGCTGGAAATGGGAAGGGCCGCCATCGTGCTGGTGCCAGAAATCGCGCTTACGCCGCAGATGGTCAGCTGGTTCCGCGCGCGCTTCGGCACGGGCGCGGCGGTGCTGCATTCGCGGCTTTCGCCGGGCGAGCGGTTTGACGAATGGCGGCGCATCCGCCGGGGCGAGGCGCGCGTGGTGATCGGCGCGCGTTCGGCGGTGTTTGCGCCGTGCGAGCGGCTCGGGATTATCATCATCGACGAGGAGCACGAGCAGAGCTACCTGTCCGACAAGCATCCGCGCTACGACGCGCGCGAGGTTGCGCAGCGCCGCTGCGAGCATGAGGGCGGCACGCTCATTCTCGCCAGCGCTACGCCGTCTCTGAAAACCTTCGCGCGTTCGCTGCCGAACATGCGATCGAGCCTGGGGCGTCTGACGCTGCTGGAAATGCCGCGCCGCGTGCTGGACAGGCCGCTGCCGGAAATCGAAGTGGTCGATATGCGGCGCGAGCTGGAGCTTGGCAACCGCAGCGTCTTTTCGGGCCGGCTTGACGCCGCGCTGCGCGCGTGCCTTGCGCGGGGCGAGCAGGCGATGCTGTTCCTGAACCGCCGCGGCTACGCCACGTTCGTCAGCTGCCGCGCGTGCGGGCATGTGATGAAATGCCCCGAGTGCGACGTGAGCCTGACGTATCACCGCGAGGGCGACATGCTCCGCTGCCACTACTGCGGCATGGAAATGAAGCCGCCGAAGACCTGTCCCGAATGCGGCAGCCCGTATATCCGCTATTTCGGAACGGGCACGCAGAAGGTGGAGGAGGCGCTGAAGGAGCGTTTTCCGGGCGTGACCAGCGTGCGGATGGATCTGGACACCACCAGCGGCAAGGATGCGCACGCGAAACTGCTCGACGCTTTCCGCCGCGGCGACGCGCAGGTGCTCGTCGGCACGCAGATGATCGCCAAGGGGCTGGATTTTCCGCGCGTGACGCTGGTGGGCGTAATCGCCGCCGACGCGACGCTGAACCTGCCCGACTATCGCAGCCCCGAGCGCACGTTCGAGCTGATCGTGCAGGTGGCGGGCCGCGCGGGCCGCGCCGAACGGAAGGGGCATGTGATCGTGCAGACGTACGATCCGGAGAATTACGCCATCGAAGCCGCGGCGCGGCAGGATTTTCGCGCGTTTTTCGAAACGGAGTTCGCGCGCAGGCGGCGGGGACTGTATCCGCCGTTTACAATGCTCACGCGCCTGCTCGTGGAAACGCCGGACGAAGCGCTGGCCCGGAGAACGGCCGAGGCGCTCGCCGCCGGGATGGAAGCGTTTTTCGACGAGAACCCGGAGCTGCGCCGCCAGGTCGTGCAGATGCGCGCGATGGAAGCGCCGGTGAAGCGGCTGCGCGGCAAGGCGCGCTGGCAGGTGTTTTTGAAGCTCTATTCGCGAGGGCCTACGCCGCGGGTGATTGAAAAGATCGAAGCGCTGGCCGCGCAGCCGGTCGAGGGCGCTCAGGTTTATCTTGAGATTGACCCGGCGACTATGCTATAATCATTCGTTAGGAATTCCGCGGGCGATAGGCTTTCGGCGCTATGCGCCGAAAAATGATCCGCCGCTTGTAGGCACAGGGAGGCTTTTTTTATGGCGATCCGTCAGGTGGTAAAAATCGGGGACGACGTTCTGCGCAAAACCTCGCGGCCGGTCGATGTTCTGAACCGCCGCATTCTGACCCTGCTGGACGATATGGCCGAGACCATGTACGCCAAGGACGGCGTGGGTCTGGCCGCGCCGCAGGTGGGCGTGCTGCGCCGCGCGATCTGCGTGGACGTGGGCGACGAAAACGGGCTCTTCCAGCTGGTGAACCCGGAAATCATCAAGGCTGAAGGCGAGCAGGAGGGCATGGAGGGATGCCTGTCCATCCCGAACCGCCACGGCATCGTCAAGCGCCCGGCGCGCGTGACCGTGCGCGCCACGACCCGCGCGGGCAAGCCCGTCGAGATCGAGGCGGAAGGGCTGTTGGCCGTCGCGTTCTGCCATGAAATCGATCATCTTGACGGCACGATGTACATCGACAAGCAGGAGCGCGAGGTGACGGACGAAGAACTCGCCGAAATGCAGAAGGAAAATAAAGAATGAGAATTGTTTTCATGGGCACGCCGGAGTTCGGCGTGCCGTCGCTGAACGCGCTGCTCGACGCGGGCTACGACGTGGCGGCCTGCTGCACGCAGCCCGACCGTCCGCAGGGGCGCAGGATGACGCTCACGCCCTGCCCTGTGAAAATCGCCGCTCAGGCGCGCGGCGTGCAGGTGCTGCAGTTCGAGCGCATCCGCCGTCAGGAGGGGCTCGACGCGATGCGCGCGCTGAAGCCCGATCTGTACGTAACCGCCGCGTTCGGGCAGATTCTTTCGCAGAAGCTGCTGGACATTCCGAAAATCGGCACGGTGAACGTGCACCCGTCGCTGCTGCCCAAATACCGCGGGCCCGCGCCGGTCAACTGGAGCATCATCGAGGGCGAAACCCGCACGGGCGTGACCACGATGATGACCGATGCAGGCATGGATACCGGCGATATCCTGGAGCAGACGCAGACTGCTA
>SFFS01000180.1 GCA_004557805.1 Clostridiales bacterium | reverse complement strand
TCAGCGCGTGCTGATGCCCATCGTGTTCATCTGCTGCGTCATCGGCGCGTTCGTGGTGAACAACCGCCTGTTCGACATCAAGCTGATGTTCGTGTTCGGTCTGCTCGGCATCGCCATGAGCTACATGAAATATCCGTCCGCGCCGTTCCTGCTGGGCGTAATCATGGGCAATATGGCCGATGAAAACCTGCGCCGCGCGCTGATGCTCTCCGACGGCAGCATCCTGCCGTTCTTCACGCGCCCGATCTGCATCTTCTTCCTGCTGTTCATCCTGGTGCTGGTCGTCCCGCAGCTGCCGTTCTGGCCGAAAGTAAAGTCTCTTTTCCAGAAGGAAAAGAAGGCCGCATGAGAGAATTTGACCATATCGGTCTGCCTTCGCAGACCGTGCAGCCCAATGAGCGCTACGTACAGAAAACAAAGGTCTGGGTGACCGATCCTCACGCGCACCCCTTCCGTGTGGAATGGCTGCGCTACGAGCCGGACAGTCCCGTTCCCTCTTTCATGAAGGAGCATCCGCACGTAGCCTATCATGTGGATTCCATCGCGCGCGAAAGCGCGGGCATGACCGTTCTCATCGAGCCGTTCGCATCGGTGGCGGGCCATGTCGTCGGGTTCTTCGAAACGAACGACGGCGTGATTGTCGAAATGATGGAATATTGATTCCCCATTGGGCGGGAGCCGCTGACGGTTCCCGCCCTGTTTCAAAAAGGAGGAGGACATGTACAAAACCAGTGTCATCACCGACGAAATCTCGCAGGATCTTCCGTTCGCCGCGCGCGTTGCGCGGGAATACGGCCTGCAGGGCCTGGAAATCCGTTCGGTGAACGAGAAGAATCCGTTCCAGATGAATGCGGACGATCTCAGGTTCGTCAAACAGATAGCGGACGACAGCGGTCTTGAAATCTGCTGCGTTTCCTCGCCGATGTTCAAGTGCAGCCTTGACGATCTCGAAACGCGCAGGGCGCACATGGATTCGTTCCGCCGCATGATGGATACGATGCACAGCTGGAACACGAAGCTGATCCGCTGCTTCAACTTCTTCAACCTGCACGACGGCGGAAAGCGCACGCCGGAAATCGTCGATGCGTTCCAGCCCGTGGCGGATATCGCCGAAGACGCCGGTGTGACGGTCGTGCTCGAATCGGAGCCGAGCGTGAACGCGGTGAACATCGCCGAGCTGGTCAAATTCTTCAAGGCGGTCGGCCGCAGGGAAATCGGCGCGGTATACGATCCCGGCAACGAAGCCGTGGACGTGACCGCCCCGCTGCCCTATCCGGACGGCTACGAGCTGCTCAAGCCGTACATCCGCCATGTGCACGTCAAGGACATGCTGCGCGGCGAGATTGAAACGCCTGCGCTCATCGGCGAAGGCACGGTAGATTTCCACGGCGTTTTTGCCGCGCTCAAGCGTGACAAATACAACGGCTGGTGCTCGCTGGAAACGCATTACCGCATGAAGCGGCTCTCGGACGAGGATCTCGTGCGGCCGCAGGGGTCGTCGTTCTCCGAAGGCGGCTATGAGGCCAGCCGCCTGTATCTCGACCGTCTGCGCGACGTATATCACTGGATGGAGGAAAACTGATGGATAAGGTTCGTTTCGGCATCATCGGCTGCGGCGTGATTTCGAGCTTCCACGCGCGCGCCATCGCGGACATCGAGGAAGCCGAGTTGTATGGCTGCGTGGACGCATACGCCCCCAGCGCGGAGCGCTTTGCCAAGGAGCACGGCGTAAAGCAGTACGCCTCGCTCGAAGAGATGCTCTCCGATCCGGCGATCGACGCGGTGACCATCTGCACGCCCAGCGGCCTGCACACGCAGCAGGCAATCGCCGCCATGCGCGCGGGCAAGCACGTCGTCTGTGAAAAACCGATGAGTCTCACGCTCGAGCAGGCGGACGAGCTGATCCGCACCGCCAACGAAACGGGCGTGAAGGTGTGCATCATTTCGCAGTTCCGCTTCACCCCGGCTGTGCAGGCCGTCAAAAAGGCCATCGAAGCGGGCGCGCTGGGAAAAATCGTCTCCGGCAGCCTGCAAATGAAGTATTTCCGCTCCGACGAATATTACGCCTCCGGCGCGTGGCGCGGCACCTGGGCCATGGACGGCGGCGGATGCCTGATGAATCAGGGCATTCACGGCGTGGACGTATTCCGCTATCTGATGGGGCCGGTCAAACAGCTGACGGGCTTCGCCCGGACGCAGCTGCGCCACATCGAAGTGGAAGATTCCGCCGCGGCGGCGCTGGAGTTTGAAAACGGCGCCGTCGGAACGCTCGAGGGGTCCACCGTGTGCAGCCCCGGCTATCCGCGCCGCATCGAAATCTGCGGCGACAAGGGCAGCTGCGTGTTGGAAGAAAACGCCATCATCCGCTGGGATGTGCCCGGTTACGACATCGGCCTGCCCGTGGGCGTGGCCGCCACGAACGTGGCCAGCTCCGACCCGAAGGCCATCGACGTTTCCAATCACACCCGTCAGTTCCGCAACTTCGTCGCCGCAGTGCTGCACGGCGAAGAGCTGCTCGCTCCCGCCGAGTCCGGCCGTCCGCCGCTGGAGATCATCCTCGGCATTTACGAATCGTCCAAAACGGGAAAGCCGGTAACGTTCTGAGGGGCATAGAAAAAACGTTTTTTGTTTTTCTTTTTTTGCGAGAGGAGGGCCTTTTAGAAAAAAGGCCCTCCTCTCGCGCTCTCCACCCAAAACCGCTCAGGTGGCCTGATTTACGAAGCGTCATCAGCGGCTAATCTCTGCGTTGTTTTCCGCAAATTTCGGATAACAGGCGCACCAGAAAAGACACTTTCTCTCTCATTTTCACGCCAATCCGCTTAAAATTCTCTTAATTTACGCAGTGCCATCAACAGCAAATTCCCGCGTTTTTTTCTCAGGTTTTTGAATAACAGACGCAGAAAAAATCTTCATTCTACGGTACCATTCAAACCGTTTAGCATCAAACCTCCGCGCTATTTTTTCGCAAACCCTGAATAACGTACACAGGAGAAACGGCGCTTCCGTCTTTCCCCTTCCAGACCGCTCGGCCGCCCCCTCCCCGTCTTTTTCAAACGCCCCAGCATTCCTCCCCCCTCCAATTCATACGGCCCTGCACGGCGGCAAATCGCCGCTGCACAGGGCCGTTTTCAGCAACTATTCTCTCTTTGCTCATTCGTCCGCGCGAGGTTCGCTGCGCGCTCCCGTTCCCTTCGCCGCTTGCGGCGAAAAAACATCCGTAGCCGTTATCTTTGCAGCGTCGCGGCGTAGTACAGGCCGTCGCGCCAGAACACAAGCTCGAACGTATCGCCGGAATTTACCGCCCGGCGCGCGTTCTCCAGCGCGCGCGTACTGGTCAGCGCGGTCGTATCCATCGCCAGCAGCACGTCGCCCGGCTCCAGCCCGGCCCATTCTCCGTAATTCGACGGCTCCACCGCCGTCACCGCAAGCCCCTCCGGCGCGCTGTACGTCCGGCGGTACACGGGCAGCACGTATTCGCACGCAAAGCCCATATCCCACTCGTTCGCTTCGTCCTTCGCCATGCCGCGAATGGTCTTCAGCTTGGCGCTGGCCGCGTCGGCGAGATTCGCCGTCCCCGCAGCAAACCAGCTGCGGTTATCGCTGTCGATCTGCACGGTTCCTTCCGACGTTGAATACGCGGCGACCGTCACCAGCGCGCCCGCGAAATATTCGCCCTCGGCGATGACGAAATAGTGCCCCCGCTGGCTGTCGGAATACGTTCCGCCCTTGGAGACGGACATTTTCTTCTCATAGGAGCGCGCGGCCTGCTCCGCCAGCGTGGAGGCCAGGCCGGTGGGTTCGCCGTAAGCGGAATACGGAATGATCTTCAGCGTAAAGCCCGTCAGAATTTCGCCCGTGCGGTTTTTGAACTCGATCTGCACGGCGCTCGCGCCGTTATAGCCGACCAGCCGCGCGCCCGTCACTTCAATGGGCGTGTCGCTTTCAGCCTTCTGTCCCGCGCGCAGCGCGTATTCAGAGAAAAGCAGCGCCTGCGTTTCCGGATCGGCGTCGCCGGTTTCGTCCAGGCCGTTGACGCGCTGGAACTGCCGCACGTATTCGGTCGTCGATTCGGTGTAGTCCGGCCCCAGAAGCAGATAGTCCTTGTAGTATCCCAGTTCCGTCAGCCGGTCCTTCACGGCCAGCACCGCGTCGCCCGTATCGCCCACAGTCAGCGGAGAATACTGTGCCAGCGTCTCGTCGTCGAACAGCGCAGGCGTTTCGCCCGCGTCGCCGCCGGAAATGAGATAATAATAATACGACGAGTCGATTCTCCGGCTCAGGTTCGTGCCGTCAGGATAGCGCTTGCCGGTATCCGCCGACGGCTGCGGCTCGGCGGCCTGCGCGGTTTCCTCGGGCTGCGGGGCGGCTTCCGCCGCGCCCTCGGGCGCGTAGTCGAGCAGATTCGCCTGCACGTACCCCTCCGTCGCGCCGGATTTGATTCGCGTCCAGCCGTCCGCCGTTTCGCCCGCCTGCAAATCCGTCAGCGCCGCCAGTTCGCCGATCTTCGCGCCCGTCTGCGCAGGCGTTTTGCGGACGTTCACTTCGCACTTGGTGCGCGCCGCGCGCCAGACGGCGAGCGCCTGCGCGGCCTGCTCCGATGCGATCACGATTTCATCGCCCGCGCCGAAATCGAGCAGCGAACGGAGAATATACCCCACGCGCGCGTTGGAGACGACGGTGATATAGCACCACGTATCATTTCCGTCCTCAATCGTCTCGTTGACGCGCACTTCCGTGCCCTTTTCGAGCTTGAAGAGAATATCGTTCTTCACGGACGGCCCCTTGCGAACGTTCGCATCGCAGTTCGTGCGGGCGGTTTCCGCCGTTTCGCCCGCGCAGGCAAGCCCCGCCAGCGCAAGCAGGCATACGGCCATCAGCAGCGCAGCCAGTCGTTTCATTCGTT
>SFFS01000012.1 GCA_004557805.1 Clostridiales bacterium | reverse complement strand
GGATGGTCAGCCGGTCGGTAATCTGCATGATCTCGCGCAGCTTGTGGGAAATGAAGATGATCGTATACCCCTGCTCCTTCAAATGCACCAGCTCGCGGAACAGCTCCGCCGTCTCCTGCGTGGTCAGCACGGCCGTCGGCTCGTCGAGGATGAGGATCTTCGCGCCGCGCGCCAGCGCCTTGAGAATCTCCACCTTCTGCTTCATGCCCACCGGAATGTCCATCACCTTCGCATCCGGGTCGACGTCCAGGTTGAACTCCTCGGCGTATTTGCGCGTAAGCGCCACGGCCTGCTGCCTGTCAAGGAAAAGCCCGCCCTTTTTCGGCGCGATGCCCAGCACCATGTTTTCCGCAACCGTCAGCGAGGGCACAAGCATGAAGTGCTGATGCACCATGCCGATGCCGTGCGCAATCGCCACGTTCGGCGAGGTCACCGCCACCTTTTCGCCATTGACGAAAATTTCTCCGCCCGTGGGCTGTTCCAGCCCGAAGAGCATCTTCATCAGCGTCGATTTGCCCGCGCCGTTTTCGCCCATCAGCGCGTGAATTTCGCCCCGCCGCACGGAAAAATCCACGTCTTTGTTCGCCGCGATGCCGTTGGAATAGATCTTCGTAATCTTCCGCATCTCTACGGCGTTCGTCTGCTCCATGCGCGTGTTCCCTCCTCGTCCGTCTTTTCACAAGAAAGGCCTTCTTTCGAAAGAAAGAAGGCCCCACTCTCACGCTCTCCCCCGAAAAAACGCTTTCCCTGCGCCGGGCAGTTTCCTTCGGAGGGGGGCCAAGGGGAAACCTCTCCTTTTCGCAAAGGAAAAGTTCTCCCCTTGTCATTCGCTTTTCCCTCAGGGCTGCACGGAATCGCGCAGCGTCATGGCGCCTTCGTTATCGGTGATCGCGCTGTCAACGACGATTTCGCCGGAGACGATCTTCTCCTTCGCGGAAATCACGGCGTCCTGCACGGCCTGCGGCAGCTTGGTGAAGTTCTTGTCGGTCACGATGCCCACGCCGCCCTCGGGGATGCCCAGGCTGACTTCGGTGCCCCAGAAGGTGTTGCCGGCATCCCACTGGTCGAAGATCCAGACGATCGCGTCGCCGATGTTCTTCAGGCCGGAGGTGAGGGTGTTGGCAGCGAGCTCAGGCGAGAAGGTCAGTTCCTGGTCGGAATCGACGCCGATGAACCACGCCTTGCCGGTTTCCAGGCCGGCTTCGGCCGCGCCGTTGCCGGAGTTGCCGGCCACGCCCCAGACGATATCGCAGGCGTAGTCGTTAATCATGCTCTCGGCCTTTTCCTTGGCGATGGCGGTATCGACATAATCGTTGGTGTAGCGGGTGCAGACCTTGATGTCGGGTTCGACGCTCTGCGCGCCCTCGATGAAACCGTAGAGGAAATCGTTGATGACGGGGCTGTCCACGCCGCCGACGAAGCCGACGACCTTTTCAGGGTTGATCTTTTCAAAGGAGGTATCGCCGGTAAGCGCGCCCGCGAGCACGCCGCACAGATAGCCCAGATCGTTCTGGCGGAAGGAAATGTTGACGATATTTTCGCATTCGCCGACATAGGTGGTGTCGTCGTAAATCAGATATTTCTGATCCGGATACTGCTCGGCGACTTCCTTGAGGTAATCGGGCATCTGGTAGGTGCCGCAGATGACCAGATCATATTCGCCGGAATCGGAAACGTCGTACAGGGTGGAAAGCCATGTCGGCTGATCGCTGTCGGCGCCGCCCATTTCGATGGTCTTATAGGTGATGCGGCCCGCGTCGGCCAGCTGTTTGAGACCCGCTTCTGCGGAGTCGAAGAAGGACTTATCGCCCAGGTTGCCGTTGACGAGGTTCACCACGTTGTAAACCTTGCTTTCAGCCGACGCGACGGACAGCAAAGACGCCGCCATCAGCACGGCCAGCATAAACGCCACGAGTTTTTTCATGATTCAAAAACCTCCTATTTGTAATGATATAGATTATAAACTTTCGCCGAAAAAAGTCAACCGGCAAAACCTGCGCATGAAAAAAAACGGGCGGCCTGTCTGCCGTCCGTTTTCAGGAAACGCCGCGAATCTGTTTTTTCCGGCGCGCACGCGCCGAAAACCCAGCCGTTACCGCGCGCTCTTGACCGCAAGCCAGATGCGGTTGTAAATCTGAATATCCTGCGAAATATCATGGAAGAATTCGCAGCGGGCCACGGTTTCGTCGGTGGGGAACAGCGTCTCGTCCTCGAGCAGCTCGGGCTCTTCCGCGCCGATGAGCTCGATCGCGCCCTTGTTGGGCGTGCAGTAGTAAATTTCATCGAAGTTCATCTTCGCCACGTCGGGACGGCAGAGGAAGTTGATAAACTTCATGGCGTTGTCGTAGTTCTTCGCGCCCTTGGGCACGCACAGGCCGTCGACCCACACGTTGGAGCCTTCCTCCGGCACAACGTAGGCCAGATCGTCGCTGTAGCTCATCGCATAGGCCGCGTCGCCCGACCACATCAGGCCCATCGCCGCCTCGCCCGCAATCATCTTGTCCTTCGTCTCGTCGACCTGATAGGCCTTGACGATGCCCGCCTTCTTTTGCTCGATCAGCTTTTCCTTCGCCTCGTTCAGCGCGTCTTTATCGCGCGTGTTCATCGAATAGCCGAGCATCTTCAGCGTCACGCCGAGCGTATCGCGGATGGAGTCCATCATGAACACATTGTCGACATACTGCTCATCCCACATGGAAGTCCAGCTGGTAATGGGCGCGGACACCATGGTTTTGTTATAGAGGATGCCCACGGTGCCCCACATGTACGGCACGGAATACGCGCCGGTGGGATCATAGTCGGTCGACTTGAGCCAGTCGAGCGTATTCTCCGTCGCGTTGGGCAACTGGGAATAATCCAGCTCCTCCAGCAAGTCCTTGGAAATCAGGCGTTCGATGATGTAATCCGAGGGAAAGATCACGTCATAGTTTGCCGGATCGTTCTCCACCTGCACGAGCATATCCTCGTTGGTGGTGAAGCGCATATAGTTGACCTTGATGCCCGTTTCTTCTTCGAAGAGCTTGATCGCATCGTCGCAGATATAGTCTTCCCAGTTGAAGACGTTGACTTCTTCGGCGGCCAGCGCCGGGAGGGCGGCCAGCGCGAGCGCAAGCGCAAGCGCGGCAGCAAGAATCTTTTTCATCGGCAAAAATCCCCCTTTTATTTTGTTGCGGCCTTATCGGCCTTATTGCTCCGACCGGTGATGAGCAGCAAGAGCGCCAGCACGGTCAGGAACATGACGGTGGACAGCGCGTTGATCGTCGGCGGAACCTTGCGGCGCGTCATCGAATAGATGAGCATCGACAGGTTCTGCGTGCGCACGGACGTGAAGTAGCTGATTGCGAAATCGTCCAGCGACATTGTAAACGACAGAAGCGCGCCGGTGACCACGCCGGGCATAATCTGCGGCAGGATCACCTTTTTCAGCGCCTGCGCGGGCGGACAGCCCAGGTCAAGCGCGGCCTCGTAGAGGTTTTTATCCATGCGCTTGAGGCGCGGCAGCACCGAGAAGATCACATACGGCGTATCGAACGTGATATGCGCCATGAGCATGGTGCCGTAGCCGCGCGGCACGCGCGCGAAAAGAAAGAGGATCATCAGCGAAATGCCGGTGACGATATCGGGCATGAGCATCGGCAGGTTCGTAATGTTCATGAACACCGCGCGCATGCCGGCCTTCATCGAATGGATGCCGACGGCGGCCAGCGTGCCGAGCACCGTCGCGGCCAGCGTGGCCAGCGCGGCCACGGAAACCGTCACATACAGCGCCTGCAGAATCGACTCGTCGTGCAGCAGCTCGCCATACCATTTGAGCGAAAAGCCGCCCCATACCGCGCGCGTCTCGCTGGCGTTGAACGAATAAACGATCAGCACAGCAATCGGCGCGTAAAGGAAGATCAGCACAGCGGCCAGATACAGTTTTTTGAACGTTTTCACAGCACGCCGCTCCCTTCCGCCTGACCGTCCGGGTCAAACCGATTCAGAATCCCGATCGAAACGAGGATCAGCGCCATCATAATCAGCGAAAGCGCCGAGCCGAAATTCCAGTCGCCCACGGTGAGGAACTGGTTTTCAATCAGGTCGCCGAACATCATGAACGTGCCGCCGCCCAGCAGGCGGGGGATCACGAACGTCGTCACAGCCGGCATGAACACCATCGTCACGCCGCTGACGATGCCCGGCACGCTCAGCGGAAGCGTCACGCGCCAGAAGGTGACCGCACCGTTCGCGCCCAGATCGTTCGCCGCCTCGATGAGCCGGTAGTCCGACTTGGCCAGCACCGAATATACCGGAAACACCATGAACGGCAGGAAGTTATACACCATGCCCATCAGCACCGCGCTCTCGGTGTACATCAGCTTCTTGCGCCCTATGCCGATCCATTCCAGGAAACGGTTGATGATGCCCGTATCCTCCAGCAGCGTCATCCACGCGTACGTGCGCAGCAGGAAGTTCATCCACATCGGGATGACAAACAGCACCACGATGATGTGCGAGCGCTTGAAATCGCGCCCAGCCAGGAACAGCGCCGCCGGATAGCCTACCAGCAGACAGAGAGCCGTACACAGCGCCGCCAGATACAGCGAATGCCCCAGAATGCCCAGAAACTCCGGCTCGAGGAACATCTGGAAATTTTCCAGCGTGAACTCGCCCATGAACGTAAAGGCGTAATAGAAAATCAGAAAAATAGGCACGACCGTGAACATCAGCATCCACAGGCCGTACGGGAAGGCGAAGGAAGAACGCTTCATTCTTTCGCAGCCTCCTCCATTTTGTGCATGATATGGATGCCGTCCGGCACGATGGACACCCCCACCGCGCTGCCCTCGGGCAGCATCTGCGTGGAATCCACCTTCCAGAGCGTATCGCCCGTCTGCACCATCATGCGCCAGTGCACGCCCTTGAACAGCACCGAGCGCACCGTGCCGCGCAGCATGCCCTCTCCCACCTCGCCAAGCAGCACGTCCTCGGGGCGGACGACCACGTCCACAGGCGCGTTCGCGCCGAATCCGCCGTCGACGCACGTGAATTCATGTCCCGCAAAGCGCACGAGGCAGTCGCGCTCCATCACGCCGTCGAGAATATTGCTCTCGCCGATAAAATCGGCCACGAACGCGTTGGCCGGCTCGTCGTAGATGGCCTTGGGCTTTCCGATCTGCTGAATGTGGCCGCCCTTCATGATGACGATCGTATCGCTCATCGTCAGCGCCTCTTCCTGATCGTGCGTGACATAAAGGAAGGTAATGCCCAGCCGCTGCTGCATCTTTTTCAGTTCCAGCTGCATATCCTTGCGCAGCCGCTGATCGAGCGCGCCCAGCGGTTCGTCCAGCAGCAGCACCTCCGGCTCGTTCACCAGCGCGCGCGCGATGGCCACGCGCTGCTGCTGACCGCCCGAAAGCGCATCGATGCCGCGCTTTTCAAAACCCTTCAGACCCACCATTTCCAGCATCGCTTCCACGCGCCGCCTGATATCCGCCTTGGGCACCTTGGCGATGGTCAGACCGAACGCCACGTTGTCGAACACGTTCAGGTGCGGAAACAGCGCGTACTTCTGGAACACCGTATTCACGCGGCGGCGGTAGGGCGGCACGTTGGTAATATCCTGGCCGCCGAACAGAATCTGGCCGCGGGTAGGCGTTTCAAAGCCGCCGATCATCCGCAGCGTGGTCGTTTTTCCGCATCCCGACGGGCCCAGCAGGGTCACGAACTCTTTTTTGCGGATGTACAGGTTCATATTCGACACGGCCTCGCAGCCGTCGAATTCCTTGGAAACCCCAACCAGTTCAATCAGGCGCAGATCCTCAACCATGGCGATGCGCTCCTTTTGCGTAATAATGAATTAAAAGCTGGGCGGCGTTGCGATCCAGAGAACTTTTGCGGTGGTTTTGCCCGTATTTTCCAGCCAGTGCGCCGCCGAGGGATGAATGCAGAAGCTCTCCCCCGCCTTCACGCGGTATTTGGCTCCGCCCACGTGCAGAAGCACGCTGCCGGAAAGCACGTAGCCGAACTCCTCGCCCTCGTGCGGGTTCTGCTCCTGCGTGCTCTGGCCGGACGAAAGCGCGACGAGAATCGGCTCCATCGCGTTTTTCTGCGCGTTGGGCACGAGCCAGGTAATATGGCCGTGCTCCTCGTCGTCCAGCTCGAACATATCGTCGCGGGCGAAAACGCACTTGCGTTCGCTGTCGTCGGAAAAGAATGCGCGCGGGCTTGTGCCGAGACATTCGAGAATATCGATCAGCGTTGCGATCGAGGGGGACGTCAAGTCGCGCTCCAGCTGCGAAATAAAGCCTTTGGAAAGCTCGCAGCGGTTGGCGAGTTCTTCCTGCGTCAGACCCAGCTGCGTGCGCAGCCGCTTGATCTTCGGGCCGATCTCCATGGAAACACCTCTTTTGGCGGCGGCCGCGCCGCCTCAAATGCTAAACCAGGAGTTTAGCATTTCTGTGGTTTAGAAACGCTAAACAATTTGTCGGCAAACAGTAAACCACATCTTTCGCGTTCTGTCAACAGGTTCGCGCGTTTTTTCGCCAAAAAAGCGCGATTGAAAAACGCGCGCGCAGACGGTATAATGTTTTTCAGTTCCGCCAGACTATGGAAACTCATCAAATTGAAAAGGAGAACTGAATCCATGAGCTTTCTCAATGGAAAAACTGCGATCATCACCGGCGGCGGCCGCGCCGTGCTGGAAAACGGCGCGTGCGGTTCCATCGGCTACGGCATCGCCACCGCCTACGCCAAGGAAGGCGCAAACCTCGTGCTCACCGGCCGCAACGTACAGAAGCTGACCGACGCCAAAGAAGAGCTGGAGCGCCTCTACGGCGTGAAGGTGCTGCCCGTACAGGCCGACGTTTCGGCGGGCGCGGACAACGAGGCCGTTGTGGGCAACGTCGTCAAGCAGGCGATGGACGCCTTCGGCCGCATCGACGTGCTTATCAACAACGCGCAGGCCTCCGCCTCCGGCGTGCCGCTGGCGCAGCACACCACCGAGCAGTTCGACCTGGCGCTGTATTCCGGCCTGTACGCCGCGTTCTACTACATGAAAGCGTGCTATCCGCACCTTGTCGAAACCAAGGGCACCGTCATCAATTTCGCCTCGGGCGCGGGCCTGTTCGGAAACTACGGCCAGTGCTCCTACGCCGCCGCGAAGGAAGGCATCCGCGGCCTGAGCCGCGTAGCCGCCACCGAATGGGGCAAGGACGGCGTCAACGTCAACGTCATCTGCCCGCTGGCCTGGACGGCGCAGCTGGAAAAATTCGAAAAAGCCTACCCCGACGCATTCAAGGCGAACGTAAAAATGCCGCCGATGGGGCATTTCGGCGACGTTGAAAAGGAAATCGGCCGCGTCTGCGTGCAGCTCGCCTCGCCCGATTTCAAATACATGAGCGGCGAAACCATCACGCTCGAGGGCGGCATGGGGCTTCGCCCGTAAGAAACGCGTTTTTTCCGGCGCTTACGCGCCGAAAACACGAAACCGGCTGCCGGCTGATGCGGCGCGTCTTTTTGGGCGCGCCGTTTTTTGCTCTTGCCAAATCCTTCATAAAAAGGGATAATATCGGCATGGAAAAGTTTGAAGTGCTGGTAACGGACGTTTCGTTCCGCAATGATGAAAACGGGTTCACCGTCCTGCAGGTGCGCCTTGACAACGGCGTGCGCACGTCGGCCGTGGGCGTCATGCCCGCCGTGGCTGCGGGCGAGCGCGCCGTGCTGACCGGCGAGTGGACCGAACATACGCAATACGGCAAACAGATTCGCGCCGTCATGTGCGAACCGGTCAAGCCGACCACCGTTTCCGGCGTGGAGCGGTATCTGGGCTCGGGGCTGATTAAGGGCATCGGTCCCTCGACGGCGAAGACCATCGTGGAATACTTCGGCGCTGAGGCGCTGGACATTCTGCAATACGCGCCCGAGCGGCTGACCGAAATCCCCGGCATCGGCAAAAAGCGCGCCGCCATGATGGCCGAGAGCTTCGCCAGCCAGTCGCAGATGCGTGAGGCGATGGTGATGCTGCAATCGTTCGAGCTTTCGCCCGCCATGGCGATGAAAATCTTCAACTATTACAAAGAAAGCACGCAGGAGGTGCTGCGCCGCACGCCGTACAGGCTTGTGGAGGATATCGACGGCCTGGGCTTCCGCACGGCCGACCGCATCGCCGCCGCGCAGGGCATGTCGCCCGGCGACCCCGCGCGCCTGCGCGCCGGAATGCACTATATCCTCTCCGACGCGGCCGCGTCCGGCGGACACACCTACCTGCCGCGTGAAATTCTCATCGCGCAGGCCGCCCGGCTTCTGTCCGCTCCGGCGGAGGCCGTCGAAACGGCGCTGGAAGCCGCCGTCCTTTCGCATAACCTCGTCGCCCGCGAGGTGGACGATCACGTGGCCGTCTACATGCCGCGCGCGTTTCAGGCCGAATCGGAAACCGCGCGCCGCCTGCTCGAGCTGCTCGAAGCGCTTCCCTACCGCCCCGACCCGGCGCTCGCCGGCCGCATCGCCAAATGGGAGCGCGAAAACGGCAAAACGCTCAACGCCGATCAGAAAAAGGCCGTGCGCGCCGCCGTATGCGAAGGCGTGTCGGTCATCACCGGCGGGCCGGGCACCGGAAAAACGACCATTCTGCGCTGCGTGCTGTCGCTGCTCGACGCGGACGATGAAATCGTCCTCGCCGCGCCGACGGGCCGCGCCGCCAAGCGTATGAGCGAGGCCACCGGCGCGGAGGCCAGAACCATCCACCGCCTGCTCGAATACGGCGGCGGAGACGGCACGTTCGCGCGCGACGAAAGCAACCCCATCGAGGCCGACGTGGTCATCGTCGACGAAATGTCGATGGTCGACATTTTTCTCATGCGTTCGCTCCTGCGCGCGCTGATCCCCGGCACGCGGCTCATCCTTGTGGGCGACGCCGACCAGCTGCCCTCGGTGGGCGCCGGCAACGTGCTGCGCGATATTCTCGAAAGCGACGCGATGCCCGTCGTCTGGCTAAAGGAAATCTACCGCCAGGACGGCGAAAGCATGATCGTCCTCAACGCGCACCGCATCAACGCAGGCGAAATGCCCGTCGCCAACAGCAAGGGGACGGACTTTTTCCTCGAACGCTGCGAAACCGGCTCGCAGGCCGCGCAGCGCATCGTCGATCTGACAAAGCGCCGCCTTCCGGCCTATCTGGGCGTTGATCCGCTGAAGGATATTCAGGTGCTTTCGCCCACGAAAAAGGGAGAATGCGGCGTATTCGCGCTGAACACGGCGCTGCAGAACTGCTTCAATCCGCCGAAAAAAAACGGCGAAGAGGTGGTTTTCGGCGATACCGCCTTCCGCGCGGGCGATAAGGTCATGCAGACCCGCAACGATTACAACATGGAATGGCGCAAGCCCCGGCCCGGCGGCGGCTGGGAAGAAGGGCAGGGCGTTTTCAACGGCGATATGGGCTTCGTCGAGGAAGTGAGCCGCGAGGACCGCGAGGTGCTCGTCCGCTTCGACGATGAGCGCGAAGCGCGCTATGACGCGGCTTCTCTGGAAGATTTAGAGCTGGCCTACTGCGTATCGGTGCACAAAAGCCAGGGCAGCGAGTTTCCCGTCGTGGTCATGCCCGCCGTGGGCGGCCCTCCGATGCTGCTCACCCGCAACCTGCTCTACACCGCCGTTACGCGCGCAAAGCGCATGGTGGTGCTCGTCGGGCGCGACGCGTGCATAAGCCAGATGGTGCAGAACGTCAACATCGCCAGGCGGTATTCTGCGCTGAAGCAGTGGCTTCGTCAGGCGCCGTGAAGGGCCGTATTTTCGCAGCGCTCCTCGCGCTGCTTCATCCGCGCGGCGCATGCTGCGTCGCCTGCGGCGCGCTCCATACCGCGGACGGCCTGCTGTGCGAGCGCTGCCAGGAGGAGCTGAACAAGCCGCTCCCGCCCCGCTGCCCCGGCTGCGGCCGGAAGGGCTGGGCGGCGCTGTGTCCGGAATGCTCCGCGACGCTGCCGGCCGGTTATCTTCCCTTTTTCGCGCCGTTCGATTATTCCGGCGCGGCCAAAGCGCTCGTCCGCCGCCTGAAATACGACTGCGTGCTCGACGCGGCGCTTCCGCTGGGCCGGGCGATGGCCGCCGCGCTGCCCGCCGAACCGTTTGACGCGCTCGTCCCCGTTCCGCTTAATGCAAAGCGCGAACGGGAGCGCGGATTCAACCAGTCGCGCGCGCTGTGCGAGGTGGTGAGCGCGCATACCGGCGTTCCCGTGCTCGATGCGCTCGTCCGCACGCGCTATACGAAAACGCAGACGCATCTTTCCGCCTCGGAGCGCGAAGCGAACGTGCGCAGCGTGTTTGAATGCGCGGCCGGCGTGCGCGGCATGCGCATTATACTCGTCGACGATGTGCGCACCACCGGCGCAACGGCGAAAAGCTGCGCCTCCGTACTGCTCGCGTCGGGCGCGGAGCGCGTCATCCTTTTAGCGGCGGCGTCGGCACATCCCGTCGCTTCCTGAGCTCCGCCGAAAACGCGCACAGGTTCATATACAGCGTCAGCCCATGGCCTGCCAGCCGCGCAAGCGCGCAGCCCGCGAGCCTGAATTTTTTTACAAGAAAAAAATCGAGCACGAGCGTCAGCAGCGAGCCGGACAGCGAAGAAGCAAGCAGGCTCCGCTGCATTTCCATACCCGTAAGGATTCCGCTGAGCACCTGCTGCGCGCCGCACAGCGGCGCCAGCGGCGCGAGCTGTTTGAGAAGCGGCCCCACGTCGGCCTGCCTGTAGACGACGTTCGCCAGGAACGGCGCGCCGAACGACAGCAGCAGCGCCAGCGGCGCGGAAATGGCCAGCGCCGCCGCGATCAGCCGCACGGCCAGCGCGCGCAGCATCTCCGGGCTGTTCCTGCGTCTGGCAATGGCGGGGCCCGCCACAACGGCCAGCGCGCCCGTAAACACGCCCGGCAGCATCACCCACGGCATCGCCATCCCGCTGAGCATGCCCAGCCGCGCCGTCGCTTCCTGCGCCGACAGTCCGGCAGCGCGCAGCCGCAGCGGAATCAGCACCGCTCCGGCCGTGCGGGTAAGCGTATTGGAAAGGCGCATCCACGTCATCGGCGCGGAAAGCCGCCAGAGCTTTTTTTCCGTCTCGGCGCTGGCGCGTCCGGCGGGCAGCGTCCCCTGTTTTTTCAGCATCCACACAACGAGCAGCAGCCCCGCGCCCTCGCCCAGCAGCGTGGAAAGCGCGGGAACAGCCGCCGTATAGGCCGCGCGCATGCGCGGAAAAACCGTCAGAAGCCCCATGCACAGCGCGAACCGCAGCGCCTGCTCCGTCAATTCCGACGCGGCCGGCGGCAGCGTGTCCCCCGCGCCGTAGCACCAGCCGTTATACACGGCCGAAAGCCCCAGCACCGGAAGGCACGGCAGATAGCACCACAGCGCGGGCAGCGTGCGCGCGTCGCCCAGCAGGCGCGCGATCAGCGGCGAAAAGACGAAAAGCGCAGGCAGCATCAGCAGGCTGACGCGCAGCGCCAGCCGCCTGCCCGCATGCAGCGCCTCCCCGCCGCGGCCTGCCGCCGTCTCGGTCGAAACGGCCATCGGCAGCCCCGCCGTCACCGGCGCAATCCACAGCATATGCGCGCTCGAAGCCAGTTCCAGCACGCCCGTCCCTTCCGCGCCCAGCCGGCGTGAAAGCGCCACGCGCATCACAAACCCCAGCGCGCGCGTCGCGCCGTTGGAAACCGACAGCACCGCCGCCTGCCGGACAAGGCTCTTCTTTTTGCTCATGGCACAGCCTATGGGAAAAAAACAGATGACATGCCCGGCGGCGCGTGGTATGATGTAAAAATCAAAAGGCGGAGGGCGCGGCGATGGATAAATGGGACAGGCGGTTTATGGAAATGGCGCGGCTGGTGGCCACATGGTCGAGCTGCTTTCAGGAAAACCGGAAAATCGGCGCGGTGGTCGTACGCGAAAAGCGCATCCTCACCACCGGCTATAACGGCGCGCCCGCAGGCGTGACCAGCTGCGCTCAGCGCGGCGAATGCCTGCGCCGCAAGCTGAACATCCCCTCCGGCACGCGTCACGAGGTCTGCTACGCCGTGCATGCCGAGCAGAACGCCATCGTGCAGGCGGCCAAGCTGGGCGTATGCCTCGAGGGCGCGACGCTCTACTGCACGCACCAGCCGTGCGGCCAATGCGCGAAAATTCTCATCAACGCGGGCATCGCGCGCGTCGTCTACGAGCAGGGCTACCCCGACCCGTTCGCACTGGAATTGTTCGACGAGGCCGGCGTAACCGTCGAACAGTTTCACGAGGGATAACGCGGCGCATCGTGCCGTTTTGCAAAGCCGGTCGTTTTTCAGTGCGCTCTGCGCCATTTAGCGAAGACGGAAAATAGAAAATCCTGCCCGGGCGCTTTTACCGGGGCAGGATTTTGTTTACAACTTCTCTCCGATGCACGAGCCGTCATGTCCGCTGCCGTACAGCAAGCCGGATAGGCTGAAAAGCCATAGGATGCATTGACGTTTTAGCGTTCGCCTTCGGTAACATATTTTTTCCATTTTCTCACATTCACTCAAAGCACAAGAAACCGCCGCGGCAATTCTCCTTGCCGCAGCGGTTCATTTATATCGCCTGTTCTTCGTCCTTCACCGCAGCAGATACCGCTGCACCTTCCCCGTCGGCGTGCGGGGAATCTTTTCGCGCAGCTCAATGCGCTCCGGCCAAAGATATTTCGGAACGCCCCGCGCGCGCAGGTCGGCCTGCAGTTCGGAAAGCGTCAGCCCTTCCGCGCCGCTGCGCGGCACGATATATGCGCAGATACGCTCGCCCAGCCGTTCGTCGGGCCAACCGCTCACAGCGCAGTCAGCTACGGCCCCGCAGCCCTCCAGCGCGTCCTCGATGCGATGCAGCGAAAGGTTCTCGCCGCCGCGCACGAGGATCTCCTTTTTGCGACCGGTGATTTTGATGTTCCCCTTCCCATCGGCCACGCACAGATCGCCGCTGGCGTAAAAGCCGTCCTCGCCGATCGCCGTGCGCGTGGCTTCCGGGTTTTTCAGATAACCCACGAACACATTCGGCCCGCGCGAAAGCTCCTCTCCCTGCACGCCCGGCGGCACGTCGCGCCCCGCCTCGTCCACGACGCGCACCTCCACGCCCTCGATAGGCCGCCCGGAGCTTGCGCCGTCGAGCACGCTCGCCTCGTCCGGCCGCACGAACACATGCGGCACGCTCTCAGTGGAACCGTATACCTCGCAGACGGGGATATCCAGCGCCTTGCCCCGTTCAACGATGCTCTGCGGCACATGCGCGCCGCCGCACAGATAAAACCGCAGGCTCGGCAGCCTGCCGTTCTCCTTCTCGAGCGCGCCGAGCATATCGTAGATGAACGGCGTGGAGCCCATCGAATAGGTGCACCTCTCACGGCGAATCATCTCCAGCGCCTGCGCGCATTCAAACCGCTGCTGCAGCACGACGCGCGCTCCGGCCAGCATCGGCGCGATCAGCCCGTGATGAAATCCCGTCGCGTGATGCAGCGGCGAGGGCATGAACATCACATCCTCCTGCATCACGCCCAACTCGCAATTGAACATCCGTTCGCTGAAGAGAATATTGTTATGCGTCAGCATAACGATTTTCGGGCGGCTCGTCGTGCCGGAAGTGTTCATCAGCACGGCCACGCCGTCCGCATCCGCATGCGGCGCAGGCGTTTGAAGCGGCGCAAATTCACGCTGAATTTGGGAATAGGCGGGATACGCCGTTTTCGGCGCGCGAAGCGCGTCAAAAAGCGCGATGCAGCGCAGCGTTTTCACCTGCCGCCGCAGGGGGTCGAGCAGTGCTTCATAATCGGTCTTATAAAAAAACGTCGGGCAGAAAAGCGCCGCCGCCTCCGAGCGCGTCAGCAGATCGGCCAGCTCGTCCGGCGCGGTGCCGCGATAGAGCAGATGAATCGTCACGCCCGCCTTCAGGCAGGCGACGTACGCCGCGCAGTATTCCGCCCAGTTGGGCAGCATCAGGGCCACCGTGTCGCCCGGCCCGACGCCCTGCGCGCGCAGCCATGCGGCCAGACGCGCGGCCTGCTCGTCGGTTTCGCGATAGGTCATGCGGCAGCCTTTATCATCGCTGACATATTCTCTCTCGCCGTACAGTCGGACGGCCTCGTCCCAGCAATCCAGCAGGTTTCGCTCCGTCCACCAGCCGCGGCGATAATATTCCTCCCGCAGCGCGGGATTGATCCGCACGTCCATCCTCATCGCATGCGCCTCATTCCGCTGCCTGTTCGCCGCAGGCGTAATATCTCCTCACTCCGCCAATCTCCCGCCGGACGGCCAGTCCCAGCGCGCGCATATGATCCAGATGCGCCAGGCATTCCCCCATTGCAAACCACTTCTGACTCAGCGGGAACGCTTCCCAGCTATCTGCCCGAATACGCCAGCGCATCGCGCCGGCCGTCTCATAGGCCGTAAGCCCCGGCCGCTCGCACAGAATCCGCCCGATTTCCTCCATTCGCCGCGCGTGATGCTCGAGCAGCTCTCCGATGCGCGCCTGATATTCTCCGCTTCCACGATGGCCCGGCAGTGCGAGGGCGACGGGATATTTTTCCGCTTTTTTCAGGCTCTGCAAATAATCCCCCAGCGCATCGGGAGAGGTCTCCCAGAAGGTAATGTTGGGAGAAATATCAAACAGCACATGATCGCCCGTAAACATAATCTTCCGCTCCTGCAGCCAGAGCATCGCGTTTCCCGGCGTGTGTCCGGGCATCCACAGAACGCGCGCAGCGCAGCCGCCTGCATCGAGCGTATCGCCGTCGCGCACAGCGGCAAACCGCTCCGTCACGCGCGTGACGTTCATTTTCATCGCCGGGTCGGTCGCGTAAAATCTCTCCAGCGCCGCCGACGGGAACCCTTCCGCCTCAAAGCGGCAGGCGCGGTCGTAGCGTCCGCCGGGCGCGACGATTCTTTTCAGATACGCCAGATCGTGTTCTTCAACATACACCCGGCTGCTCTGACCGCAGATTTCCTCCGCCAGCCCCATATGATCGGCGTGAAAATGCGTGATGAAAAGATCCGTCTCCTCCGGCAGCGCGCGCAGCTGCGCAAGCCCGTCCAGCAGCACCTCGCGGCACTCCGGCCGGCGGAATCCCGTATCGACGAGCAGGTTCCGCTTCCCCTGCGCGCCCCGGACGAAATAGCTGTTCAATTCCCGCAGCGGGTTTTCCGGCAGCGGAATGCCGATGCGATAGATGTTTTCCGCAACTTCCGTAACCATTCGGTTCCTTCACTCCTGCGCGTTCTTTCGCGTTTCCCAGTAGGGCGACATGCGGTCCAGCGGCATTCGGACAAGCCCGATCCCTTCGATCATCGCATAGACGGCAAAGCCGCGCTTGCAGCGGAACACGCATTCCAGGCAGGGGCTTTTGTCGCAATAGGCGTATGCGTCCTCGTCGGCCAGCGCGAACACCGCGGGCGGACGTTTCTTTTCCGGAATCGTCCGAAAGACTCCGCCCGTAAAGGTACGCAGATACAGCCAGCGAAGGCGGCAGTCCGCCTTGGAAATCTCCCAGGTTACCTGCACGGCGTTATCGTTATAGCCGCCGACGATTTTATAATCGAGCCGTACCCCTTCCGGCAGCGCTTCCAGCGGAACCGGCCGGCATGTTTCGGCGGCTTCGCCGCAGCAGAAGGGGGCCGCCGCAGGCGCTTCCAGCGCGGACAGGAGCACCGCGCCGCAGCGCGGGCACCTGTAAAATACGGGCTCGGGCGTGAGGCAAAGCGGTTTTGTGGTTGCGCGGCTCCGTCGCGCGCTGAAAGTCTGTGACGTCATTTTTCTGCTCCTTACGCTTCCTTGCGCGCTTTCAGTTCCTTGAGAATCGCAGGGATCACTTCAAACAGGTCGCCCACGATGCAATAATCCGCCACCTCGAAAATCGGCGCGTTCTCGTCTTTGTTAATGGCCACGATCGTATCCGATTCGCTCATACCCGCAATGTGCTGGATAGCGCCCGAAATACCGCAGGCAATGTACAGCCGCGGCGAAACGGTCGTGCCGGTCTGGCCGACCTGACGGCTCTGCGGCATCCAGCCCGCGTCAACCGCCGCGCGCGAACAGCCGACCGTGCCGCCCAGCGCATCCGCCAGCTTGTGCAGCAGCGCGAAGTTCTCGGCGTTTTTCATTCCGCGGCCGCCGGAGACGATCACCTGCGCCTGTCCGAGCGGGATTTCGCCGCTCTTGGCGGCCTTCACAAACTCCAGCACGCGGGTACGCAGGCTATCCTGCGGCACATGGATGGATTCGCGGATGCATTCGGGATGATTCTCAGGCCGCTCAGGCGGCATTTTGAACGCGCCGGGGCGGCAGGTGCCCATCTGCGGGCGGGTCGTCGCGCAGAGAATCTGCGCGTAGAGGTTGCCGCCGAACGCCGGGCGCTCCCAGACGATGTTCTTCGTTTCTTCGTCCACGCGCAGCGCGGTGCAGTCGGCAGTCAATCCCGTGCGCAGGCTGACGGCCAGCTTGCTGCCCAGGTCGCGGCCGTTCACCGTCGCGCCGATGAGAATCACGTTGGGCTTATATTTGTCTACCAGTTTCAGGAAGGCGTAGCCGTACGCATCCGCGGAATAGCTGGCGTATTCTTCGCCGTCCACCGTAATCACCTGATCCGCACCATAAAACGCGGAAGCGCACGCCAGCTCGGTCGTATCGCGTCCAAGCGCGACGGCGACCAGCTTCTGTCCCAGCTCGTCAGCCAGGCGGCGGCCCTGCCCCAACAGCTCAAGGCCGACGGATTTGGGCTGGTCCTCAAAGGATTCGATAAACACCCAGACATTTTTGTAATCGTCAAAATTCATGCTTTCTCCTCCTTTTACAGCGCTTTCGCATCCGCCAGCTTGTCCAGCAGACGGGCCGCAATTTCCGCCGCGGTGTTTCCGGTAATGTAAACGCCGTTGGCCGTGCGCTCCGGGGTGAAGGTGTTCTTCACGCGGGTGGGCGAGCCGGTCAGGCCGATCTTCGTCTCGTCGATTTCCGGCATATCGGCCTTGGAAATGGGCGGGATTTCACAATCGAGCGAATAGATCTTGCGCGCGATGGTCGCATAGCGCGGCTTGTTGCTTTCACGCGTGGCCGTGCAGAGCACGGGCATCTTCGCTTCCACCACTTCCACGCCCTCTTCCACCTTCCGGCGGGCAATGCACTTCTCGCCTTCCACCTTCAGGTCGAGCACGCACGTCACGCGCGTCACGCCCAGGTGTTCGGCGATGGAGGGCGCAGTCTGGCCGGTATCTCCGTCAACGGCCTGCTGGCCGCCGAGAATCACGTCGAACGGTCCCTTGAGCTTCAGCGCCGAGGAAAGGATATAGCTCGTAGCGAACGTATCCGAGCCGCCGAACGCGCGGTCGGTCACCAGATAGCCCTCGTCCGCGCCCATCGCGATAGCCTCGCGGATGACGGCGCGCGCCTGCGGGAGGCCCATGCTGAACACGGTTACGGTTCCGCCGTAGGTATCGCGCAGCTGGAGCGCCATTTCCACCGCGTTGCGGTCGAAGGGGTTCAAAATGCTGGGAACGCCAGTTCGAATCAGCGTTTTCTTGATCGGGTCGATTTTAATTTCCGTCGTATCCGGCACCTGCTTTACGCAAACAGCAATTCGCATGCGGCAATCCTCCTTTATTTATATTCCTTGTCCAGGCAACCGGCGATGGTCATGCGCTGGATCTGGTTGGTTCCCTCGAAAATCTGGAACACCTTGATGTCGCGCATCAGCTTTTCAACCGGATATTCCCGGATGAAGCCGTAGCCGCCGAACACCTGCACGGCGTCGGAGGTCACCTGCTGCGCGCAGTCGGAAACGAACGCCTTGCAGATAGCGCCTTCCTTCTGCGGCATGATCCCCGCGTCCATCATGCGCATGGTGTTGTTCACCAGGCAGCGGCACGCTTCGGTTCTCATGGCCATATCAGCCAGAAGGCCCTGAACCATCTCGAACTTGATGATCGGGCGGCCGAACTGCTTGCGCTCCTTGGCGTATTTGACAGCCTCGTCCAGCGCGCGCTGCATGATGCCGACCGCCATCGTAGCCACGAACGCGCGCGACTGGTTCAATGCGTTCATCGCCAGCTTGAAACCGCCGCCCAATTCGCCCAGCAGATTTTCCTTCGGCACGCGCACGTTATCCATGAACAGATCCGTCGTGTTGGAAAGGCGCAGGCCCATCTTGTCCTCATGCGCGCCTACGGACAGGCCTTCCGTCTCGCGCGGCACAATAAAAGCGGAAATCCCGTGCGAACCGGCCGCAACGTCGGTCTTCGCGAAAATCACGTAAATGCTGGCGATGCTGCCGTTGGTAATGAACGTCTTCGCGCCGTTGATGACCCATTCTTCGCCGTCGAGCACGGCCGTGCTCTTCATGCCGCCCACGTCGGAGCCGGCGTTCGGCTCGGTCAGTGCGAAGGCCGCGAACTTGCCGGGCGCGAGCGTTTTGGCGAACTGCAGGCCCTGTTCCTTCGTGCCCGCAAGAATTACGTTGCGCAGCGCCACGAACGAGGTCACGAACGTAATCGCGTACCCCGCGTCCACCTTCGCCAGCTCTTCAAAGATCATCGCGATGGTCGCATAATCGAGGCCCACCCCGCCGTATTCGGCGGGAACCTCCAGCATGTGCAGACCCATATCGAAGCCCCAATGGTACAGTTCCGGGTCGCAGAACCCCTTCTCGTCGCATTCCTTGACATGCGGCTTGATCTCGTTCTCCGCCATTTCGCGCACCAGTTCGATCAGCGCCTTCTGTTTTTCCGTATAAAGCAGCGCCATTACTGCATCTCCTTTCAGGTTTGGTTTACAGCCGCTTCAGCGGCTTTGCATCCTCCACCGCGCCCTCGCGGATGGCCCGGTCGATTTCCTCCGCCGAGTAACCCAGCTCGCGCATCACCGACACGGTGTGTTCGCCCTGACGGCCGCCGACGATATATTCGGGCTTGCCCATCGAAGCGAAGCAGACGGGGTTCGTGGCCAGATTGCGCTCGGCGTTGGGATAATGGATCTTCGTGAGAAAATCGTTCGCCCAGACCTGCTCGTCTTCATAGATGTCCAGCGGCTCGTGCGCCGCCTCGCAGGGCAGGTCGTTCTGCTTGAACAGCGCGAGCGCTTCCTTCTGCGTCAGACGGGCGAAACATTCGTCGAGAATGTCGACGACCTTGCCGATCTCGCCGCGCGCGTTCACCTCGGCGCAGTTGGAATATTCCGGACTGTCTACCAGATCGGCGCGCCCCAGCAGCGTCATCAGCCTGTTGAAATCGCGGTCGTATTCCGGGCAGCAGATGACGATCCATTTATCGTCGCCGGTGCGGTAGACGTTATTGAAGGGGTTGATAACCTCGCGCCGGTTCTTCGGATACGGATTCCCATACTGCGCGCTGATGATGCCGGTACTGAGCATGAACGTCGCCGCGTGCAGCAGGCTCACCGTCACCTTATCTCCGCAGCCGGTGCGCGCGCGGTTATACAGCGCGGCGCAGACTCCGCTGGCCAGCACCATCGACGCCTGGAAATCGCCGAAGCCGTTAGTGGGGATCATCGGCGCGTCGCCGCGATTAACGGTCGTGCCGAAAACGCCGCCGCGTGCCATGTAGCACGTCACGTCAAACCCGGCGGAGTCCTTTTCCGGGCCTTTCTCGCCGTAGCCGAGAATCTGCGCGAAAACGAGCCGCGGGAATTTTTCCTTCAGCGTGTCGTAATCCAGTCCCATTTTTTTCAGGCTCTTCGTGCGCGTACTGGTGACGAACACGTCCGCGCGTTCGAGCAGCCGGTAGGCCACCTCGCGGCCGGTTTCCGTTTTCAGATCAAGCGTGACGAACTTCTTGTTCAGGTTCGCCACGTCGAAGGCGAGGTTTTCCTCGTCGGAGTACGGCATGTTGAACACGGCGCCCTGCGTGCGCGCAGGATCGCCCTTGGGCGGCTCGATCTTGATGCATTCCGCGCCCCATTCGCCCAGAACGCGAACCGTCGTCGGCGCAGCCAGATACGTCGTCAGATCGACCACGCGAATACCCTCAAGCGGTTTCATACTGCCTCCATCTGAAAAAGGCTGGCCGCCGAAACGGTCAGCCTTTTCCGGTTCCATTATTCTGCCAGGTTCAGCTTGCCGCCGTTCTGGATCGCCTTGCGGGCGATGGTGATGCGCTGCACGGAAGGCGCGCCCTCTTCGAGCCACATGGCGCGCGCGTCGCGGTAGAGGCGCTCGACCGGGCCAAACTCGTTATCCTCGAAGTAGCCTTCGCCGCCGAAGATCTCGAGCATCTCGTCGCTGACGAGGCGGGTGGCGTTGATGCTGAACAGCTTGCACATGGCGGCCTTCTCTTCGATGTCGGGGCCGACCGGATCCTTCATGTATTCTTCGGCAAAATCATACACCATGCACCGCAGAGCGTGCGTGGTCATGGCCATATCGGCGATCTTCGCCTTAATCATCTGGCGGGTGGCGATGGGCTTGCCGAAGGTGACGCGCGCCTTGGCGCGGGCGATGCTGATCTCGAGCATCCGCTGGCACATGCCCAGGTTGGACGCAGCAATGTGCGCGCGGGAAACGCTGAGCGAATGCATGGCGATTTCAAGGCCCTGGCCTTCCTTGCCCAGCAGGTATTTCTTGTTCAGGCGCATATCGGTGAAACGCAGGCCGGTGTGACCGGCGCCGCGGCAGCCCATCATGTGCGGCATCGGAATAACTTCGTAGCCGGGCGTGTTGACCGGCACGAAGAACGCGCTGAGACGATCCTCCTTCGTGCTTTCGGGGTTGGTCACGGCGATGACGTAGGCGAACTCGCAGCAGTCGGTATGGCTGATGAGCCACTTTTCGCCGTTGAGCACATAATCGTCGCCGTCGCGCACGGCCATCGTGTGCAGGTCGGCGCCGGTGCCGCCGGTCTTTTCCGTCAGCGCAAAGCAGGTGAAGATTTCCTTATCCTGGAACTTATTCATGTATTCGGCCTTCAGTTCGTCGGAGCCGTAATCGTCCAGGATGCGCCAGTTCAGATCCATCGCGTAGTGCAGATGCATGCGCATGCCGCCGGGACCGCGGGAGAACTCTTCCTGCACCTGCAGGATTTCCTTTTCGTTCAGGCCGAATCCGCCGTACTGCTCGGGCAGGGAGCAGCGGTAAAGATCGTTCTTGATGCACAGATCATAGAACTCCGCCGGGAACTTGTTGGTCACTTCGATTTCCTGCTGCATGGCCTCGAGCGGGCCTTCGGTCAGCTCGCGAATCTGCTTGAGATAGGCTTTGAATTCCGCATCCGTCAGTTTGCTCATATCTTTTGCCTCCCGTATTTTTCAAATGATTAACAGTAAATCTGTTGTCTAATTATATTCATGTTTCATTCAATCCGTCCAATCGATTCTTGTGACGTTTTTCACGCAAACCTATAGAGCGCGTCTATGAATTTGCTTGACATCCTCCCGGTTCGTTGTTATATTGGTATGAATAATAAAGAGGGTGAGGCCGTGAATCTTTCGCATCTGTATTATTTCCGCAAGCTCGCCGAACTGCAGCATTACACGCGCGCGGCCGAGGCGCTGCATATTACGCAGCCGACGCTGAGCGCCGCCGTCGCCTCGCTCGAACAGGAGCTGGGCGTTTCGCTTTTTCAAAAAGACGGGCGCAATATGCGCCTGACGAAATATGGCCGCGAGTTTTCCGAATACGTCCGCCGCGCGCTGGACGAGCTCGACCGCGGAATCGCGGTCATGACCGAATACGGCGACAAGAAAAAGGGCGTCGTGCACATCGGCACCATCTTCACCATCGAGGGCGATTTCCTGCCGCGCACAATCATCGGCTGTCAGAAGCAGACGCAGAGCAACACGCAGTTCGTCGTCCATCAGGGGCTGACGAGCGATATCGCCGCACGTGTGAAAAGCGGCGAATACGACGTGGGCTTTTGCAGCTATCTGCCCGACGAACCCTCGCTGACGTTTCTTCCGGTCGTCGCGCAGTCGTATGTAGCGGCGGTACACGTCTCGCATCCGCTCGCCGCGCTCAATGAAATCGACATTTCCGCGCTGGCCGGGCAGCCCATTATCAGCTATAATATCGCCACGCAGGTGGGCCGGGAAGTGCACGCGCTGCTTTCCGCGCACGATGTAACCGCGCGGCAGATCTTCGACAGCGAGCTGTTTCTCTCCAGCCTTCTGCACGAAAACCCGGACGCGGTGGCCGTCGTGCTTTCCACGCAGCAGGTGCTGCACGATCCGGATATTCACTGCCTGCGCCTGCGCGGCGAGGAACGCAACTGTCACTTCATCTGCATGACCTACGATCCCAACGCCTACCGCACGCCCGCCGCAAGCCGTTTCCTCGAATACGCCGGAGGCCGCGCGGAGCTGACGGAGCGGCAGCAGGCGCTTTTCTGCGCGCTTGCGCGCAAAAAAAAAGAACCGGACTGATCCGGTTTCACGAAGCGCTGCGCTTCTGCCTGCGATAGCGCTCGTAGCATTCGTCCAGCACGGCGATAGCTTCCTTTTCGTTCATGAACCTGCGCACTTCCGTCGTCAGGTGCTGCATCGTCTTGTAGGTGGAAAAGAAGTTTTCCAGTTCCAGCAGCAAATGCGGCGGCACGTCTTCAAGGGCGTGGATGTAATCATACCGCGGGTCGCCGGTGTTGACGGCCAGCAGCTTCGTGTCGACCAGGCCGGAGTCGATCATATCGATACCGCCGACGATGCGCGAATCGATATAGCATCCGGGAAACGTAGGCGACGAGGTGAGCACGAGAATATCGAGCGGATCGCCGTCCTTGCTGAGAGTATCCTCCACAAAGCCGTATTCCGCCGGGTAGAACGCCGCGGAATAGAGCACGCGGTTGAGCTTGATCTTGCCGGTCATGTGGTCGACTTCGTATTTGTTCTGGCTTCCCATGGGGATTTCAATATGAGCTTCCACAATGCGCATGCGCAAACCTCTCCTTTTTCTGAAAACTGAACGGGCCGCCGGAAAACGCGCGTTCTCCGGCGGCCCCCTTTTTTTCCCTTTCGTCAGATCACGGGGCCAAGGCAGAAAATATCGACGGAACCGAAATAGGACAGCGCCTCGTTGGACGTCATCCTGCCGGAAAGCACATGGCGCATCAGCGCATAGGCTTCCTCGCCCACCTGCTCGATCGATTTTTCGCCCTTGATAATCAGGCCGGCGTTCAAATCCATATCGTGCTCCATGCGGGCGTAGGTGACGGGATTGCCGCAGATTTTGATAACGGGCATCGACGGGAACCCCTGCGGCGCGCCGCGCCCGGTGGAAAACATCATGCACTGCGCGCCGGTTGCGGCCATGCCGGTAAGAATTTCCGGCTCGCGGCCCGGCGCGTCCTTGATCCACAGGCCCTTTTTATCGCCGATGCTCTCGGTATAGTCCAGCACGCCCTGAATGGGGCGATGACCCGACTTGACGATCGCGCCGAGGCTTTTTTCCTCGATGCTCGACAGGCCGCCCATGATGTTGCCCGGGGTCGGCTGTCCGCCGCGCATATCCTCGCCGATCGACTTGGCGCGCGTCTCCATCGCGTTGACGATTTCATAAATTTTCTGCCCCACAGGGCCGTTTTCTCCGCCGACGGCGCGGCGCGCCAGGATATGCTCGCCGCCGAGAAACTCCGTCGTCTCGCCAAAGACGACGGTTGCGCCCAGGTCCACCAGCTTATCGGCAACATAGCCGATCACGCAGTTGGAGGCCATGCCCGAGGTGGTGTCGGAGCCGCCGCATTTGATGGCCATGGTGAGGTTGGAAATATCCGTTTCCTCGCGCTGCATGCCGGAAATGGCCATTGCCAGCCGCTGCGCGGCGTCGATGCCCGCCTGAATGGCGCGGGAAGTGCCGCCCAGCTCCTGCACGCGGATAATTTCCACGGGCTTGCCCGTCGCGCGCAGCTCTTCAAGCATGCGCTCGTGATCGGTGCCCTCGCAGCCGAGGCTGACGATCAGCGCCGCGCCGACGTTCGGGCTTTTGCCGAGGTTAATCAGCACGTCCGTCACGCGCCGCAGATCCAGCGGCAGCTGGCAACATCCCTGATGATGGCAATAGCAGATCGTCCCCTGCACCTGGCGGCAGATCGCCTGCGTGATATCGTTGGTGCAGATGACGCTGGGAATTACGGCCACAAGATTTCGCGCGCCGAATTTTCCGTCCGGCCGCCTGTAGCCAAAGAACGTATCAGCCATGGTGCTCGTCCTCCTTCCGGTCGCCGCGCCCGCGAAGCGCTTCCAGGTTGTGAATATGAACGTATTCGCCCTTTCTGATGTCGGCGCTCGCGCCGCCGATCACTTCGCCGTATTTGATGATGTGCTCGCCCTTTTTGATATCGCATACGGCTACCTTATGGCCGTAGGGCACGTCGCCGATCACGGTCACCCGCTGGGAATGGCCCGCCTTGTCGCGGATTTCCAGCGCCGAGCCGTCTTTTACATCCTCGGCAAACACCGTCGCCACGTTGTCCAGCTCGTCCGCCTGAATGGCAATATTCAGCATTTTTTCAAGTCTCCTTTTCTTCCCGCACGGCCAGCACCGACACGCCGTCCGGAATTACCACCACGCGCGCGTCCGCGCCTACCATGCCGTATGCCATGGCCAGCGCCTCGTCGGCCGACGCGGCGGGTATCATGTTCGCTTTGCGGATCAGTTCATGATCCAGATATGTGGAAACCAGAATCACGCGGCAATGCGAAAGAATTCTGGCGTACACCTGCGCGCACCACTGCTCCGGAATGCTTTCCCGGGGCGGGATTTGGCTCAGGCGCGCGGCGATTTCCGCGGGCGTACCGCTGACGATCAGCTTGGCGAAGTTGCTTCCGCCCATGCCGTCCACGCAGGAGCAGCACATAATGACCACGCCGCCCTCGCGGCAGCAGGCCTCGGCCGTCGCAACCGCCTTTGGGCTCTGATACAGGTTCTGATCGAGCGGATAGCCGCCGTTGGAGGTAACGACGATATCGCCCTGCACGCAGGGGCGCTGCGCGCCCTCGCGCACGAACGCCACGCCGCTGGCATGCGCTTTTTCCAGGTCGCCCGCAAAAGCCGCAGCGATCTTCTTTTGCTCGTCCAGCGCCACGTTGAGAATGAACCGCACATGAACGGCCTTCGCCGCGCAGAGCATATCCTCATGGATGGGATTGCCCTCCAGAACGCCCGCCTTGGCCTTTTCGCTCGCGATTGCCTTGAAGGAATGGTTCTCGTTGACCGTCGCCTGATTGCAGATGCCGGGAAGGATGCTCTTGCGCCCGC
>SFFS01000179.1 GCA_004557805.1 Clostridiales bacterium | reverse complement strand
CTGACCGTGCTCAGCCGCAACGATCTGGTTTTCTCGGCGCTCGAGAGCGAGTACGCGGACGTTCTCCTGCGCTCGACGGACGCGAATCTCTTCTTCGACCGGATTATCGGCAAAAAGACGAACCTGAGGCTCATTGCTGCGGAGAACATTCAGGCGCGGCATGAGGAGAACAACATGATCCGCTTCACGGATGCGTCGAGCCGTGCCGACGCGCTGCATCCCGAGAAGGACGCTTCGCTCAGACTGAGCGCGGGCGGCGATATCGGCAGCGCGGAGCGCTGGCTGTACGTCGACGTTCCAGAAGAGATCATCGTGCGCGTGGATCGGGTGAGGAACCTGTTCCTCGACGGCTGCGCCCGTGCGGACGACGGCAGCCTGCGCCGGGATGTGTACGAGTATTTCATCGAGCAGGGCTACGACGCGGCGCGCGCGGCGCTGGCTGCGGACGCGCTGATTCGCGGCGATTACGCCGGCTACGCGGACGAGCGGTTCTATAACGTGCTGCTGCCGGCGCTCGATCAGGCCGCGCTGTCCAGTTGGATTCTCAAGCGCGGCGGCGAAGTGTACCGCCAGAGCGGAAAGCCCCACGCCTGGACGAACATGACGAATGTGGATCTGACCGACTACATCCGCAAAATGGTGACCGACAGCCGCGGCAATGTGACTGAGGACAGCATTGCGGCGGTGTTCGGCGGCGCGTTCGTCAGCGCGGCGCGCAAGGAAATTGCAAACGCCGCGAGCGGCTATTACCAGAGGACGGTGCTTGACGTCCTGCTCGACGCGGTGCTTACGGGCAGCGACGACGCGCAGCTGAACGCGCTCTACGCAAAGGTAGACGCGCGGAAGATTTACGACAGGCTCTATCAGGAGGGCGGCATCGTTTACGCCTATGATCTGGCGGGCAACGCGGTCAGCGGCGGCACGATGCAGGATCTGATCAACTTCCTCCTCAACAACAGCGACGCGGCCTGCCGCGACGAAATCCTTGCGGCGGCGAAGGAAGCGGCCGTCAAGGCCGATGCGCAGGCGCTGAGCCGGCTTGCCTCGCAGAAGGCGCAGCTCGAAGCGGCGCGCGACGCCGCGCAAACGGCCGTCGGCACGCTGCTGACCGAGCGCGACGCGGCACAGAAAACCGCGCGCAGCCTTGCGGGTCAGCTGGCCGCGGAAAAGGCGGCGCTTGCAAACCTGACCGCGCAGGGCGCGAACGCAAACACGATCGCGGCGCAGCAGAAGAAAGTCGACGCGCTCCAGGCGCGCCTGACGAACGCGAACGACGCGGTTGCTGCGAAAGAAGCAGAAATCGCCGCGCGGCGTGGAGAAGCCGCCGCCGCGCAGGATGAAATTAACGCGCTGCTGCCTGAAATCGCGCAGCGTAGCGCCGGTTACGCCGGTTACGACCGTCAGGGCGGAAGCTCGAACGAGGCGGACGCGCAGGCCAGGGCCGAAGCGGCGCGGACGGCGCGCGATCAAGGCGACCTGGACGGCGCGCTCAACGCGCTGGATGAAGCCGTAGCCGCGACGAACGCGGAAACGATTTACTCCGAAGGCTCGCTCAAGCGCGCGAACGAACGCGCAAAGGCGCTGCTGGATCTGGCCGGAGAACTGCTGGACGACGCCAGGAAGGCGCTGGGCGACGCGGAAACGGCGCTGAAAAACGCCGAAACCGAATACGCCGGAAGGCAGACGGAACAGGCCGAGGCGAGGATCGCCTGCGAAAACGCCGAGACGGCGCTTGCCAACAGCCGGCCCGGAACGGCGCAATACGACGCCGCGCTCGCCGCGCGCGACGCGGCCCGGACGAAGCTCGACGCGGCGGAGAACGCGCTTGCCGCCGCCGGAGCGGAGATTACCGCCCGGCAGGCGAAAGTGGCGGATGCGCACGAGCGTCTTAACCGCGCTCTGCGCGGAGAACAGAACGCCGCCGCCAGCGCTTATCGTATCGCCAACACCTATATCGACTCCGACGCGCGCGACCTGAACGTTTCCATCGGCAGCGCGGACGGTGAACTGTACCTGTATAATGAAGGGCACATCGGCCTGACTGTGGACGAGGGCGACGCGACGCTCGGCAGCCTTTACTCCGAACGCGGCGACGTGTCCGTGACGGCCGACGGCGGATCGATCTACGGCGTGGCGCTGGACGGAACGAACGCGAACCGCGCCGGGCTGCAGGCCGGCTATGAAAACAACGCGCATGTCAACGGCAAACGGATTACGCTCGCCGCGCAGGAGAACATCGGCAGCGCGGAGCGGACGCTGGTCGTCGAGGAACGCGCAAACAGCCTGGTGAAGGTCGTCAACGCGACCGATGCAATTCAGACCGGCAGGCAGGCGGGCGACGCGAACGGCAGCACCGAGTTCGGCTCGATCGTGGGCATCGAAACGGCGCTGCGCTACGAGGAACTTGCGCGGCCTGAAGGCAACTGGCAGCAGGATCCGTATACGCTGATCCCCGTGACGCTCATCGACGCGGACGGCCGCCGTGTTGACGCGAAGATAACGCTGCGCGATTTGCGCGCCGCATACGCGCTTTCGAGCCAGGACGGCGAGACGGTTTACGTGACCTTCGGCGCGTTTGACGAAAACGGCGAACAGACCGGCTCCGCGCTGACCGTGGCGCTCCGCTACGACTGGCTGCGCGTGTACGACAGCGCCGCCGGCACGGAACTGAACGCGAATGCGAAGAACGGCGGTATTTACCTCACCGAACTGACCGGCGACGTGGGCGCGGGTGAAATCCGCTCCGCGGGCAACACGACCCTCACCGCCGAAACCGGCGCAATCGCCTCCAGGGACGACCGCACGACCGTGGCCGTCGGCGGCGAGATGACCGTGAACGCGGAGGGCGGCGTAAACCTGAACGCCGAGGGCAACCTTACGCTGAACCTGAACACGAAGGAAAACCACGCGGATGTGACGACCTTGGGCAAGGGCGATATCACGATCGTTAGCGGCAGCGACAAAGCGCTGACAGGCACCGCCATTTCCGGCGGCAGCGTTACGCTGGTCAACGGCGGCGATATCGGCGAAGGCGCTGACGCGCCGTTCGTCATCGCGACCGACGCGGCCAACGGCGGCACGGTCTCGCTGAGCGGCGAGAACATCAGCGTCCGCCAGCCTGAAGGCGATCTGCGCGTAGGCGAAATCAAAGCGGGCGGAAACCTGAACCTGGCCGTTGGCGGCAGCGTGCTCGATACCGGCAAGAGCGGAATCGACGGCGTGATCGGCCGCGTGCAGCAGGCGCAGGAAAACGAAACCAGGGCCAGGCGCGAGTTTAAGCAGGCCGCGAGCGATCTGGATCTAATCAACTACGGCGATCATGTGATCAAGGCGCGCGAAGCGCTTGCAGCCGCCCGCACCGGCGTGAAGAACGCCGAAGCGGCCGCCGCCGATACGAGCGCGGCGCTTGCGAAAGCCACGCAGGCGTACGCCGAGCAGGCAGCCATGAGCGGAGAATCGTCCGAGGGCGCGCTCGAAGCGCTGCGCCAGCTCAACGAGGCGAAGCGGCGCGCAGAGGAAGCCGAAAAGGCGCTCGCCGCTGCGAACGAAGCGCTTGAAAAGGCGAAAGCCGATCCGGTAAACGCGCTCGACGCGGCGCTGGAGGAAATTGAAACCGCGCGCGCGAACGGCGCCTCCGCCGGCGAAATTGCCGGGAAGCTTGACGAAGCCGTGCAGGCTTACCGCAAAGCGTATGCCCGCAACGGCGATTACACCGATCTGATCCGCCAGCGCGAACTGGAACTGGAGCAGGCGAAAGAGAACCTTGCCGCCGCCGGCGAAGCGCAGGCCGAACAGGCCGCCGCGCTTGACGAGGCGAAGCAGCGCGAGGCCGACGCCCGCGCCGCTTATGAGGCGCTTGCGGCCGATCCGAACGCCGGCAGCGACGCGCTGGAGAACGCGCGCAAAGAAATGGAAAGCGCGCAGCAGGCGCTCGCCGAAGCCGAAGAAGCCGGGAAACAGCTTGCGCAAGACGCTGAAGCGCTGAAAGCGAAGAAGGCGGCGGCCGAGGATGCGCTCAAACAGGCGCAAAACGACACCGGCGCGGCCGTCGCGGCGCTGGAAGCCGCCGAGAAGGCATGGAAGCAGGCGCTTACGGCGCTCGACTACGCCAACAGCGCGCTCGACGCGCAGCTGAAGGTGAACGGCGCGAAGGACGAAGGTATGCGCGCGACGGCGGAATATCTGCTCAGCGCGGAAAACGCGCGATACGACGCGTATCAGGACTACATCAACAACCCGACGGCAGAAACCAGAGCGGCCTATGAAAAGTCATGCGCCGCCGTGGATGAGGCGCGCAGGCTGCTGATCTCCGTCGAAAACGGCGACGATGCGACCCGCGAAAGCGCAAAGGGCGCTCTTGACGCGCTGAACAAGGCCGCGAACAACGCCGGCTCCGACGCGCATGCCGGGGCGCTGGCCGCCGCCAAGAAAGAAGCCGCCGCGCAGCAGAAGCGCGAGGACGCGCAGCGTGCGCGTGACGAAGCGCAGGAGAACGCGGACCGTGCGGCCGAAACGCTGCAGCAGGCGAACGAAGCCTATGACAGCGCGCGCAGCCGCCTGGAAGAACTGAATAATGCGGATCAGACGCTTGAGAAGGCGAAGAAAGCCCTTGACGGCGCGAACGCCGCGCTGAAGAACGCGCAGCAGAGCGGAGACAAGGAGGCCGTCGAAGCGGCTGAAATGAACGTAAAGGCCGCGCAGGAAACCGTGCGCCAGGCTGAAGCGCTTGTCAGCGAAGCGAAGAACGACAACGGCAACGCCCAGCAGGCGCTGGAGAAAGCCTACGACGCGAAGGCTGAAGCCGAAACAGCGGATGCGGATGCGAAGCAGGCGCTTGCGGAGGCCGAGACGGCGTTTGCCAACGCGAAAGCGGCGCTGGCTGAAGCGGAGAAGCTGGCCGGTCTGGCCAGAGAAGCGGCGAACCGGCAGACG
>SFFS01000178.1 GCA_004557805.1 Clostridiales bacterium | reverse complement strand
CGAGAGCATCACCGCGCAGGTTCGCAGGGCCGATCTGCAGGATCTGATCGAGTTCCGCGAGGCCATGGAGAGCAAGGCGGTACAGCTGGTGATCGACCGCGCGACGGATGAGGAAATCGCTTCCCTGCGCGAGATGCTCAACGTGCCGCGCGAGAAGTCCGGCGGTATCGATTATTATTTCCATTACCGCATGGCCGAACTGACGGGCAACCGTCTGTTCGTGGTGTTTATCGATATGTATTACGATACCATCCGGCGCTTCGCCGAGGGGTCGTATAAGGACGAGGCGCGCTGGCGCGTGATGATGCGCGAGCATCTGCGCATCGTCGAGGCGCTCGAGAAGCGCAGCAAACGCGCCGCGACAGCGGCCATCAAGGGACATCTGCATCAGGCGCTGCTGCGCGCATCGGGGGATTGGGACGTTTATGTGTGAACTCGGTTTGATTGTGAGCGACCTGGACGGGACGCTGCTGGGCAAATACAGCGCGATTCTGCCGGAAAACGCGGCGGCGCTGCGGCGCGCGTCGGAAAAGGGCGTGCATGTGGCCATCGCCAGCGGAAGGCTGGCCGGCGTGTGCAGCCGCATCGCGCGCGATATGGGGCTGAAAAACTGCCATATCCTCGGCCTGAACGGCGCGCACGTGCTCGCGCGGCCCTTCGGTGAAACGCTGAGCCTGCACCCGTACCCGGACGCGCTGCGCGCAAAATGCCTGGCGCTGCTGGAAGAGCTGGGCTGCGCGTATAACCTCTACACCCGCGACGGCGTTTACACCAACCAGCCGCTCGACGAGGAGGGCCGCGCGCGGTTCCGCCGGCATTTCGAGCGCAGCGGCTGCGAGGTCGTGTTCGCGCAAAGCCCGGCCAGGGCCAGCGAGGGCGCGCCGTGCATGAAGCTGATGGTGAAGCGGATGGGCGAGGAGGCGGCTTATCGCCGCGCGGAGGAGACGCTGCGCGCGATGCCCGAGGTGGAACTGACGACCTCCGGGCCGCATAACTTTGAGGCGATGCTCCGCGGAGTGGGCAAGGCGCAGGCCGTGCGCGAACTGGCCGCGCGGCTGAACGTGCCGATGGAGCGCGTGATGGCCTGCGGCGATTACGACAACGATGTGGAGATGCTCCGCTGCTGCGGGCTTTCCACCGCGATGGGCAACGCCGCGCAGGACGCGAAGGACGCGGCGAGGTTCGTCACCCGCACGAACGAGGAGGCTGGCGTGGGCTGGGCCGTGAACGCGGCGCTCGACGGCGCGTGGGAACGGCTGAAAAAATAAAAGAGCGGCGCTGCCCGGCGAGTTTTGAGAAAAAAAAGCCCGGTTCGGTTTTGTACCGAACCGGGCTTTTATCGTCCCAGGCAGCGGGGCGCGCACTGAGGCGGAGTTTACCGCCCCTTATCGCTGCCGCCCACAATATATGCGTTCGTCTCACCGAGCACGGTGAGAATATCGGCCGCCTGCTCGACGACGACGCTGTCGCCGGAGTTCAGATGCGAAAGCGGCGCGCGCAGCTCGCTGGAGGAGACATACTCGGTAGAGCATACGCTGTGATTGACGCGGATACGGCTGGCCTCGGTGAAGTTCTCGCCCGAAACGACGAGCGTGCCGTCGGAGCAGGACGCGCCGGTGATCGTAATGGGAAGAATGCCCAGCCGCATGTCGGACTTCTGATACGGCGATTCGCCGCCATAGACGAGATGATCGCCGTAGAGCATGTCGTATTCGAGGATTTGCAGCGCCTGCTGGTAATCCGGGTTTTCGGAATAATACTGGTGCAGCTTGGTGATGAGACCGTTGTCGATGCCGAGCATTTGCAGCACGTGCGCGCCGAGCTGATAGGCGGGCAGGTCGCAGTCCTGCTTGGGCAGGTCGTAATTCGCCCAGACGAGATATTCGGTCTGGAACAGCGTGCTGCGGGTGAACTGCTCCGCGCGAAGCGCGAGAGAAGGCAGATGATCCCCGTACGTCACCAGCACGGTCGGCTCGGAGCGCTTGGAAAGGCTCTGCACGAGCGAGCTGAGAAAGCTGTCGACCTGGTGCAGCTGGCCCAGATAGTATTCGTAGGCCGCCTTTTCGGCCGGATCCTCCACGCCGCCCACGCGGATGATGGGCGCGCCTTCGATCGGCTCGTCGGGATATTTTCCGTGCAGCTGCACGGAGATGGCGTATACGTAGTCTGGCCCTTCGGTGCTGTCGAGCGCGAGGTTGATTTCGCGCGTGAGCACGGAGTCGTTCGACCAGCCGATGATGTTGCGCGTGACGTCGGTCATATATTCGACCGGCTCGAAATCGTCGAAGCCCATCGACGCATAGACGGTGTTGCGGTTGTAGAACGTGCCGGTGTGGTTGTGAATGGCGTGCGCCGTGTAGCCCAGCTCCTTGAGGTTGAACGCCATGCTCTCGCAGGCTTCCGAAAGCAGGATCGTCTGGAACGGATATTCGCCCGCGCCGAAATGATCGAGGTTCATGCCCGTGATGACCTCAAACTCGGTGTTCGCCGTGCCGTTGCCCACGCCGGGCACGGCCAGCAGGCCGGTCGAGCAGCGCGTTTTCAGCGCGGAGAACACGGGGACGGGGTTCGTTTCAAAGTTCAGCCCGTCGACATAGTGCGGATCGAAGAACGATTCCAGCTGCAGGAAGATGATGTTCGGCTTCACCTCGGGCGCTGCGCTGCTCTTCTGCGGCAGCGCGGAGAGGATTTCCTCCACGCTTTCCTCGGAGTACGATTCCGGCTGGGCCACGCCGCGATCGACCATGCTCCACAGCAGGCTGAAGCAGAAGCCGTTTTCGCCATAGGCGGCGTTCGTATCGGAAAAGTCCTTCGTGAGCTGGCCCGAGGCGAGAAACACCGCGCCGAACCCGGAGATGAGAATCGCCGCGCCCAGCGCCTGCGCCAGCGCCTGACGGATGAGACGCTGCTTTTTCGGCGCTTTGCGCCATAAAAGCACGAACGCCACAATCAGCAGCACCGCGCCCACGCCGATGAGGACGAGCTGCCAGACGGTCATGTAGATGGTGCTGATGGCGATGCCCGTGCGCAGAATGGCGAAATCGATTGCTTCCAGCGGCGTGATGCGGAAGAACAGCACGATGCAGTTCGCCGCGCCCAGCCCCAGCCAGACGACGGAGGGCAGCGTCTGCGCGAACAGCCTGTGCCGGAAGAACAGCCCGATGGACAGCGTGAAGAAGATGAGCAGCGCGTTGTAGCAGAAAACCGCCGGGTTGGACAGCATGAACCACGCGCCCGCCAGCGGCGAGTGGCGCGAGAGCATTTCGATTGCAAGCGTCAGCGCCAGCGAGACGAGCGCCGTGCGCCAGAAAACGGCGCGCTGGAACGGAACGGCGGGGGACTGCTTTTCGGGTTTCATTCGCATGAACCTCCGGATGCTTTTCATAAGTTATGCCTGCGATACTTTAACATAGAATTCACGCGCTTGCAACCGGTGAATATTGTGAAGCGGGGGATATGGGCGGGAGCCGGAAAGGTTTCCGGCGATGGAAAGCATGCCGGGGCAGGGGGCGGCGCTCCCTCTCTTGCCTGGCCGGGGCGGGAGGGCGTTCCTGACGGCAGAGAATGCGTAAAAAAAGGGCCGCAGCGCGGCCTTTGAATTCTCAGCATGACAAAACGGCTTCACACCCGCACCACGAACAGCCCGTGCCGGTTGCAGCATGCGTAAATCTGCCCGCGACCGCGGCGGAAAAAGCGCGCCTGCGCTTCCTGCTCGGGGTAGAGGCGCACGATCTGCGCGCGGTCGCCCGTTACGTAGGCCAGGAAGCTGATCGAGTGATCCTTACGCATTGGGTGATCGAGCGTGACGAGCCATTCGTCCTCCACCGGTTCGACGCGGATTTCGTGCACGCCGTTGGGCGCTTCCGCTTCAAGCGGGGGCAGCGTCACGCCGCAGCACGACGCCGTACACTCGCCTACGGCCCAGATTGCGTTGCCGCACACGGGGCAAACGTAGAACCGGCTGCGCATGAGGTTGGCCGAGCGGTTCGCGTTGACGACGTTTTCGCCCGAAAACAGCGCGGCCAGCGGTACGCCCAGCGCCGCGGCCAGCGGCTCCAGCAGCGAAATATCGGGCAGCCCGCGCAGCGTTTCCCATTTGGAAACGGTCTTGTCGCTGACGGCGATCAGATCGGCCAGCTGCTTTTGCGTGTATCCCTTTTTCTCGCGCAGCGCGCGGATGGTGTTCCCAGTGACGTAGCTGTCCATGATGCATTCCTCCTTGCCTGTGACGGCGTTAGCGTATCATGAACGGCCGCGGAGCGCAACCTGCGCTGCGTAGAGCGGGAATGCGCAAGAAACCGAACTTATCGGTCTAACATCAGAACGCCTGCGCAATCGGATATTCGCGTAAAGGAAAGCCCCGGAAAATCTTTCCTCAGTTCTTCGGCGACAAAATAGATTTCATCATCGTCCCATGCGTCTCCGGCGTCCAATTTGCATCGCTCCAGATCCTTTCGCGTTTCAAAGGCGACGTCGCCGATTATAATTTTCCCGTTTTCTTTCAGGCAGTCGCGCAATTCAAAAAGAAATACGCTTTTCTGCGCGTCTGTCAGATGATGCAGGGAGTATGTCGCGACAATATAATCATAGCGGCGGGCGCGCAGCGGCTCGACCAGCCCCTTTGAAAAGTCCCCTTGATATAAATGGGCGTTCGGCATTTTTTCGGACGCTAACGCAATCATTCCCGGCGAGAAGTCCTGCCCATAAATGGAGCAGCCCTGCTCGTATAGTTTTGCCGTTAATGTGCCCGTTCCGAATCCTATATCCAATACAGCGGCATTGGCGGTTTCCATTACAGTCTGAAAAATAAGCCCAAGCACTTTCTTATAGCCGGCAAATGGGTAGGTGTTTTCCGCTTCAGAAATACCGACGGTTTTATCATATCCATCAGCCCAAAGGTCAAATCCCTTATCGTTCAGCATACTTGCCTCCGCAGCTTTCGATTTATTATTTTTATCTTTAAGCGTATTATA
>SFFS01000177.1 GCA_004557805.1 Clostridiales bacterium | reverse complement strand
CGGAGAAGCCGCAGGCGCGATAGAACGCCCGCCGGTCGGACAGATCGTCCGACAGAAGGCAGACCTGCCGCACGTGCCCATACGGCGCGAGCAGCCGCTGCATCAGGGCAGCGCCGATACCGCGGCGCTGATACGCGCCCAGCACGAGCAGATCCTGCACATAGACGATCGATTCGTTATCGGTGATCAGCCGCCCAAGGCCCACGAGCGTGGTGTCGTCCCACGCGGTGACGACGCGCGCCGAGCCGAGAATGGCGCGCAGGGTTCTGTCCAGATCGGCGGTATAGGCCGTCCAGCCTGCGTCGTTGTAGAGCGCGGCCAGCATGCGCTTGCCGGGAATTGCGCCGGAAAGGTAACGGATGCCGTCGCGCGGATCCTCCTGATACTGCACGCGCGGGTGCGGCGTCTGGCGCAGCCAGTCGGCGAAGGCCTTCGGCGTGAGCGCCGTATCGGGGACGAGCAGCCCGACGATACCCTGATCGCCTTCGTTGTGTACGTCGCCGCCGGCGATGGTGCTGAGGTTGTGGCGCGAGGCGAACAGCGCGGCCATGCGGTTGCGGCTGTCGTGACGCGGGTTTCCGTTGAAAATCTCCATGCCGTCGATGTCCGGCGGGTTGGCGGGATACAGGCCGGGGCGGTAGGGGTGCGCCTGATAGATGAGAAACCCGCGAGCCTTGCAGTATTCGTGAAATTCATGCAGCGCGGCGGGCGCTTCGCATACGTCGTCCGGCAGGTCGAGAATATCCTCTTCGGTAAGGCCGTAGACGAGGAAATCCTCGTCATGATCCTTGAAGCGGATTTCCATGCCCGGCAGGACGACCATGTTTTCATATTGCGCGGCAGCTTCCTTTGCGGCGCGATAGCCCCTGAGAAACGCCTCGCGCGCCTGGCGCGTGTTCCGTTCGCCCGGCGTGAAATGGTCGGTGATTACGACCGCGCCGTAGCCTTTTTCGTGCAGACTTTCAATAAGCCGCGCGGCCGGAATCCGGCCGCAGCGGCTTACTTCGCTGGTATGACAATGGGCTTCCAAAAGAACTCGACTCATTTGAAACAATCCTTCAGCACCTTGTTGTAGCCCTGTTCGCCGGGCATCGGCAGGCCGCGCGCGCGCATGACGGCTTCCAGATCGGGCAGCTCGCTGTCGGGAATGGCCTTGAAGCGGCCGAGCTGCAGGGCGATGAGCGCGCTCTGCGCGGCGTTTTCCATCATTTCAAGCATGTCTACCGTGCGCATGATGCCGTCGGCGGAGGTCATGAGCGCGCCGTGGTTTTCCATGAGGAAGCCGTTGGAGTGCTTCAGCGGCTCGTCGAACATTTCGGCCAGCTTATCGCTGCCGGGCTGCGCGTAGGGAACCATAATCATCGGGCCGACCTCGATGGCGCATTCCGGCAGGAAGGGCGTCGCCATTACGTCTACGCCGGCGATGGCGTAGCCGGTGAGGATGGGCGGATGCGCATGTACGACGGAGCGCAGGTCGGGGCGCTTCTGATAGACGCGCAGATGGAACGGCGATTCGCTCGTGGGCTTGCGGTTTTCGGGCTTGTAGATGGTTTCACCCGCGAGGCTGACGGCGCAGACGTCGTCCGGAGTGCAGTTGCGCTTTTCAACCTTGGTGGGGGTAATGAGCACGACGTCGTCGGCTACGCGCATGGACAGGTTGCCGCCGTGGCTGGTCACGTAGCCGAGCTCCGCCACGCGGTTGCAGGCCATGGAAAGCTCTTTCATCTGCTCGTAATACTGTTCACGGATCGGATGCATGAAAGTTCCTCCTTATGATTTTGTTCCCATTCCATTGTTGATATAGAACGCCAGAATGTCGGCGATCTTCGCGTTTTTGCCGCCGCCCGCCACGATCAGATCGGCGAACTCGATATAGCCGCGGATCCACCGCTCGTACATGGGCTTGACCGTGGCAAGATACTGCTTGCCCACGCGGTCGACGCTGCGGCCGCGCTCGAGAATATCGCGCTGCATGCGCCGCAGAAGGCAGATATCCGGATCGACGCTGACGTAAATTTTAAAGTCCATTTCCTCGCGCAGACGCGCGTCGTAAAAGGTGTGGATGCCCTCGATAATCAGTACGTCTCCGGGGGAGACGGGTTCGTCCGTATCGGCGCGGCAGTGATTGGCGAAATCATACGCCTTGCGCGGGAACGTGCCGCCCGCCTTGATGGTTTTCACATCTTCCAGCAGCTGATCGTGTTCGAAGATGCCGGGCTCGTCGTAGTTGAGCTGCTCACGCTCGGCGAAGGAGAGATGGGGATGGTCGCGGTAATACGCATCTTGATTGATAAGCACCGCGCGCCCTTCGATCTGATCGCAGAGCGCTTCGGCCAGCGTGGTTTTTCCGCTGCCGCTCGCGCCGCAGATACCGATGGTCAGCATGGGGTTGCCTCCTCTGTGCGCCAAAATCCACGATAAAGCGTACCCTGTTTGAAGGCGTTTGTCAAGGGAAAGGGCCTGCGTTTTCGGGCTTTTTTGCAGCGTGTACGCAAAGCTGAAGCGTCTTGAAAAACGCTTGAGCCCCGCGCGATAGAATGCCGGCGCAGGGGAGGGGAGAAGCGGTTTGTTTTTTCGGCGCAGAGCGCCGAAATCTGTCTAAAACGCCGAAACGCGCGCGAAAAAAAGCAGCGCTGTGACAAAAAATAGCTTTGTGAAAAAAATTTCGATTTTGAAGCAGGATAAATCTTAACGGCGTCGAAATACAGAATTCAGGTAACAAGGGCTTTTGCCCGTTTCCTACCAATATTTCAAACGGAGGTACTGTTATGAGCAAGAATTGCATCTGTGAAGACCTCAAAAATATCGGTATTATCAATACCAAAGAGATTCATTATCAGAAATCCCCCGCTTATCTGACCGAGAAGGCCCTCGCGCTGGGCGAAGGCTGCCTGACCGATACCGGCGCGCTACTGGTCAAGACCGGCGCGTACACCGGCCGCAGCCCGCTCGACCGCTACGTCGTGGACGAGCCCGAGCATCATGATTCCATCGCCTGGGGCAAGATCAACGTGCCGATCAGCGAGGAAAAATTCGACAACATCTATAACGGCATTCGCGCCTATCTGCAGGACCGCGACGTGTTCGTGTTCGACGGCTTTGCCGGCGCCGATCCGGAATACCGTCTGCCCGTGCGCGTGGTGAATGATCTTGCCAGCGAAAACATGTTCATCCATCAGCTGCTGATCCGCCCCAACCAGGAAGAACTGGACGCGTTCGTGCCCGGCTTCACCGTGGTTGCGTGCCCCGGCTATAAGTGCATTCCTGAACGCGACGGCGTGCACAGCGAAGCGGCCATCATCATCAACCTCAAAAAGCGCATGACCATCATCGCCGGCAGCCGCTATGCGGGCGAAATCAAGAAGAGCATCTTCTCCGTGATGAACTACTTCATGCCCGAGAAGAACGTCTTCCCGATGCACTGCTCCGCCAACGTCGGCAAGGACGGCGACAGCGCCATCTTCTTCGGCCTGTCCGGCACCGGCAAGACCACCCTGTCGGCCGACCCGAACCGCGGCCTCATCGGCGACGACGAGCACGGCTGGTCCGACCACGGCGTGTTCAACTTCGAGGGCGGCTGCTATGCCAAGACCATCAAGCTGTCCAAGGAAAACGAGCCCGACATTTACAACGCTATCCGCTTCGGTTCGCTGGTTGAAAACGTGATCATCGATCCCGAAACCCGCGTGCCGGATTACGACGACGGTTCCATCACCGAGAACACCCGCGTGGGCTATCCGGTCAATTACATCTCCAACGCCGTCATCCCCGGCGTGGCCGGACATCCCAAGACCGTCATCTTCCTGACGGCCGATGCGTTCGGCGTGCTGCCGCCCATCTCCAAGCTGACGACCGACGCGGCGATGTATCACTTCGTGTCCGGCTTCACCAGCAAGCTGGCCGGCACCGAGCGCGGCGTGACCGAACCCACCCCGACCTTCTCCACCTGCTTCGGCGAACCCTTCATGCCGCGGCCTGCGAGCAAGTACGCCGAAATGATGGGCGAGAAGATTGAAACCTATAAGGCGAACGTCTATCTGGTCAACACCGGTTGGTCCGGCGGCCCCGCCTCCGGCGAAGGCAAGCGCATGAAGCTGCCCTACACCCGCGCGATGATTACCGCTGCGCTGAACGGCGATCTGGAAAAGGTCGAATACAAGCACGACGAAATCTTCAACGTGGAAGTGCCACAGTATTGCCCCGGCCTGCCCGAGGAAGCGCAGAAGGTTCTGAACCCGCGCGACACCTGGAGCGACAAGGAAGCCTACGACGCCATGGCTAAGAAGCTGGCCAAGATGTTCGTGGACAACTTCGCCAAGAAGTATCCGGATATGCCCAAGCATATCGTGGACGCCGGCCCGAAGGCGTAAGCGAAGAAGCTGGAATCACAGAGCGGCCGCGCGAGAAATCGCGCGGCCGCTTTTCTGTGCATCGGAATGAAATTGAGCGTGCACAGTACGGGGAAGCGTTTGGGACGCGGAGGACTGTAATATGCAAAAAGGAGCGGCCGCGCGGTTTCCTGCGCGTCCGCTCCTTTACAGCGTTCTTTCGTGTTATTGATGCTTTCTGTAATATCCGATCAGGCTTCCGCACATCAGGATTTCGCGCTCGTCCGCGGTGAGCTGCCCAAGGTTGAGGGTGATCGGCTGTACCGTTTCTCCGACGGCATAGGCGGGGATCTCATTCAGCTCGCCGCGCTCCAGGGAGGAGCAGGAGGGCAGGACAATATCGGCGAAGCGGGTGGTATAGCTCATGAACATATCGGCGTCCACGAAGAAGTCCAGCTTGTCGAAGGCCTTGACCAGCTTGTCTGTCTCGGGATACATCTTGGCGTTGAAACCGAAGCCGACGATGGCCTTGATGGGGTAAGGCTCACCGGTCTCGATCTGCCGCAGAAGATCCATGGCCTGGAACTCGTCGCAGTACTCATCCCATGCAGGGAAGCGCGTCTCGCCGATGCGCAGCTGGTCGTGAGGACGTTTTTCCTCCCGGAACTGCATCTCGCGGGTCTTGA
>SFFS01000176.1 GCA_004557805.1 Clostridiales bacterium | reverse complement strand
CTTGCGGCCGCGTTCAGTACGGGCGTTTCCACCTCGATAAACCCGAGCGAATCGAAATAGCGGCGCATTTCGCGGATAATCGCGCTGCGCTTGATGAACGTATCGCGCACCTCGGGGTTCACGATCAGGTCAACCGCGCGCTGCCGGTAGCGCAGCTCGGGATCTTTCAGACCATGGAACTTCTCCGGCAACACCTTCAGCGATTTGGAAAGCAGCACGATCTTCTGCGCGTGCACGCTCACCTCGCCGGTCTTCGTCTTGAAAACGAAACCCTCTACGCCGAGGATATCGCCGATGTCCATCGCCTTAAAGTCGGCGTAGGCTTCCTCGCCCACGTCGTCGCGCTTGACGTAGATCTGCATTTCGCCCTGCAAATCCTGCAAATGCGCAAAGCTGGCCTTGCCCATGATGCGCCGGGACATCATGCGGCCCGCGATGCTGACCGTTTTGCCTTCCAATTCGTCGTATTTCGCCTGAATTTCGGCGCTGTGCGCCGTCTGATCGAACCGCGTGATGCGGAACGGGTCCTTGCCCGCCGCCTGCAGCGCGGCCAGCTTTTCGCGCCGGATCGCTTCCTGTTCGCTGAGGTTAACGGTCTGCATCTCGTCCATTTGCGTCCCTCCAGAGAATGTATATCAGTCCTTGGTAATCGAAAGCACCTTCAGCGTGCGCATGCCGTCGGGCACCGCGAAGGTCACCTCGTCGTCGAGCCTGGCGCCGATCAGCGCCGCGCCCACGGGCGATTCGTTGGAGATCAGGCCGTCGAACGGATCCGCTTCCGTCGCGCCCACGATCTTGTATTCGGCTTCAAAGCCGTTGGCCTTGTCGCGCACCTTCACGCGGCTGCCGACGCCCACCTTGTCGTTGGGCTGGTCCGCATGATCGACGACCACGACCGTGCGCAGCATGTTTTCCAGCTGCGTGATGTGGTCTTCCACCTTGGCCTGCTCGTTCTTCGCTTCGTCGTATTCGGCGTTTTCGCTCAAGTCGCCGTAGCTGCGGGCGACCTTAATCTGCTCGGCAATTTCCTTGCGTTTTACCAGCTTATAGTAATTCAGCTCTTCTTCCAGCTTGGCATAGCCCTCAGAAGATACAACGGGACGATTTCCCTTCGCCGCATTATCCGCCATTGTCATTGCTCCTTCCACGCCGCTGCCCTTGGACGCGCGGCCTGTCATTAAAACAGAATAGAAAAGCACACCGCGCGCACGACGCATCGCGGTGGTTTCCTTTCCAACGTTCAAATTATACTTGTCCCGCCTTGCTTTGTCAATGGCGCAGGGGGATTCTTTCCGCACGCGCCCGGCAAAAACGGTTACGCCTGCGTTTCAATCACGCCCACCAGCAAATCGGCCGCCCCGTTCTTTCCCGGCAGCACGGCCGCACGGCAGGAGCAGGTCACATATTCGCCCCTGCGGTTGAGCACGCGATAAACAGCGCGATGCGTGTTCGACTTGCGGATCAGCACCGAGCCGATGCTCTCATCGAAAATCTCCCGGTCGTCCGGATGAATGAGCTTGCGCCATTCGCTGTCGAAGCGCACCATGAATTCGCCCGGAAGCTCAAACTGCTCCACCAGCGCCGGTGAAACGCGCGCGACGGTCGTTTCCATGTTGCAGACATAGTGGAAGCTCGTATCGCCCATCGAAATGATCGCGTCGGTAATCCTGTCGGAAAGGCCGGACAGGTTGAGCTGCTCCTTTCCATCCAGCACGACCATGGAATTTACGCGCTTCATTTCCGCCTTGTTTTCGTACATCAGGTAGTCGGCCGCCTTCAGCGCTTCCGTCACCGTCTTATAAGCGTCGCCCAGCGACACGAATCCCACCGACACGCCGACGGGATAGCTGTGCTTCCCGCTTTCAAGGCGGCACGCCTCATGCACCGCGGCAATCTCCTCGCGCACGGTCATTTCCGGCTTGTTTTCAAAAATCGCCAGGAACTCGTCGCCGCCCATGCGGTAGATCTTCTCCGCGCTCCTGAGCTCGCGCATCAGAATCTGCGCGACAGCGCTGATATACGCGTCGCCCTCCAAGTGCCCGTAGGTATTGTTGACGTTTCTCAGATCGTTGATGTCGCAGAAAGCGATGCTGACCACGAACGACGGATCGCGCGCATAGCGCCGCTCGATTTCGTCGATATCCTCGTCGTAGCTGTGGCGGCTTTCCACGCCGGTCAGTGCGTCGATTATCAGCTTCCTGCGGAACACATAGGCCGGGTTTTCCAGCGAGAAAAAGAACCCGATCGTAATGATCGTCACCGCGCCGCCGGTAAACAGCAGCTCCGGCACGATAATCTGAAGCACTTCCGCCAGGATCAGCACCACCATCATCGGCAGCAGCGCCAGTTTTGCATGCACTTCCAGCTTGCGGAACCGCACCGCAACGAGCACCGCGCTGGCGAGGAAGTAGATCATCGCAATCCCGTAGCCCACAAACACCGCCGGGCCGAAGCTGTAGTTCGTCCCGCTGCCCGTCAGGTAATCGATCGGCAGAAACGGCAGCGCCGCCAGATATACGAACGGCGCGGCGACGGCGACTATGCGCATCCCCTTGAACACCTTCTGGCTGACGCACAGCTGCGCCGTATAGCTGAAGAAGCTGCACGCGAACAGAATTGCGGCCATGTAGAAGATGATGTGCGCGCCCCAGTTCACCCAGCCGGGCACTTCCTCCAGATGGTTGACCGTAATCACGGTAATGATATCGAACACGACATGCAAAAGCGCGTAGCGGCTCAACTGGAAAAAGATGCTCGTATCCTTTCCCATTTTATAATATCTGGCCATTCCCACCAGAAACAGCAGAATCACCAGGCAGACAATTTCCTCGCGGACGATCAACAGCGGATACATGGTTTCCTCCTGAATCGGATTGCATTAAAGTGTATTATACAAAAAAAACCAGGGGCATGCAATCCGTTTTTCTACTGTTTGCTTTCGAGATACCACTGTCTTTCGTAAAAGGTACCGGATTTATTCTCAAGGGCGGCCCTGCCGCCCCAAAACCATCTTGCGCGGCCCGTCAAGCGGCGCGCCGTAGCTTTCCGGCACGCCGCCTGTTCTACGGGGAGAAATCAGGTCTTGATCTGCAGCTGCTCTTCGAGCGTTCCGTCGTCGTCAAAAGCGATAAAATCGCGGATATGCAGCCCCACCTCGTCGCCCACGTGCAGCTCGCGGAAGGTGTACGGGTCGGCGATGACGCGCACCGTCTGGCCGCCAACGTTGATGCGGCAGTCGTTCACATCGCCCAGATAATACTGACTGACGACCTTGCCGCAAAGCTCCGCATTCTCCTTGACAAACTTGATGTTTTCCGGGCGCACGGCCAGCTCCACCTTGCCGCGCTTTTCGCCGTCGTAGCGAACGCGCTGGTTGGTGCCGTTGATGAGAATCGAGCCTTCCTCGGCGACGCCCTTGATGAAATCGACCTTGCCCAGGAAGTCCGCGACGAACTGGTTCACCGGGTGGTTATAGATTTCGTCCGGCGTACCGCACTGCTGCACCACGCCGCGATTGATCAGGAAGATCCGGTCGCTCATCGCCATGGCCTCGGTCTGATCGTGCGTGACATAGATGACCGTGATGCCCAACGACTGCTGAATTTCCTTGATTTCAAAGCGCATGCTCTCGCGCAGCTTGGCGTCCAGGTTGGAAAGCGGTTCATCCAGCAGCAGAAGGCGCGGCTCCGCCACCAGCGCTCTCGCCAGCGCAACGCGCTGCTGCTGGCCGCCCGAAAGCTGGTTCGGGAACCGCTCGGCGTACTGCGCAAGATGCACGATGCCCAGCACCCGGTCTACCTTTTCCTTCATGGTCGCCTTCGGGATCTTTTGAATCGTCAGCGGATAGGCCACGTTGTCGAATACGTTCATATGCGGCCAGACGGCGTAGCTCTGAAACACCATGCCGATATTGCGCTTTTCAGGCTGCACGAACGTTTTGCCGCCGGAAACGAGCTGATCGTCGATATACACTTCGCCCGTGGAAGGCCGTTCAAACCCGGCCACAATGCGCAGCATCGTCGTTTTGCCGCAGCCGGAGGGGCCCAGCAGGGTCACGAATTCTCCGTCCTTGAAAACTTCGTTGAATTCACGAAGCACGGTATTGGTTCCGAACGTTTTGGAAACGCCCTTGATCGTTACGTTTGACATCGCATAGCCTCCTGTCAGATGGAGAATTCGCCTTTGGTGAGGCGGTTGAGCACAAAGTTCAGAATCACGACGATCATCAGGATGCCGAACGCCATCGCGCAGCTCTGCGGCTGGCTGGTGAACGTCCAGTATTCATACAGCTGGAAGCCGATCGTCTTGGTGCTGTTGGAATACAGAAGCGTGGTCATGGAAAGCTCGTAGAACGAGGGGATGAAGATCAGGAACCAACCGGCCGCAATCGACGGGAAAATGAGCGGGCCGGTGATCTTGAACATCGTCTTGGGCCAGCTTGCGCCGGAAATCTGCGAGCATTCCTCGAGGGAAACATGAATCTGGCTCATCGCCGAAACGACGGTGCGCATGCCCATCATCAGATATTTGATGAGGTAGGCGACGATCATGATGTAGGCCGTGTTATAGATGTTCACGCCAAAGTTGCCCTTCATCGTCATGATGAGGCCCAGCGCGATTACGACCGACGGCGTGCCGCTGCCCAGCGTAATCATGAAGTCCGGAATCTTGCGGCCCTTCACGCGGGTGCGCTGCAGCAGATAGCTCATCGTGCAGGCGATGACGATGCCGACCGTCGCGGTCACCGCACCGTAAATCAGGCTGTTCTTCAGGCAGTTGGCCGTCTCGATGCGGCTGAACACTTCCTTCCACTGGCGGAAGGTGAAGTTGCCCGCCTCGGTCAGCTTCTTGCCCACGTCCACCTTAAAGGACGTGGTGAGGATCGTCGCGAACGGAATCAGGATTACGATCACCGCGAACAGCCCCACCAGGCACGTCATCGGAATGCGCCAGCCGCGCAGGTCGACGATGTTCGGGCGCGTGGATTTGCCGGAAACGGTGATATACTGCCGCTTGGCCACGACAAAATCGGACACATAGAGGAT
>SFFS01000011.1 GCA_004557805.1 Clostridiales bacterium | reverse complement strand
TCCATTTTTCCGCGTTCCAGCATTTTTCATCACCCATGATTATTATAGCATAGATAATGGAAAAAGCCCAGCATGGGCTGGACTTTTTCGACAGTCTGCGGGGGAAACCCTTCTTTCAGGAGAAAGAAGGGTTTCCCCCGGACCCCCATCCCAAGAAAGCCGCTTTGCTCAGGATTTATCTCTTTCCTGCGTATACCGCTTCCTGCTTCGCCGCATGTTTCCGGGTTTCTCTATGCGGCGCAGCCGCAAAGAAAATGACACCATCCCAAGAAAGCCGCTTTGCTCAGGATTTGTTTCTTTCCTGCGTATACCGCCTCCTGCCTTGTCGCATGTTTCTGAGTTCTATCAAGCGGTGCAGCCGCGAAAAACGCCGTCTTTTCCTCCTGCTTTCAAGAATTTGACAAATTATGTTTAACTTTTACATATATTTTTTCTTTTCATTGCTGGAAACTCATGCTATAATATGAACTGAAAAGTATTCCATTCTGCAAATAACCCGTAAGGAAGTGAGCCTATGAGGAAAAAACGCTGTATCGCAATGCTGCTGGCAGGCGGACAGGGCAGCCGCCTCGGCATTCTTACAAAGCACATGGCCAAGCCTGCCGTTCCCTACGGCGGAAAATACCGCATCATCGACTTTCCGTTATCCAACTGCGCCAACTCCGGCATTGATACCGTCGGCGTGCTGACGCAGTATCAGCCGCTGGAACTGAACGCATATATCGGTTCGGGCGGCCCGTGGGATCTGGACCTGACCAACGGCGGCGTTTTCGTGCTTCCGCCTTACGTCAAGGGTAAGAGCGGCGAGTGGTATCGCGGCACGGCCAACGCTATCTATCAGAATATGGGCTTTATCGAGCAGTATGATCCGGACTATGTGCTCATTCTGTCCGGCGACCATATTTACCGCATGGATTACAACGCCATGCTCAAATTCCATATCGAAAAGCAGGCCGACGCTACCATCGCCGAGCTGGAAGTGCCGTGGGAAGAGACGCATCGCTTCGGCATCCTCAACACGGATGAAAACAACCGCATCGTCGAATTCGACGAAAAGCCGGCGCATGCAAAATCCAATAAGGCCTCGATGGGCGTATACGTGTTCACCTGGCAGAAGCTGCACGATTATCTCGTCGCCGACGAAGCCGACCCCAATTCCTCCAACGACTTCGGCAAGAACATCATGCCCAAGATGCTGGCGGACGGGCAGCGGCTGTTCGCCTATCCCTTCCAGGGCTACTGGAAGGACGTCGGCACGGTGGACAGCCTGCTCGAGGCGAACCTCGATCTGCTCAAGGACCCGATGCCCATCAACCCGGCCGATAAGAACTGGCGCATCTACAGCCGCAATCCCGGCATGCCGCCGGAGTATACCGCGCCCGGCGCGCAGGTACATAACGCGCTCGTCACCGAAGGCTGCGAGGTATACGGCAACGTCAATCACAGCGTGCTGTTCGCGGGCGTCAAGGTGGAGCAGGGCGCTTCCATCGACGATTCCGTGGTCATGCCGCGCGTGACCGTCGGCCGCGGCAGCTCCGTGCGCCGCGCGATCATCGCGGAAAACGCCGTTATCGGCGCGGGCTGCGTTATCGGCGGCAGCGAGGGCGGCATCGCCGTCGTGGCGCAGGACGCCGTCGTACCCGCCGGAACCGTCATCGCGCCCGGCGAGCAATACGACAACAAAGCCTGACAGGAGGAGTGCAGAATGAAAGATCTGATGGGTCTTATCTATACGGGTGAAAACGATCAGTTCCTGCGGGAACTGACGCTCACGCGCGCCGTGGCCGCGCTTCCCGTGGTCGGGCGCTATCGTATCATCGATTTTCAGATGTCCAGCCTGGTCAATTCCGGCGCGAAGAACGTCGGCGTGATCACGCAGCGGAACTATCATTCGCTGATGGACCACCTGGGCAGCGGCAAGGAATGGGATCTGCACGGCAAGCACGACGGCCTGTTCATTCTTCCGCCGTTCCTCACGCGCGACAATACCGGCGTGTACGAGGGCATGCTTGACGCGCTGCGCTCGAACCTGAGCTATCTGCGCCGCTCGCGGCAGGAATACGTCGTCGTGGCCGACAGCCATATCGTCGTCAATATCGACTATCAGGACATGCTTCGCCAGCATGTCGACAGCGCGGCCGACATTACCGTGCTTTGCCGTCCGCGTCAGCATTCCGTCGACGCCGACGCGCCGCATATGTATTTCGATCTTTCCGAAAACGGCACAATCGAACGCATGGAGGTCGCTCCCGACAAGACGGCGCTGCCGTATGAATCGCTTGCGATCATGATCTTCCGCCGCGAAATGCTCATCAACATCGTCACGCAGGCGACGGCGCAGGGCCGCCATCACATCGTGCGCGACGTTCTGCAGCCGGCCATCAACGACAAAATACTGCGCGTGAGCGGCTACGTCTGCCCGGTTCCGGCATGGAACATTCAGTCCGTGCGCAGCTATTACAGCTTCAATATGGACATGCTCGATTCGGCGCTTCGCACCCGGCTGTTCGATCCGGCGCTCCCGGTCTACACCAAGGTGCGCGACGATATGCCCGCCCGCTTCGGTCCGGAGGCCAACGTATCGGGCAGCCTCATCGCAAACGGCGCGAATATCGAAGGCACGGTAACCGGCAGCGTCATCTTCCGCGGCGTAAAGGTTGCAAAGGGCGCCGTAGTGCGCAACAGCATCGTCATGCAGGACGCCGTCATCGGCGAAAACGCCGAACTCGACCACTGCATCATCGATAAAAACGGCACCATCCGCGCGGGCGGAAGGCTCATCGGCCCGGAAACCTATCCCATCGTCATCAGCAAAAACGTCACCATCTGACGAAACAGGAGGACATTCATGCTTAAGGTACTGTTTGCGGCTTCCGAATGCGTCCCGTTCATCAAGACGGGCGGCCTGGCCGACGTAGTCGGCGCGCTTCCCCCTTTCCTCAAGGCGCAGGGGATCGACGTGCGCGTGATTCTTCCGCTCTACGGCGAAATCGCGCAGGAATACAAAGACCAGATGAAGACCGTCGCCACCTTCGAGGCGGAGCTCGGCTGGCGCAAGCAGTACTGCGGCATTGAAACGCTGGATTATCAGGGGATCACCTATTATTTCGTCGATAACCGCTACTATTTCGACCGGCCCTACGTCTACGGCTTCGGCGGCGACGAACATGAACGCTTCGCGTTCTTCTGCCGCGCCGTGCTCGACGCGCTGCCGCGCATCGGCTTCCAGCCGGATATTCTGCACTGCCACGACTGGCAGAGCGGCATGATCCCCGCGCTGCACAAAATCCAGTATCAGTATCTGCCGTTCTATTCGAACATGAAGAGCATGATGACCATCCACAACCTGCAATATCAGGGCGTGTTCGACAGAAAGGCCGTGCAGGACTGCCTGGGTCTTGGCGACGGGCTGTTCACCAGCGACAAGCTGGAGTTCTACGGGGCGGCCAACTTCCTAAAGAGCGGCCTCGTCTACTGCGACTGGATCACCACCGTCAGCCCGGCCTATGCGAAAGAAATCACCACCTCCTACTACGGCGAGCGGCTCGACGGTCTGCTGCGCGCGCGGAATCATCAGCTTTCCGGCGTCATCAACGGCATTGACATGGTCGATTACGACCCCGCGCACGACGACCGCATCGCCGCGCATTACAGCGCTGCGCGTCCCGCGGGCAAGGCGAAATGCAAGCTGGCGCTCCAGCGCGAACTGGGTCTGCATGAAGATCTCGCCGTGCCGGTGATCGGCATGGTCACGCGGCTTTCCGGCCAGAAGGGGCTCGATCTTGTCGATTGCGTGCTGCCGCAGATTATGGAAACGGGCTGTCAGTTCGTCGTTCTCGGCAAGGGCGACAGGCGTTACACCAAACTGTTCAGCTGGGCGCAGAGCAACTGGCCCGGCCGCGTAGCGGCCCGGTTTGAAATGAACATGCCGCTCTCTCACCGCATTTACGCGGGCGCGGACATGTTCCTGATGCCTTCGCTGTTCGAGCCGTGCGGTCTTTCGCAGCTGATCGCGCTGCGGTACGGCACGCTGCCCATCGTGCGCGAAACGGGCGGCCTGCGCGACACCGTGCTCTCCTATAACGACTATACCGGCGAGGGCAACGGCTTCTCGTTCTTCAACTATAACGCGCACGACATGCTGTCGGTCATTCGCCGCGCGGTGACGTATTACTGCGAAAAGCCGGACATCTGGAAAAAGATGATGCAGCGCGGAATGACGGGCGATTACAGCTGGAACAAATCGGCCGGCGAATACGTTTCGCTCTATAAAAAGCTGACGGGAGAAGAAAATGCCTGAAAAGGCCAACGCCCATGACGGGCACAGAAAAAGACTGCGCGAACGCTATCTCACGCAGGGGCTTGAGGGATTTCAGCCGCATGAAGCCCTCGAGCTTCTGCTCTTTTACGCCATTCCGCGGCGGGATACGAACCTGCTGGCGCACCAGATCATCGACCGGTTCGGTTCGCTCGACGCGGCGCTTTCCGCTTCGCCGCAGGAGCTTGCGCAAATCGACGGCGTAGGCGAATCGGCAGCGGCGCTCATTTCCCTTCTGCGGCCGATGCTCGCGCTTGCGGGCCGCAAAAAAGAAAAAAAGCAGCCGCTGCAAAACAAGCAGGCGCTGCTGGATTACTGCGCCGCCATGCCCTTTTCTCCCGGCAAGGAAACCTTCTACCTGATCTGCATGGACGCGCAGTGGCGCGTGCTGCATACGGAGGCGCTTTTCTCCGGGACGATCAACATGGTCAGCATACACAACCGGATCATCGTGGAAACGGCGCTGAGACATCATGCCTGCTATGCGGTTATGGTCCATAACCATCCCAGCGGCGCGGCGGAGCCCTCGGGCGAAGATATCGCCATCACGGAAAAGGTCAGGGATGCGCTTGCCGCCATCGACATTCAGCTGACCGATCATGTCATCGTCGCCGACGGCGCGGCCGTGAGCCTGCGCGATTATTGCCAGCTGCAGCAGCAAATCCATCTCATCGAGCAGGATTATAAAAAGGCCGCGGAACCCGGCCGGCCGGCCGGCAGAAAACGAAACGCATGACGGAACACGATTCGATTGTGGTTCTTGGGGCGCAGGTGCGCCCCGACGGCACTCCGTCGCAAACGCTGAAGCGCCGCCTGCTGCTCGCGCTGGAAACCTGGCGCAAAACCCCCGTCCCCATCGTCTGCTGCGGCGCGAAGGGCCGGGACGAGCCGGAAACCGAGGCATGCTTCATGGCGCGCTTTCTTGCGGAAAACGGCGTTCCGCACGCAGCGCTGCTTCTCGAGGGCGCCAGCTACGACACTATTCAGAACATCCGCAACGCAAAAATTCTGCTGCAAAAAAGCGGCCTTTCAAAACCGCTTCTGATCACCAGCGATTATCATCTTCCGCGCGCAAAGGCGATTTGCCGCAAGGAAAAGCTTTCCCTTGCGGGCGGCAGAGGCAGCCGTTCCCGCCTCGCTTATCTTCCGAAAAGCTGCGCGCGCGAAATCCTCGCATGGGGCAAATTCATACTGGTCTATTTTCTGAGATATAGCTGAAAAAGAAAAAACTCCAGGATGGAGTTTCAAAGTGATTTCTTTGAAAAGGGGTGCGGGGGAAAACTTTCTTTTTCTAAAGAAAGTTTTCCCCCGCGCGTCCCTTCATTCCCCTCTTACTGCTTCTCCGCAAGATACGCATTGAGCTGATCGACCATTTCGTCGACGTTAATACCGTGCACCATGGCGGCTTCCTCGAGCGATTCAGCCGTAGCGCAGGGGCAGGTAAGGCAATGCATGCCGAAGGACATCATAATATGCGCGGTGCCGGGATCGATATTGAGCACTTCGCGGATGGTCATGGTTTTATCGATCATGAAATCTTCCTCCTGAACTTTGATTCGTTTATTATATACCCAGGAAGGAAGAAAATCAAACGCTTCCTTCAATCAGAAGGATTTTTCCGTTTTCCATCGAATCAATCTTTTTGGATAAGGCAATTCTTTCCACAGTTTGTCCAGACCGCTTCCACACTTTTTCCACAGGAAAAAGTTAAGCCAAAACATGGAAAAAACGGGTTATCCACGCTTTCCACAGGACTACTGCAACTACTACAATATATATTGCTCACCCAGTAAGGAGGATCACCATGCGTTTCCAGTGTTCGAGCAGCGAAATGTCCGCGGCGCTTGGCGTCGTAACCCGCGCCCTCTCCCCCCGCGCAACGTCGGCAATTTACGAAGGCGTTCTTTTGGCCACCTGTCCCGAGGGCCTGCGGCTGACCTGTACGGATTTGGCGCTGAGCATTGAAACGCATATCGACGCGCAGATTCAGGAGGAAGGCGGCGTAGTGCTTCCGGGCAAGCTGTTTTCCGAAATTGTACGCAAGCTGCCCGACGCGATGATGGATCTTTCGGTAGACGATCGAAACGTCGCCACGATCCGCTGCGCAGGTTCCCGCATGACGCTGACCGGCATGGATACCGACGAATTCCCGGCGCTGCCGGAGGTTGAAAATCCCTCCGTAATCAGCATTGCGCAGAACACATTCCGCGATATGGTGCAGCGCACCTCCTTCGCCATCGCCACTGATGAAACGCGCATCATTCTGACCGGCTGCCTGCTCGAAACCGAAGGAAACGATCTTTATCTCGTCGCGCTCGACGGCTTCCAGCTGGCGCTGCGCAAGCACACCTGCGAAAACGAGCTGCCGAAGCTGTCGGCGGTTGTTCCGGGCAAGGTGCTGGGAGAGCTGGCGAAGATTCTCGAGGACAGCGACGATACGGTCGAGCTGCGGTTCGGCAAGTCGCATCTGCTGGCCGACGTGGGCCGTACCCGCGTCGTAGCGCGCCTGCTTGAGGGCGAATTCATCCGTTACCGCCAGATTCTGCCGCAGGAATGGAAGACGCGCGTGCGCGTATCGCGCAAGGAGCTGGACGCGGCGGTCGACCGCGCCGCGCTGATGGCGCGCGAAAACAAAAACAACCTCATCAAGATGCATATCGGCGATTCCGAGATGCTCATCACCTCCAACGCTGAATTGGGCGATGTGCGCGAGGAAGTGTCGGTCGTCAGCGAAGGCCACGATCTCGATATCGCCTTCAACGTGCGCTATATCGCTGATACGCTGCGCGCGATTGAGGACGACGAAGTCATCATTCGCTTCAATTCCAACGTCAGCCCCTGCCTGTTCTGCCCGGTCGAGGGCGACGAATATCTGTATCTGGCGCTGCCGGTGCGCGTGTTCTCGGCGTAAAAAAGCAAGATGCGCATTGAAAGGCTGCGGCTGCGTTCCTTTCGCAACTACGAAGAGGCGGACGTCCGTCCTGCGCCCGGCGTAACCGTGCTTTACGGCGAAAACGCGCAGGGCAAAACAAACCTGATGGAGGCCGTGCATCTGTGCTGCGTCGGCCGTTCTCATCGCACCAGCCGCGACCGCGAGCTCGTCCGCTGGGGCGAGAGCGAAGCATACGTTCAGGCCGACGTGCGCCGGCGCGACGGCGTGCATCAGGTAGGCGTGGCGCTGTATCCGAACGAGCAGAAAAAAAAGAAAATCACCCTGAACGGCGACCCTATCAAGCGCATCGGCGAATTGATGGGGCAGGTGAACGCCGTTCTTTTTTCGCCTGAGGATCTGCGGCTGGTCAAGGACGGCCCGGACGGCCGCAGGCGCTTTCTCGATATGGAGATTTCGCAGCTGCAGCCGGCGTATTTTTACGCGCTGCAGCGCTATGCGCGCGCGTTGAACCAGCGCAACGGCCTTCTGCATGAATTGCAGCTGCATCGCGGCGACGCGCTTTTTTCGACCCTCGAAGAATGGGACGCGATGCTCGCGCAGTCGGGCGCGGTCGTCCTGCGCAAGCGCGCGCAGTATCTGGCGCAGCTGGAAGAAAAGGCCGAGGAGATCCATGACGCGCTTTCCGGCGGCCGCGAAAAACTGAAGCTGCGCTATGCGGGATGCGACGCCGATGAAGAAGGGCTCGTTCGTCTTTTGCGCGCTGCGCGCGAAGAAGACTGCCGCCGCGGCTTTACCAGCGTAGGCCCGCACCGCGACGATTACAAAATCATCATCAACGGCAAGGACGCGCGCGCCTTTGCCTCGCAGGGACAGCAGCGCACGGCGGCGCTTTCTCTGAAGCTGGCCGAGATTGAGGTCATGCGCGAGGAGACGAATGAAGCGCCCGTGCTGCTGCTCGACGACGTGATGAGCGAGCTCGACGTTTCACGCCGCCGCATGCTGCTTACCCGCATCGGGGGCGTGCAGACGATGATTACCTGTACGCATCTCGACGACCTTGGCGGGGCCGAGTATGAAAAAGCTATTTCCATCTGTGAAGGAAAACTGAATGAATCTGTGGATAAAATATTACGAAAATAAGACAAACAAACACTTTTTCCACAAAACAACCTCTTTTGTGGAAAAATCTGTGGATAACTGTGGATAACCCGGTGAAAAACGGCGCATAGCGGCGCCGTTTTTCTTTATACATTCCCACTTTTTGGCTGGCCAAAATATCCACGAACGGAAATGCACAGTATCCACAGAGAGGGGATATTGGGAATAAAATGAGAGAGAGAATGCGAGAAAACCTTTTCTTTCAGGAGAAAGAAAAGGTTTTCTCGCGCTCTTTCCAAAAGAAAGCCGTGTCTTTTTACGTCCGCGCCCCGCGGAGGGCGGGGCGCGGAACGGCAAGGGGTGCTGGGGGATTTATAGAGGGATACACTTCCTTTCCGCGGGGAGGGGGTTCCCTCTGGCGTTTTTTCCTCGTACATGCTATACTAAAGGGTAATCTATTCTGGTGAGGTATGTCGTGTTGAACAGGGCCATCATTCTTGCGTCGGGGTCGCCCCGGCGGCGCGAGCTGCTTGCGCAGGCGGACGTCGAGTTTACCGTGGACGCGGCGAACGTGGACGAATCGTTTGAGGGCGGGCCGGAAGAAACGGTGCTGGAGCTTTCGCGCCGAAAAGCGGCGGCAGCCGCGCAAAAACATCCAGGCGAAACGGTGCTGGCGGCCGATACGATCGTGTACTGCGCGGGGCGCGTGCTGGGAAAACCCGCCGGCAGGGAAGAGGCGCGGGCGATGCTGCGCGGCCTGTCCGACGGCTGGCATGAGGTATATACCGGCGTGAGCGTGGCAAAAGACGGAAAAATTGAAAGCCGCTGCGATAAAACGCGCGTGCATTTCGTTTTTATTACGGATGAGCAGATTGACGCATATGTGGCGACGGGCGAACCGATGGACAAGGCGGGCGCTTACGCCATTCAGGGCGGCGCGGCGCGGTTCATTGACCGCATCGAGGGCAGTCCGACGAACGTGATCGGCCTGCCGATGGAGCTCGCCTGCGCGATGCTGGGGCTGTGAGGAGAAACGTATGGGATTTTTTTCGCCGGAAATCGGAATTGATCTGGGAACGAACAACGTTTTGTTTTATGTGGCGAACAAGGGCATCGTGCTGCGCGAGCCGAGCCTGGTGATCGTCTCGGGCGGAGAAAAGCGAGTGGTGCAGGCCGTCGGCGAAGAAGCGCGCCAGCTGCTGGGCCGCATGCCGCAGGGGTTCCGCGCGGTATGGCCGATTCACGAGGGCGTGATCGCCGATTTTGATCTGGCCGCGTCGATGCTGCGTTATTTCATCCGGCGTGCGCTGGGCGTGAACTATGTGGGCAAGCCCCGCACGGTGCTGACGATTCCCGCGGGCGTGACGAGCATGGAGCGCCGCGCGCACGAGGAAGCGCTGATGCGCGCGGGCGGTAAACTGTCGTATATCGTCGACGGCGCGACTGCCTCGGCGCTGGGCTGCGGCCTGCCGTGCTACGAGCCGCAGGGCAGCATGATCGTCAACATCGGCGGCGGCACGACGGAAATCGCCGTTATTTCGCTGGGCGCGGCTGTGGTGGGCAAATCGCTGCGCATCGGCGGCAACGCGCTGGATGCGGCCATCGCCGCCTACGTCAAAAAAGAAAAGAACCTGCTCATCGGCGACCGGACGGCCGAAGACGTAAAGATCGATCTGGGCAGCGCCGTGGCTCCGGCGGAAACACAGAAGGCCATGATGCGCGGGCGCGACGTGGTGACGGGTCTGCCGCGCACCGCCGCGCTGGATACGGACGAGGTATATGAAGTGCTGCAGGAGCCGCTGCGGGAAATCATGTCGGCGATTCTCTGGGTGCTGGAGCGCACGCCGCCCGAGCTGGGTGCGGACGTTATGCGCAGCGGCATTTATCTTACCGGCGGCGTGTCGCAGCTGACGGGCATGGATCAGTTTATCGCCGCGGAAACCGGCATTCCCGTGCAGGTAGCGAGGAATCCGCTCGATTGCGCCGCGCTGGGCGCGGGCTATCTGGCCTCGAACCTCGAGCTTCTGAGCCGGATCGGCAAGAACCACCCGCTGACGGAATAACCCGCGCGGAGGAGAAAGATGCGCAAAAACAAAAAGAGAAAAGTTAGGGGAAACGCTCTGAAAATTATGGCGATGGTGGTCGGCATTACGATCCTCATCGGCTGCGTGGGCCTGGTGCTGGTGGAGAACGTGCTGCCCAATCAGGAGTTCATTCCGAAAAACATCGTAGGAATGCCCTCGCGCGTGATTTCCGCCGTGGTCAAGCCTTTCCAGAGCGCCTTTGCGTGGACGACGAACTATGTCAGCAATCAGCTGGCTTCGTTCAAGCTGCGCAAGACGATTGAAATCGAATATAACAAGCTGCGCGCGGAGAATGACGAGCTGGTCTATAAATCCCTGCTCAACGACGAGCTGGAGGAGGAAAACCAGCGCCTGCGCAATCTGCTGAACGTTTACGACGAATATCGCACCATGAACCCCATCATGGCGCAGGTAACCGGCAAGGAGACGAGCAGCTGGTTCCAGATGTTCACCATCGATAAGGGTTCGCGCAACGGCATCAAGCAGAACATGGCCGTCATCAACGCGGACGGCCTGATCGGCTATATTTACAAGGTGTACGATACGTCCAGCGAGGTTATTTCCATCGTGGACAGCCGCGCGTCGGTAGCCGCGCTGATTGAATCCTCGCGCGATCAGGGCATCGTCAAGGGAACGCTTGGCATTGAAGAAGAAGCGGCCTGCCGCATGTATTATCTGCCGGTCGATCTGGTGCCGCGGCCGGGCGATACGGTCGTCACCAGCGGCGTGGGCCTGTCGTTCCCGAAGGGTCTGAAAATCGGCGTCATCCGCGAGAGCACGCGCTACATGGATGAAAACAAGCATTACGTTGTTATCGAGCCATACGTCGACTTCATGCACATAGAAGAAGTGCTGGTGCTCATTTACGAGGCCGCGCCGGAGGATATGCCCGACGCGGACGACGGGCAGCTCAGCTATGTGCCGGTGGAGCTGGATACGCCGCGGCCTTCGCCCGTGGTGGGCAAGCAGGTTAACGATCCGAACCTCGGCGCGATCACGCCGCCGCCGCGCGCCACGCGCAACTATGACGGCGTGGAACCGGAAAACACGACGCCGCCCGGAGAGGCCAGCATGACGCAGATGTATGAGGGCGATTACGGCGACATGGCGTTCTACACCGTGCCGCCGGACGATACGCCGACGGTCGATCCGGAAGTGGCGCAGTGGCTGCAGGAGGATCTTCAGGGGGAGGGCAATAACTGATGCGCAAGGCGTTGCGCGCGGGCGCGGCCATCCTGCTGGCCTATCTGCTGCAATCGACGGTGCTGACGTATCTGAAGGTGCGCGGCGCGCAGATTGATCTGATGACGGTGACGCTGTTCTTCCTCGGAAGTGTTCTGGGGATGTACGGCGGGGTGTGCTCAGGGCTTGCGGCCGCGTTCATCATGGAGGCGCTGGGCGGGAATATTCCCGTTTTTTCCACGGTATTCTGCGTGGGCGCGGGCGTGGCCGGCGCGGTGATCGTCCGCAGAACGGACGCGCTTTCGCTGCCCGGCAACCGCGGCCGGGAACAGCTGATCCGGCGCTTTGCGCCGAAGGCGGCCGTGCTGGCGCTGGTGCTGCTCAAGGAAGGGTTGTATCTCATCTATTTCTTCCTCAACGGCGTTTCGCTGGGGTATATTCACTTTTTCCGCGCGATTTTTACCGCCGCGGAGGCGGGGCTGCTGGCGTTTATCCTGCAGCCGCTGATCCGTTGGTGGATGCTGCATAAACCGAAAACGCGCGCCGAGCGAAAGGCCGAACGCCTCGCCTACGAGGCGGAGGAAGCGAAGGAGAAAAAGAAGAAAAAACGCAAAAAGAAGCAGGATTCGTTCATGAGCGAACTCATGGCGCGGCCGGAAGCGGAAAAGGAAGAAGCTCCGGAGGACGCGCTGCGCGAGGAGACCGGCATTCCCGAGGGATGGCGGCTTGCGCGCGAGGACGAGCCGGAAACGGCGGACGAACCGGCGCAGGACGATGAAAACAGGGCGGCGGAGCCGCCTGAAACGAATGACCCCGTAAACCATGCCGAAACGGCGCAGCGGGAGGAGGGAAGGAACGGTGAAGAAGGAAAGGATTAAACTGCTTTGTATTGGAATGGTGGTATGTATGAGTTTTGCGCTGCTGTTTACGTCGCTTGCGAATCTGCAGATTCGCGGTGCGGACGATTACGGCGAGGCCGCAGCCTCCATGATGACGAAAACCATTTACGAGCGCGGCTCGCGCGGCCAGATTCTCGATGTGAACGGCGCGCTGCTGGGCTATGATAAAAAGATATACAACATCCAGTTTTACCGCGAGCCCTCGAGCAAGCGCGCGCAGAACGGCGCGTATTCCAAGGCGATCTGGGAAGTGATCCAGATTCTTAAGGAGGACGGGGTCGAGGTCAAGTTCGATTTCTATCTCAAGCCCGCCGAGGACGGCACGTGGTATTTCGATACGAACACCACGAGCGAAACCGTCGCGGCTTCGCGCGAGAAGATGTTCCGTTCCAACTTCTATGTGAAAAACACGGACGTGAACGACATTTACAGCACCCTGTGCTATAACTACATGATCGATGAAATCGACGCGGATTTTCCCGAGAGCGAGAAACTGACGCTGGACGACAAGCTGCAGGTGCTTTCCGTCTGGCAGGAAATGCAGATGAACGCGTTTAACTCCGTGCCGATCGTCATCGCAGAGGACGTCAGCTGGGCGTCCGTCATCAAGATTGAAACGCGCCTGATTACGCTGGACGGCATTTCCGTGGCGGTAGAGAATCAGCGCGTATACCCCAAGGGCACGCTTGCGTGCCATATTCTGGGCTATACCGGCAAGATGCAGACGGAAGCGCAGATTCAGAAATATGTCGCCAAGGGTTACAAGCGCTCGGATATCATCGGTCTGGACGGCGTGGAGGCTTCGATGGAGGAGCGGCTTACGCCGAACTCGTCCGACCGGCAGGGGTATTCCATCGTTGAAATCGACCGTTCGGGCAACCAGATCCGCACGCTGTCACATCAGGATGCGCGCGACGGCAACACCGTCAAGCTGACGATCGATTCCGGCCTGCAGGCCGTGACGGAACAGGCGCTGGCCGACCTGATCAACAAAACCCGCGATTTCGAGGAACAAAAGAAATTGCAGGACGATAAGTGGCTCGAGGATAACAAGGAAGCTCTGATGGGATATCAGGCGAAGGATCAGAGCATCAAGCTGGCGCAGAACGGCGCGATTGTGGTGCTGGACATGAACTGCCGTGTGAAGGCGATGGCAAGCTATCCGAACTACGATCCGAACCTGTTCGTCATCGGCATGACGCCGGAGCAGCGCGAGCGGCAGCTGAACGACCCGCGTCATCCGCTCTATAACAACGCCATTTCCGCCGCGGATACGCCCGGCTCGGTTTTCAAAATGTGCACCGCGCTGGCCGCGCTGACGGAGGGAGAGCTCACTCTCGCCGATACGATTGACGACGGCGGCTGGTTCGATCTGTACGATTCGACGAACCCGCCGAAATGCTGGATCAACATCAATCTTCGTTCGCGGCATTTCAACCAGACGGTCGTGGAAGGCCTGAAGAACAGCTGCAACTATTTCTTCTATACGCTCGGCAGCCGCCTGGGCGCGGACGGCGAACGGCTCTACCGCTTCGCGGAAAAGCTGGGGCTGACCACCAAGACGAACATCGATCTGCCTGGCGAGGTTACGAGCGTCGTAGGCAGCCAGACCTCGCTGTACGATCCGAACCGGCCCATCACCGGCAAGGATCAGGATACGTGGTATCCCGTGCAGATCAAGACGGCGATCAAAAAGCACCTGGTGAAAATCGGCGAGAAATATGGCTACGAATACTCCGACGAACGTCTGGACAAGTGCTGCAAGGCGCTGATGGACATGGCGCTCACCACCGCGCAGGGCGATAAAGGTACCGGCTGGACGCAGGCCATCCGCCCGATCCTGATGGAAGAGCTGGGCATGTCGATGGAACTGGTTTACAAGCAGGAAGTCGTGGGCGATCTGTTCACCTACCTGAACGAAATCAAATGGGGCGGCAGCTACACCATCATGACCGCCATCGGCCAGTCGATCACCACCACGACGCCTATCGCCATGGCGCGCTATATCGTGGCCATCGCCAACGGCGGTTACGTCTGCGACGTGCAGCTGATCGACAGCATCATCGACCCGGAAGGCAACGTGATCAACAAGTTCGACGAGCCGGTTATCGTCAACGACCTGTCCGAAGAAGTCGCGCCGTACATTTCCGCTATCAAGGAAGGTATGGCGGGCGTGGTTGACGAAGGCGGTACTGCGGGCGATTACTTCTCCAAATGGACCGGAGAGAACGGCGCGCTCGATAAGAGCCTGCTCTGCGGTAAAACGGGAACGGCCGAAACGAGCGATCTCGACGTGGAAAATAACTCCTGGTTCGTCTGCTTCTATCCCAAGGACGAGCCGGAAATCGCGGTGGTCGTGTATATGCCGTATGGTTTCTCCGGCGCGCGTTCTGCCGAAGCGGCCCGCACGGTGATGGAATACTATTTCTCCTCGCGCGTGAACGACGAGGCGGTTGTGCTGCCTGCGCCCAACGCGCTGGCGCAATGAGCGGGCGGCTGGTGACGCTGCTCTCGGGCAAGGGCGGCGTGGGAAGAACGATGCTTACGGCCTCGCTGGGCACGCTGCTCGTACGCAGAGGACAGCGCGCGGCGCTGGTCGATCTGAACACCGGAATGCGCGGGCTGGATATGGCGCTGGGGCTGGAAAGCCGCGCGGCGTTCGATCTGGGCGACGTGCTGGAGGGCGTGTGCGGCCTGAAGCAGGTGCTTTGCAGGGGCGAGGACGGCCTGTGCCTGCTGGCCGCGCGCCAGGTGTGCGACACCGAGGCGCTGGACGAAAGAAGGCTTGGCAAAATTGTCTCGCATCTGCGCGACGAATTCGATTGTGTTCTGATCGATGCCGCGGGCGGCATCGGGCGGGGATTTACCGCGGCTGCGCGGCTGGACGGAGAAGCCGTCGCCGTGACGACGCCGGACGACGCGTCGATCCGCTGCGCCGAGCGCGCGGCGGGTCTGTGGCAGCGGCTTGGCGGACAGACGCCCATGCTGTGCGTGAACCGTATCGACGCGGCGCTGGTGAAGGAAGGGCTGCAATATACGCCTGAAACCTGCGCGCAGGTGCTGGACATGTATCTGCTGGGCGTGGTGCCCGAGGATGAACAGGCGCTTCGCGCCGGATTAAAAAAGCAGCCCGTCTGCGGCGATTTCCCCGCCGCAAAGGGCGTTGAAAACCTGCTTTCGCGCCTGGAGGACCCGAAAGCGAAGCTGTGGAACTGGAACCCGGAGCCTGAGAAGAAGCGGCCATTCTGGAAAAGGAGGAAAGCATGACAGGAACCCCTCTGGTAGTTAACCGCAGGGCGCGGCAGCATTTCGATCTGCCGCTGGTGATTATCGCCTACCTGCTGGCTATTTTCGGCGTTTTCGCCATTACTGTGGCGACCTATAAATATACCGGTGAAACCGTGGCGGTCGATACGATCCTCGCGCGGATCACCAGTTCGTATTATGGAAAGCGGCAGGGCATGTTCCTGCTCATCAGCCCAATCGTCATCGCGTTCATGATTGCGATCCCATACGCCGCGTTCCAGAAGTTTTCCTGGCTGGCCTATCTGGCTTCGCTGGGGATTCTGGGCATGGTGCTGGTGATGGGCGCGACCACGTCGGGCGTGACGGGATGGTTTTCGCTCTTTTCCGGCTACATGCTCCAGCCGAGCGAGTTCGCAAAGCTGGCGGCCATTCTGCATGTGGCAAACTTTTTCTCGCGCAAGGAAAATCCGGTGCAGAACGCGCGCGATTTTCTGGCGATGGCCATTATCATGGGCCTGCCGCTGCTGCTCATTTTCGCGCAGGGTGAACTGGGCACGGTCATGGTGTTTATCGCCATTTACGGCGCGATGATGATCATGAGCGGCGTGAGATTCAGGCTGATTGCAGGCATCGTTCTTGCGGGCGTGTCGGCGCTGGTTCCCGTCGTCATTTACTGGCGCGCGAGCGGCTCCTACCGCTACGACCGGTTGCTCGGCTTTTTCAATCCTGAAATGGCCAGCGCCGACGCGATCTATCAGGCCACCAACTCCAAGACCGCCATCGGCAACGGAGGCCTGTACGGCGTGGGGCTTTTCAAGGACGGAACCTATTCCGCGCTGGATTACGTGCCGCAGGATCATACGGACTTTATCTTTTCATCGATCGGGGAGACGATGGGATTTGTCGGCTGCTCGATCGTGATGATCCTTTATCTGCTGATGATCTTCCGCCTGCTCTCGCTGGCGATGAACACGTATGATAAGTTTGCGCGACTTGTGATCGTCGGATTTATGATGATGATCTTCTTCCATGCCTTTTACAACATCGCCATGACCATCGGCGTTGCGCCCGTGATGGGCATTCCGTTGCCGTTCCTGAGCTATGGAGGCTCCAACCTGATCGCCAACATGTGCGGACTGGGGCTGGTGCTGAACATCACCCTGCGAAAACCGCAAAAGCGCATGAGCGTCGTCGATCAGGGAATGCTGATGGGCAACCTGCCAAGGAAAAAACGGAGATAAAAAAGGAATATGCGGGAAAAACGGGCGTCCGAAAGGACGCCCGAAATGGTTTTGGCGTAAAAACGGCAGGTTCAGGGGAAACCTATTTCATTTTCAAATGCCGGAACAGCAATAAAAAACAAAAGAGAAAAAATGCAAAAAAACGGGCGTCCGAGAGGACGTCCGAAATGATTTCCTTGAGGAAAAGGGGGTCCAGGGGGGAAAACCCCTTCCTTTTGCAAAAGGAAGGGGTTTTCCCCCCTGGCGTCCCTCTCCCTCACACATATTTTCTCAAATGTCCGAGCGCGTTTTTTTCGAGCCGCGACACCTGCGCCTGCGAGATGCCGATTTCGCCCGCGACCTCCATCTGCGTGCGGCCTTCGTAGAAGCGCATGCGGAGGATTTTGCGTTCGCGGTCGGTAAGGCGGTTCATGGCTTCTTTCAGCGCGATGCCTTCCAGCCAGGCTGCGTCGGATTCCTTTTCGTCCTTCACCTGATCCATCACGCATACGGCGTCTCCGCCCTCGCCCATGACGGGCTCGAAAAGCGAGACGGGGTCCTGAATGGCTTCGAGGGCGAAAACGACCTCTTCGCGCGGTATTTCCATCGAGGCGGCGAGCTCGGTCATCGTCGGTTCGCGGCCGGTGCGGATGGTCAGGCTTTCGCGGGCGCGAAGCGCCTTATAAGCGGTATCCCGCAGCGAACGGCTGACGCGGATGGGGTTATTGTCGCGCAGATAGCGGCGGATTTCTCCGATAATCATCGGCACGGCATAGGTGGAGAAGCGGACGTTCTGCGTAACGTCGAAGTTATCGAGCGCTTTCATCAGGCCGATGCAGCCCACCTGAAACAGGTCGTCGGCGTTTTCGCCGCGGTTGGAAAAGCGCTGGATGACGCTGAGCACCAGCCGCAGGTTGCCGCGGATGAATTCCTCGCGCGCGGCGCGGTTGCCGCCGTGAACCAGCGGGAACAGTTCGCGCATGCGCTCATTCGTGAGTACCGGCAGGGATGAGGTATCCACACCACAGATTTCAACCTTGTTGATCGGCATTTCTTCCCTCCGTGCGGTGTAATCACGGGACTTGCCCACATGCAGTATGACCGCCGGAGCGGGATTTTATTCGATTCTTTTGCAATGGATTTGCCGCGCAGGGCGCGGCCCCGGGAACGGGGAACATGCGGCCGTGCGGAGATAAGAAAATCCGCGGGCTGCGTTCCGGGCGAGATACGCTGCCGCGAGGCGGCAGGAACAGGGATGGCGATTGCGGAGGCGTGGATGAGGGGGAATGGGGTTTTGCGCGGCCCCTCCACATTCATGGGGCGGGTTTAGCTCGTCCGCGCATCTGAGGATGCGCGAACATTGCGCGCTTCTTCGGACAGCTGTGCCGTATGGGAAGGACGGCAGGGGCTTTGTCCCCGCACCCCCAGCAGGGAACCTTCTTCGGTGCTCAATCGTCGCACTCTCCCTCCGGTCGACCGCTCGTTTCGCACCGCGCCTTCGGCTCGCTGTTTCGGCCACAGGCCGCGCTCCCCTTCGGCGTCCTGCACCTTCCTCTTCAGGTCATCCGCGCCATTTCGTGGCGGAGGCGATGCAATATCTTCTTTTCCAGCCGCGAGATATAGCTCTGCGAAATTCCCAGCACGTCGGCGACCTCCTTCTGCGTGCGGCATTCGCCGCCCGAAAGCCCGAACCGCAGGCACATGATCCGCTGCTCGCGCCCGGTCAGCTTTTTCAGCGCGTCGCGCAGAAGCTCCCGGTCTACGTCTTCCTCGATCGCGCGATATACGTCGTCGTCGTCAGAGCCGAGCACGTCCGAGAGCAGCAGCTCGTTTCCGTCCCAGTCGGTGCTCAGCGGCTCGTCGAGCGAAATATCCTGCCGGCTTTTGCTGTTGCGGCGCAGATACATCAGAATTTCGTTTTCAATGCACCGCGACGCATACGTCGCCAGCTTGATTTTTTTCGTTGGGTCGAATGTGTTTACGGCTTTAATCAGTCCGATGGTACCGATGGAGATCAGATCCTCGATGCCCACGTTCGTGTTTTCAAATTTTCGCGCAATAAACGCGACCAGCCGGAGATTATGTTCGATCAGCGTGGCGCGGATGGCGCCGTCGTCCTGTCTCAGTTCCTGCACCAGCTTTTCTTCCTCCTCCCGTGAAAGCGGCGCCGGCAGGATGTCCGCGCCGCCGATGTAATCCACCCGCCCCGGAAACCATTTTGAAAGCCGGGCCAGCAAAAATTTGCGAAGATGCGAAAGCCATTTCATCCGATCCTCCTTCCGGCGCAGAGCGCCACGGGAATCAGCGCATGAGGGAGAGACTCGCCGGGAGCCGTCGCGACGCACGCGCTGACGGGGATACCGTTGATAAAAACCGCTTCCGGTGTAAAGCAGGAAAGGCTCGTCCTGCCCGCCGCCGTTTTCACCCAGAGGGGACGGCAGCCTTCCGGCGGACGAACGGCTCCCGCGGGCAGCACGATCACGGGCAGCAGCGTTTCCGGATCGACGGCGCGGCAGCCCGTATCGACGATCGCGCGCAGGCGCGTTTCCCTGCCCCCGCACACGACGCGCAGCTGCGCATCCTGCGCGGGCGGAGCGGCTCTTCGGACGCACAGGGCGCACAGCGCCATTCCCGAAACGACGCCGGCGGCCAGCCAGGAAAGCCCCAGCCGGCTTGCGCCGCCCAGCAGCATCGCGCCCGTCCACATGGAAAGGCAGACGCGAAGGGCCTTTGCACGTCCCGCGGCGATCAGCGCCATCACGGCGCAGACGGCCGCTTTTGCCGGAAACGCCGCGAAAGCGCCGCCGGCTGCGGCGGAGCCCAGCGCGCACAGCGCGCCGAAAACAGCGCCTGCCGCCACGCGCGCGCCGCGTATGCGCACGCCCTGAAACCGCGCCGCAAGAAAAAGAAGCGCCGCGTCGGCGCAGATGTTTTTCAGGAGGAAAACCTCCGCCGCCGGCACGCGACCGCCTCCTTTCGGATTTGCTTCAGTGTAGCGGATTGACGGGAAATGCACCGTTGAATTCCGCCGCGAAAAAGGGGGAGCGTTCGACACGATGCGCATGGGAATCCGGGGGTTTTCTTTTCGGGCGGGCTGCGCTATAATACAAACTGGTTTTCTGTATTTTTTTGATGCGAGGGCAATGCAATGGAAAAAGCGCTTTTTCTTGGCAATGAGGCCGTGGCGCGCGGCGCGTGGGAAGCGGGCGTAAGGGTCTGCTCGAGCTACCCCGGCACGCCGTCGACGGAGATCACCGAAACGGTGTCGAAATATCCTGAAATCAACAGCGAATGGGCCACGAACGAAAAGGTGGCCATGGAAGTGGCGTACGGCGCGGCGCTGGGCGGCGTGCGGGCGATGACGTGCATGAAGCACGTCGGCCTGAACGTTGCGGCCGATCCGTTCTTTACGGCGGCTTATACCGGCGTAAACGCCGGTCTTGTGGCCGTTGTGGCCGACGATCCGTTTATGTTTTCCTCGCAGAACGAGCAGGATTCGCGGCTGTACGCGCGCAGCGCGCATGTGCCGGTGCTCGAACCGTCCGACGCGCAGGAATGCAAGGATTTCATGAAGCTGGCGTTCGATCTGTCCGAGGAATACGATACGCCCGTTCTTCTGCGGCTGACCACGCGCATCGCGCACGCGCGTTCGCTCGTTGCGCTGGAGGAGCGCGCGGAGCGTGCGGTGCGCCCGTATGAAAAGAACATGCAGAAATACGTCATGATGCCCGGGCCGGCCCGCAGGCGGCATCTGTATGTGGAGCAGAGAGAACGAAAACTGGCTGAAAATTGCAATAAAATGGAGATAAACCGCGCGGAATATCGCAATTTAGCCGTTGGAGTGGTGTGTGCAGGCATCTGCTATCAATATGTGCGCGAAGCCGCGCCGGAGGTTTCCACCTTCAAAGTGGGCATGAGCTACCCGTTGCCCATCGCGGCGATTGCGGAATTTGCGAAAAAGGTCGAAAAGCTGATCGTCGTTGAAGAACTGGAACCCTTCATGGAAAATCAGCTCAGAGCGCACGGCGTGGCCTGTACCGGCAAGGAAGCGACCGGATTGCAGGGCGAGCTTTCTGTGAAGAAGGTTCGCGAAATTCTGACCGGCGAAAAAGCGAATCTGCCCGAGCTGCCCGCGATGCCGGGCCGTCCGCCGGCACTTTGTCCCGGATGCCCGCACAGGGTAACCTATCAGCAGCTGAAAAAGCATAACCTGACGGTGTTCGGAGACATCGGATGCTATACGCTCGGCGCGCTTCCGCCGCTTTCCAGCGTGGATACGTCGCTTTGCATGGGCGCGTCGGTCGGTATGGCCTTCGGTATGGAAAAGGCCCGCGGGAAGGAGTTCAGCCGCCATGCGGTGGCCGTTATCGGCGACAGCACGTTCATGCACTCGGGTATTACGCCGCTGATCGACGCATGCTATAACGGCGGCACGATCACCGTGCTCATCCTCGATAACCGCATCACCGGCATGACCGGCCATCAGGAGAACCCGGCCAGTGGCTTCGACATTCACGGCAATCCCGCGCCGATGGTCGATCTGGAAGCGATTTGCCGCGCGTGCGGCGCGGCCAGCGTCCGCACGGTCGATCCGTTCGACGTGAAGGCGTTCGACGCGGCGCTCGAGGAGGAAATCGCGCGCGAGGCGGTATCGGTGCTGATCGTCAAACGGCCGTGCGTGCTTTTGAAGGGAGAGCGGAAATAAATGAAAAAGGATATTATCATCGTCGGCGTGGGCGGGCAGGGGATTCTGCTGGCCAGCCGCGTGCTGGGAAAGCTCGCGATGGACGCGGGCCTGGATATCAAGGTGAGCGAGGTGCACGGCATGTCGCAGCGCGGCGGCGACGTGATTACGCATGTGCGCATCGGCGAAAAAGTGATTTCTCCATTGGTGACGGAGGGCGAGGCGGACGCGATCGTTTCCTTCGAGCTGATGGAAGCCGCGCGGGCGCTGCCCTTTTTGAAAGGGCAGGGCGGCCGCATCGTCGTCAACAGCCAGAAGATCGAGCCGGTGACGGTGAAAATCGGCACGGCGCAGTATCCGGAAGGGTTGGAGGAGCTGCTGCGCGCGCACGGAGACGTGCTGGAGCTGGATGCGCGCGCCGCGGCTATGGCGTGCGAAGCGCCCAAATCCGTCAATATCGTGCTGCTGGGCGCATACGCGGCGGGAGAGGAGTTCGCGCAGGAGGCGTGGCTGAAGGCCGTCGAAGCCTGTGTGCCGCCGAAAACCGTTGAAGCCAACCGCCGGGCGTTCCTGGCGGGCTGGGCGCTGGGGGAGAAAAAATGACGCAGTACAGGCGGACGCGGCTGGAAATTGATCTGGGCGCGATTGCACACAACGTTCGCTGTCTGCGCGCGCGCACGCCGGAAACGGCGAAGCTGCTGGCCGTGGTGAAGGCGGACGCATACGGACACGGCGCGGTTGAGGTTTCCCGCACGGCGCTGAAGAACGGCGCGGAGTTTCTGGCCGTGGCCATTCCGGAAGAGGGCGTGAAGCTGCGCCAGGCGGGGATTTCCGCGCCGATCCTTGTGCTGGGCGGCGTGAACGAGGTCGGCGCGGAGGGCGACGTGCAGTTCGACCTGACGCAGACCGTATACGACGTGCGGACGGTGCTCAATTTGCAGCGCGCCGCGGAGCGGCTGGGAAAAACGGCGTGTGCGCATCTGAAAATCGACACCGGCATGGGGCGCATCGGCGTGCGCACGGAGGCTGAAGCGCGCGAGGTTCTGGATGCGGTCGCCGCGTCGCCGCGCGTGGCTCTGACGGGCGCGTTCACGCATTTTGCTACGGCCGACGAAGAAAATATCGAATTTGAATACGAGCAGCACGAGCGATTCATGCGCGTCGCAGGGCCGCTGAAGGCGGCGCATCCGGAAATTCTGCTGCATTGCCTCAACAGCGCGGCCATGCTGCGCACGCCGCAGTTTGCGCACGATATGGTGCGCGCGGGCATCGCGCTGTATGAGAACCCGCGTTTTCCGGATGGAAGCGGCGCGGAGCTGCGCGAGGCGATGCGCTGGATTGCAGAGGCGGCGCATGTGAAAACCATCGAGCCGGGCGAAACGGTGGGCTATGGCCGCGCGTTTACGGCGCAAAGAGCCACGCGGGTGATGACCATCGAAGTCGGCTACGCCGACGGTTATCCGCGCAGGCTGGGAAACGCGGCTTACGCGCTCGTGCGCGGACAGCGCGCGCCGGTGATCGGCCGGGTGTGCATGGATCAGGCGATGCTCGACGTGACGGACGTTCCGGGTGCGCAGCCGGGCGACGAGGTGGTGCTGATGGGCGCGCAGGGCGCGCAGAAAATCAGCGTCCGTCAGATGGCGGAATGGATGGGCGTAATCGATTACGAGGCGATGCTCGCGCCGGCCGCGCGGGTGGAAAAGGTTTACATTAACACGCAAGGGGAATGAGACGCATGCAGAAAAAAGAGAACAGGCTCGCGCGTATGGCGCTTTCTGTGCTGGGCTATGAGCTGGCCTTCGGTTTCGTCGGGTTTGTGCTGACTCCAGCGCTGGCTTCGGCCGGCGCGGCGGTGCGCGTGCCGCTGGTGGGACTTGTGGTGCTGGCGCTGTGGGCGCTGGCGGCGTTTTCCGGCGTGGGACAGGGCGAACGCGATTTTGCAATGGCGGAAAAGCTGGAAAAGATTCCGGGCGCGCAGGGGCAGGAACGCCGGTTTTCCCGCGCGCGCGCGGTTTTCGCGGCGCTGCTCGCCGCTTCGCCGGTCGTCGTTGCCGCCGCGTGCGTGGCCGTGACGGCGGAGCCGTATGCGTATACGCTGCAGGGAACGCCCTCATGGCTGGGAAGCTATATGGGGCGCGAAGAGGTCGGCCGGGCGGTAGCGTATCTCCAGAATACCGTTCCGGCGGCTGTATGGACGGATTACGTGCGCGTGGGCGTGCGGTTTCTGCTGTTCCCGTATGTGAGCCTGCTTGGCAACATGTCCGACGCGGCGACGCTGCTTTTCGACAGGATCAGCCCGCTGCTGGCGCTTCTGCTGCCTGCGGCGTACGCCGTGGGCTATCAGTTCGGGCCCGTGCGGCATGCGAAAACGCAGAAGGCCATCGAAGAGGCGAAAAACCGGCCGCGCAAGCGGCTCAAAAAAGAAGCCAGGCAGCGGCTGGCAGGAAAAACGCCGGAGAAGAAAGAATTAATCTGATTCGGAAATTCATTGTGCGTTTCATTGAAAACAACATAGAGGAGGAAGACCATGTCCAAGATGTTTGAACTGGCGAAGGAACAATACGCGGGGATCGGCGTCGACGTCGAAAAGGCGATGGAGCTGCTCGCTAACGCGCCGCTGTCCATTCACTGCTGGCAGGGCGACGACGTGCTCGGCTTTGAGGGCGGAGAAACGCTGACCGGCGGCATCCAGGCGACCGGCAACTATCCGGGCCGCGCCCGCAACATCGCCGAGCTGCGCAGCGATATGGAAAAAGTGCTTTCGTATGTTCCCGGCGCGAAGAAGGTGAACCTGCACGCCAATTATCTCGACAGCAGCAAGCCCGTCGCGCGCGACGAGCTGGAACCGAAGCATTTTGAAACCTGGGTGGAATGGGCCAACGCGCTGGGCATCGGCCTGGATTTCAATACGACCTTCTTTTCTTCCCCGCTGAGCGAAAAAGGTTCTCTGACCAATCCGGACGAGGGCCTGCGCGCTTTCTGGATCCGTCACGCCAAGTGCGTGCGCGATATCGCGGAATATTTCGGGCGCAGCACCGGCAAGACCTGCGTGACGAATCACTGGATTCATGACGGCGAGAAGGAAGTGCCGATCGACACCGTCGGCCCGCGTATGCGGCTGATCGACAGTCTGAATCAGATTTTCGCCGAGAAGAAAAACCTTGAATACACGCGCGACGCGCTGGAATCGAAGCTGTTCGGCATCGGCAGCGAATCGTACGTGCCCGGCTCGAACGAGTTCTACTGGGCGTACGTCGTGCAGCACCCCGAGCTGCTCATTACCATGGATGCGGGACATTTCCATCCCACCGAGCTGATTTCCAGCAAGATCAGCACCGTGCTGTGCTTCGCTGAGAAAATGCTGCTGCACGTCAGCCGCCCCGTCCGCTGGGACAGCGACCATGTCGTGCTGCTTGACGACGAAACGCGGCAGATTATGCGGGAGGTCGTGCGCGCTGACGCGCTGGATCGCGTGTACATCGCCCTCGATTACTTCGATGCGTCGATCAATCGCGTTATCGCATGGACGGTTGGCGCGCGGAACGCGCGCAAAGCCCTCCTCGCCGCTCTGCTGGAACCTGTCGATAAATTGAAAAAACTTGAGGCCGAGGGAGATAACAGTTCGCGTCTGGCCCTGCAGCAGGAGCTGCTAACGATGCCGATGGGCGCGATTTGGGACGAATTCTGCGAACGACAGGGTGTGCCGGTGGGCACGAAATGGCTGGAAGACGCTAAAAAATACGAACGCGAAGTGACGATTAAAAGATAACGTTCGTGTTTCTGAAAACACTGAAAAAACAAGGAAAAATTGCGAAAAAAGGGTTGACAAAAAGGCGTTCCGGGTGTATCATAACTGAGCACCCGGAACGAGGGACAAGCTCCTGAGAGACGGATGCAAGGCGGTCCTTGAAAACGATACAGGGAAGAAGAGAGAAAAGAGACAGTCAATTCGCTGAGAGCGTTTCGGAGGGTGAGAGCCCTTCGAGACGATAA
>SFFS01000175.1 GCA_004557805.1 Clostridiales bacterium | reverse complement strand
GGAAGCACAACAGTGATTGCAACATCTTCAGCGCTCCGCAATCTGAAGGGAAAGGCCAATCTATTCTTTGTGTGTTCGCCCCTCAAGCGCTTTGGCTGCGCCGCCGAGGTATATGTGGTGATTCGCCCCTCGCTGCTGCTTGCACATTCTATTGGAAACACACCAGCGCTTGCCACACTTTCAACGCTCCGCAATCTGAAGGGAAAGGCCAATCTATTCTTTGTGTGTTCGCTCCTCGAGCGCTTCGACTGCGCCGTCGGAGGAATGCACGGTGATTCGCTCCTTCGCCGCCGCCATATTTTGGAAAACATAACAGCCCTTGCCGCGCCCTCAGTCCTCCAATATCCAGCGGAAAATGCCGATCCCTTCGTCGCCCATGATTTCCGGATGAAACTGCACCAGCAGCGTGTTCTCGCCCTCGAGCGCTTCGACCACGCCGTCGGGGGCGTGCGCGACAATCCGCAGCCCCTCACCGGGCTGATCGACCGCCTGATGATGATTGGAATTGCAGCGCTGCGCGCCAGCCCCGAAAACGCGCGCCAGCGCGCTCGATTCCTCCACAAAAACCGCGTGCCGCCCTTTGCCGTTGCCGGAATGCCAAAGAACCGGATCGAACGCATCGGGTAGATGCTGATGCAGCGTGCCGCCGCAGAATACGTTCACCGCCTGACAGCCGCGGCAAATGCCGAGCACGCGTTTGCCCGCCGCGTGGAACGCTTCCCACAGCAGACGGTCGGACAGATCGCGCGCGGGGTCGTCGCACTCGATCGATGGATGCGGCTGCTGGCCGAACAGCTCTGCGGGCAGGTCGCCGCCGCCCGGAAGAATCAGCGCGTCGAACGCCGCGGCGTACAGCGCTGCCTGCGCTTCCGTTTCCACTGAGGCGAGAACCGGCAGTCCGCCCGCCGCCAGCACGGCGCGGGAATAGGTGCTGCGCATGCCGGTTTCCTTCTGCGTGCGGTTTCCGGCGATGAGAATGGTTTTCATGGCGCTGCCCTCCGTTTCCTTTATAGCTGAGAAAGGATTTTGTTCTTGACGCGCTCCGCTTCGGCCTTTGCCTTTTCCACGTCGATCGTGGGCCATACGCCCTCGCGGTAGACGACCTTGCCGTCGACCATCGTGAGCAGTACGTCCGTGCCGCAGGCCGACCAGAACAGGTTGTTGAGCATGTTATGCTCTGGCGCGCACCACGGCGTGTCGAGGTCGTAGAGCGCCAGATCGGCTTTGAAGCCTTCGCGGATTTCGCCGCAATCGGCGCGTCCCTGCGAAAGCGCGCCCACGCGAGACGCGGCATGGAAGGCTTCCTCGGGCGTGATGACGGTCGGATCGTCAGCGCGTACGCGCTGAGTGAGCGCAAAAACGCGAATCTCTTCCAGCATGTTGAGGTTGTTGTTGCTGGCTGTTCCGTCGGTGCCCATGCCGACCGCGACGCCATGCTTCCAGGCGCGCGGCACGTCGAGCACGCCGCTGGCCAGCTTCAGGTTCGATTTGGGGCAATGCGCGATGGTCACGCCCTTTTCGCGGAAAATGTCCAGGTCTTCCGGTTCCGACCAGACGCAGTGCGCGGCGGTGGCAGGCAGGTCGAACAGACCGCAATCGTACAGATACCTTGCGGGCGTGCGGCCGCCATGGCGCGCCTTGCATTCTTCGTGTTCGCGCTTCGTTTCGCTCACATGCACATGTACGCGGCCGCCGGGCGCGGCGTGCATATCGTCCACAAGCTGCCGCACGATTTTTTCTGTGGAAGTATATTCGGCGTGCAGCGAGAAATCGATCCTGATTCTGCCGTCGTATGCGCCGTCGAGGCTGCGCATGGCGCTGCGCGTTTCCTGCACGGAGTGCATGGCCTCGTATTCGGGCGCGTCGAACATCGTCACGCCGTTAGAGAGGTTCGCCTTCGCGCCGGCTTCGCCGAAAGCGCGCGCTTCCACATCGAGGTTGAAATACATGTCCGTCGTGCCGGCGATGCCGAAGCGCAGCATTTCGGCCGCGCCCAGCAGTGTGCCCCAATAAATGGCTTCCTCATCGAGATGGCCTTCGAAGGGGAAAATGCGCGTGGTAAGCCAGTCCTGCAGCTTGAGGTTTTCGCCATAGCCGCGCATGAGCGTCATGGCGGTGTGGCTGTGGCAGTTGTAAAAGGCGGGCACGAGCAGCCTGTGCGCGCCGCGAATGGTTTCGCCGTAGTTTTTTTCGGGGCGCTTCGCGCCGAGATAGGCGATCCGTTCGCCCTCCGTGGCGACATAATAATGCATGCGCAGCCCTTCGGGCAGGAGCACTGAAACGTCTTCAAACAGCATAGGGGAGAATTTCCTTTCTGTTGTATTTGCACTGACATGGGTATCATAGCGTAAGAACGGGAGAAGGTCAACAGGAAGAATTAGCGGAGGGAGAGCGCGGCGGACGAACTGGGGCATACCGCCGGAAACGCGGCGGCGAAGGCCGAAAGCGCGACAGAGCAGCGCGGCGAACGATCCGCGATGTTCGGCTCGGCAGCGCTCCGCAGACGGCGTACCCACGGCGCGCTTGCGCGTCGTGGGCAAAAGCAGCCTTTACTCTTTGCCAGATTTGTGGTATAAAAAGGAAGCGATAAAGAAACTTCCGGCGGACGGAAAGGGAAGCAAATGGATCAGAGCTTGAAAAACGCGCCCATCGGCGTGACGGATTCCGGCGTGGGCGGGCTGACCGTCGTGCGCGAGCTGCAAAAGCTGCTGCCCGGCGAGGATATTGTTTACTTTGGCGACGGCGCGAACTGTCCCTACGGCAACCGCTCCCGCGAGGAGCTGGAGGCGCTGCTGGCGCGCAACGTTGCGTTCCTGAAGGGGAAGGGCGTGAAGGCCGTCGTCGTGGCGTGCAACACTACCTCGGCGCTCGTCGACAGCGCGCCGCGCGATTTCGGCGTGCCGCTGTTTACAATCATTGCGCCTGCGGCGCAGGCGGTTCGCCGCTGCGGTGCAAAAAAGGTGGGCCTGTTGGCGACGGAATTTACCGTGCGGTCCGGCTGCTATGAAAAGCGCATCCACGCGCTCTGCCCGGATGTGCAGGTCGTTGCAAAGGGCAGCCCGAACCTTGCGGGACTGGTCGACTGCGGCGCGTTCGACAATGCGGCCATCAATGCTGAAATTTTCGCTCAGGTGGGCGATGTGATCGCGCGCGAACCGGTGACGCACCTGATTCTCGGCTGCACGCACTACCCGATCGTTGAAGAAAACTTCCGCGCCTGCTTCCCGTTTGTGAAGCTGATCGACCCCGCCCGAGAGGAAGCGCTGGCCGTTTCCATCGCGCTCAGCGCGGAAAACCTCGTAAAACCCGCCGCGTCTGGAGAGAAGGGGCGGTTTGAAATCTATACCTCCGGCGAACCGGCCGTATATGAAAAAGTGGCCGCGCGCCTGAAGCTGACGCCGCCCGACAGCGTGGAAAAACTTTCTATTTAATGGCGGCAAAAGGGTTGACGCACGCGCCGAAAAAGGCATATAATGGATTGGTTCCTATAAGAATCCGATAAAAGCGAGGTGAACGGGATGGACGCTGGCAGTTGCACAGGTGCGCCGCAGGACCCAGGGTTGCGCCGCGCGGGCGAACGTCGTCCCGTTGTCAACCGTTTCTGAGTCAATAGCCTTGCGCATCTGAAAATCCACGCGCCGCGAAGGCGCGATGGATTTGTTTACGTGTGCTTGAGCAGAATTCGACGTACCGTGTTCCTGTCCCTTTTTGAACCCAAGGATGGATTGTGCTAAAAAAAGGAAGGAGACGGTTAGCCATGCCTGAAAATACGTATTCTCTGGAAAAAACAGTCGTCGCGCTGTGGGAGAAGAAAAGAACCGGTTCCCTGCGCGATCTTTTGTTGACCCTGCAGCCTGTTCAGGTCGCCGGGCTTTTCGAGGTGCTGCCCGAAGAAGCGCGCCCGCTGCTTTTCCGCCTGCTGCCCAAGGAGACGGCGGCGGAGGTTTTCATCGAACTGGACGCGGAACTGCAGGAGGCGCTCATTCGCGGCCTGTCGGATATTGAATTAAAGGCCATCGTTGAGGAAATGTCGATGGACGACGCGGCGGATCTTGTCGAAGAAATGCCCGCCAACGTCGTGCACCGCATTCTCGAGCAGGCTTCGCCCGAGGCGCGCCGCACCATCAACGAGCTGCTCAAATATCCCGAGGACAGCGCCGGCAGCATCATGACGACCGAGTTCGTCAGCCTGCACGCGAGCGACACGGTGGCCGAGGCCATCGCGCTCATTCGCCGTACCGGCAACGATCAGGAAACGGTTGATCTGTGCTATGTGGTCGACGCAGGCCGCAAGCTGATTGGCGTGGCTTCCCTGCGCGCCATTCTGCGCGCAAACGACGAGGAGACGATGGAAAACGTCATGCAGTCGCACGTCGTGTCCGTCAACACGCTCGACGATAAAGAGGCCGCCGCGCATGCGCTGAAGGAATACGACTTCAACGCGCTGCCCGTGGTCGATGCGGAAAATCGCCTGGTCGGCATCGTTACGGTCGACGACGCGATCGACGTCCTCGAAGACGAGGCCAGCGAGGATATCGCCAAGATGGCCGCTATCACGCCGGGCGATAAGCCCTATCTGCGCACGTCGGTGTTTACGATTTTCAAAAACCGCATTCCGTGGCTGCTGCTGCTGATGGTTTCCGCCACGTTCACCGGCATCATCATCACCAAGTTTGAGGACGCGCTGTCGGTCTGCGTGGCGCTCACCTCGTTCATCCCGATGCTGATGGATACGTCGGGCAACGCGGGCAGTCAGTCGTCCGTAACGATCATCCGCGGTATTTCGCTGGGAGAGATCGAATTTTCCGATCTGCCCAAGGTCGTCTGGCGCGAGGCGCGCGTATCGATCCTGTGCGGCGTTGCGCTGGCCGCGTGCGCGTTCCTCAAGGCGCTGTTCTTTGACCGCGTGGGCGTTTCCGTAGCGCTGGTCGTTTCGCTGACGCTGGTGGTCACCGTCGTGCTGGCCAAACTGGTCGGCGGCACGCTGCCGATGCTTGCCAAAAAGATCGGCTTCGACCCGGCCGTCATGGCCAGCCCGTTCATCACGACGATTGTCGACGCGCTGGCGCTGCTGGTGTATTTCGGCTTTGCCACGAAGCTGCTCGGCATCTGATATTT
>SFFS01000174.1 GCA_004557805.1 Clostridiales bacterium | reverse complement strand
TCAGCGCGTGCTGATGCCCATCGTGTTCATCTGCTGCGTCATCGGCGCGTTCGTGGTGAACAACCGCCTGTTCGACATCAAGCTGATGTTCGTGTTCGGCCTGCTCGGCATCGCCATGAGCTATATGAAATACCCGTCCGCGCCGTTCCTGCTGGGCGTAGTCATGGGCAATATGGCCGATGAAAACCTGCGCCGCGCGCTGATGCTCCACAACGGCAGCATTCTGCCGTTCTTCACGCGCCCGATCTGCATCTTCTTCCTGCTGTTCATCCTGGTGCTGGTTGTGCCGCAGCTGCCGTTCTATCCGAAGCTGAAGGCGAAATTCACCCGCCAAAAGGCGCGGGCATAAGCAATCGCCGCAAACAGAAACGCCGCCGGTTTGAATGCCCGGCGGCGTTTTTTCGTTCTTTTTTCCGGCGTTCAGAGCATTCCTCCGTCACGCCTTCCGCTGCGTTCCGGCCCTGCGGCCCAGCAGCTTGCGCACATCGGCCTGCAAGGCGAACCGGCACCAGCCCCAGCGCTTGTGCGCGCGCAGGAAACGGAAAATGAGGTTCGTAATCGCGTAGGCGATCAGCGCGGCGACGACGCCGATCAGCATGCCCGCCGCCACGTCGCTGGGATAATGCACCATCAGGTAATTGCGCGAGGCGGCCATCGCCACAGGGAACAGAAGACACGCCCACATGCCCTTTCTGCGGCTTGCCAGCCCCAGCGCCATCGCGCCCGCAGCCGCAGCCGTCGTATGGCCCGACGGGAACGAATATCCGTCCTCCGCCGGCGCGCCAACGAACTCCCACCATTGCCGGAACTGCTCCGTCATTTCAAACGGGCGCGGACGCGCCACCGCGTCCTTAATCAGCAGGTTCGTCAGCAGCGCGCCGCAGCACACCGCGCCGAACACGCAGACGCCCATCTTCCGCGTTTTGCGGAAGCACATCAGCGCAAGGGCCAGCAGCAGAATTGCAATCCCCTTCTCGCCCAGAAGCGACACCGCCTTCATCAGCGGGGTCAAAACCGCGCCGGCCTTTTCGGCCAGGCCGTGCCAGAAGCCGAGGATCGCCGCGTCCGGCCCTGCGAAAAGGCCGTTGAGCAGCTCGGCTGTAAACGTCAGTCCATCCATGGGAACGCCTCCCCCTTTGTGTTTTCAGAGCGCTTACGCGCCCGCCAGAAACGCGTCGACCGCCTCCAGCGCCTGCCCGACGGGATCGCCCGCCATGTCCAGCCAGAGGATCGTCTTATCGCGCCGGAACCAGGTCATCTGCCTGCGCGCGAACTGCTTGATCGCGCGCGCCAGCTCCTCGCACATCTGCTTTTCCGAGGCGAATTCGCCGTCGACAAGCCGGCACAGGAAGCGGTATTCCAGCCCAAGCTTATAGAGAAATTCGCGCGGACAGCCCGCTTCGAGCAGGCCGCGCACCTCGTCCGCCATTCCCTCGCGCATGCGCCGTTCCAGCCGCTCGTCAATGCGCGCGTCGAGCGTTTTTTTGTCCCAGGTCACTCCCAGCTTGAGCACGTCGTAGCGCGGCTGCGGCGCGGCGCGGTGCATGTCCCCGGCCTCGATGCGCTCCAGCAGGCGCATGACGCGGTTTCGGTTGTTGGGCGAATCGACCTGCGCATCCGGCATTTTTTCCATCAGCATCCGGTACAGCTCCGGCGTTTCCAGCTTTTCCAGTTCGTTTCGATACGCCAGATCCGGCTCAATCTCGGAAAGCACGTAGCCCTCCGTCACGCATGCCACATACAGCCCCGTACCGCCCACAAGAAACGGCTGCTTTCCGCGCGCGCGAATATCGTCGATCGCCGCGTACGCCAGCTGCTGAAAATCCTTCATTGAAAAAAACTCGCCCGGCTCCCGCACGTCGAGCAGATGATGCTTCACCCCGCGCATTTCCTCTGGCGTGATTTTTCCGCTGCCCAGGTCGAGTCTGCGGAACACCTGCCGCGAATCGGCGGAAATCACCTCTCCGTTCCTGCGCGCGGCCAGTTCCACGCCCAGCCCGCTCTTGCCCGACGCGTTCGTGCCGACGACGGCGATCAGTTTCGGTTTCATCCGGCTCCCCCTTGCAGAAAATAAAGCAAAAGCGATTATTCGCCGCGCGGCCGTGCGAATCCTGCCGAACGGACGAAAATGGCTTCCGCCGAAAGGCGCTTCGCCCCGCCGCGCCGGTCAGTACCAGCGCATCGTGTCCTCAATCCAATACGCCGCGTCCAGCCCGGGCACGCGTTCAAGAAGCGCGCGCATGGCGCGCTGCATCGGCAGGCCGTCGGATACGTCGTGCCACAGATCGGTAAACGCGAAATCGAACGCGCCCTCCGGCAGCGCGCGGGCATATTCGAACGCGTCCGCCTGCACGACGCGAATCTTTTCGCCGTGCGGGAACTGCGGCAGCAGGGTTTCCCGGAACAGCTCGATGATCGCCCGCTCGCGCTCGATCACCGTCACCGATTCCACCTGCTTCTTCTGCGCCGCCATAAATGCAAAATAGCCAAGCCCCAGCCCGAACGCCAGCACATGGCCCCGCGCGCGGGCGACGGGCGCGCGCATGGTTTCGATTTCGTTAGGCGTGACGGTCATCCATTCGCGGCCGTTTTCCAGCGCGGCGGGATATTCAAACGCCTCCGCAAAGCATCCGATCTGCGGCAGCACGCGGCCGTCGGGCGTTTCGCGGTAGTCGCCGCAGACGAACGCCTGAAAGGGCCGGTACGCCATGCGCTTCAGCTCCCACGCGCCGCGCTTTGTTTCAGGCGCGTGGACGGCGCGCAGATAGGCGTTCCCGCGATACGCCTGCGCGTCGAGCAGCCGAACGCTCGGGCGCAGAAAACTCGCATAAAACGCCCGATCCTCCCCCGCCGCGTCCACTCCCAGGCAGCCTGCCAGCAGCAGCGCGAACGCTTCCTCCTGCCCCACGCCGCAGGCGGAAACGATTTCATCGACCATTTCCGGCGCGACGCCCGCCGCGGAGCGGCTCAAAAAATCTCCCAGAAGCCGCAAAAGGCGTTCCGTATCGTTCATGCAGTACGCTCCTTTTTCGCAATGTCCTCATCATACCGCGCGGAAAGGTTCTTCACAAGCGTTTTTTTTAATGGTAAAATGGGTATACACAAAAGTGAATCCATTTTCAGGAGGCGAAGATCATGCACTGCATTAGGTATGTGACCCACGATATTCTCTGGCTGGGCGCGGACGACCGCCGCCTTGCGCTGTTCGAAGGCGTTTACCCCGTGCCGAAAGGCGTTTCGTATAATTCCTATCTGGCGCTCGATGAAAAAACCGTGCTGTTCGATACGGTCGATCACGCCGTGAGCGAGCGCTTTTTCGAAAACCTCGCCCACGGCCTGAACGGCCGCGCGCTCGATTATGTGGTCGTCCAGCACATGGAGCCCGACCATTCCGCCACGCTTGCCCGCGTGCTCGAAAAATATCCGGACGCAGCCGTCGTCTGCAACGCAAAAACCGCGGCGATGATCCGCCAGTTCTTCGGCGCGGACATAACGCCGCGCGCGCTGCTCGTCAAGGAAGGCGACGCGCTCCCGACCGGCCGTCACGAATTCACCTTCGTTATGGCGCCGATGGTGCACTGGCCGGAGGTCATGGTCACCTATGACAAAACGGACAAAATCCTCTTTTCCGCCGATGCGTTCGGCACGTTCGGCGCGCTCAACGGCGCGCTCTTCGCCGACGAGGTCGATTTCTTCCGCGACTATCTGGACGAAGCCCGCCGGTATTACTGCAACATCGTCGGCAAATACGGCGCGCCCGTGCAGACGCTGCTGAAAAAGGCTTCCGCCCTGGAGCCTGCGATGATCTGCCCGCTGCACGGCTTCGTCTGGCGCAGAGATTTGGGCGATTTCATCGCCAAATACGATCTCTGGAGCCGCTACGAGCCGGAAGAACGCGGCGTGATGATCGCCTATGCGTCGGTTTACGGCAACACCGAAAACGCCGCCAGCGCGCTGGCCTGCCGCCTGCGCGACAGGGGCGTACAGACGGCGATGTTCGATGTTTCCGTCACGCACGCGAGCGAAATCGTCGCGGCGGCTTTCCGCTTCAGCCACCTCGTTTTCGCCGCGCCCACGTACAACGGCAGCATTTTCGTCACCATGGACGCGCTGCTGCATGACCTTGCAGCGCACGCGCTGCAAAACCGTACCGTCGCCCTCATCGAGAACGGAACCTGGGCCCCGACGAGCGGCAAACAGATGCGCGACCTGCTCGGCACGCTGAAAAACATCACGTTCGTCGAGCCCAAGCTGACTCTCCGCAGCGCGCTCGCTCAGGGGCAGGAGCCCGAAATCGAAGCGCTGGCCGAAGCGATCCGGGAAACGGTGTAAGTGGGATTAGGATGTATGATGCGAGAACCCCTTTCTTTCCACAAGGAAAGAAAGGGGTTCTCGCGCTCTCCCGAAAGAAAGGCGGATAGGGAGTTTTCCTGTTCCGCCCCGCGGAGGGCGGGGCGGAACGGATGCGGTTTTATTAAAGATAAAGCGGTTTCCTTGAAAGGAGGTATGGGGGAAAACTTCCTTTTTCTAAAGGAAGTTTTCCCCCATGCGTCTCCCCCGTCATGCCCTCACTCCACCTCGAACACGATGGACGAAGCCAGCGGGCTCACGGTTCCGTTCGCGGTCAGCGCACGGGCGTCCAGCTTATAAGCGCCGGGCTGCGCAGCGGTATAGGTGAAGTTCCAATAGACCCACTTATCGGGCGTAGCGCCGGCGGTTTCGCAGGTGGTCCAGGTTTTGCCGCCGTCCATGGAGAACTGCACAGCTGCGATGGCCACGTCGAAATCATCCGCATAGCCTTCAAAGCTGATCTGGTCGCCAACCTGGAAAGCGCTCTTTTCAAAGCGGTTGACGAAGCTGACCTTCGCGCGCTGTTCCGCGTCGGGCGCAGCCATTTCGGCGGTTTTATCCGCATGAATGAACTCGATATCCGTCACGTTGCGGGTGAAGTAATTGACGGCGGTGCCGGGCATCCACAGCTGAACGGGGCCGCCCTCTTCGGCGGCGGTGTTTTCACCGTTCACCTTATAGACCAGCATGGCGTTTTTCACCTTGTCCATAGAAATGGAAACGGTGTAGCCGTCCGCGCCTTTGACTGCGACGGCGTTCACGTCGTCTTCGAGA
>SFFS01000173.1 GCA_004557805.1 Clostridiales bacterium | reverse complement strand
GATAAAGAAAAATGACGCGTTGACCCCCGGAAAAAATTGCGCTATAATTTTCCCATGAGAATCGGAATGAGCACCGCGGCGTATTATGGCCGCATGGAAACGGAAGAATCGGCGGCGCTGATCGCTTCGCTGGGCGTGCCGTGCTGCGAAGCCTTTTTGCAGACGGAAAGCGAATATCTGCCCTCGTTTGGGCTCAAGCTCCGGCAGATGGCCGGAGGAATGAATGTTGTTTCCGTACACAACAGAACCTTTCATTTTGAAAGCGACCTGCTCGGACAGTCGCCGCGCCAGCGCGCGGACGGCTTTTTGATGCTGGAAACGTTTTTGCAGACGGCGCAGCTGCTCGGCGCGCATGTTTATGTGTATCACGGCCCGCCGCGCCTGCGGGGCGCAAATCCTACGCTCGACCGCTGGCAGCCCTTTATGGAGGAGGCGATTGCGCGGTGCAAAGCGCGCGGCGTGCGTCTCTGCTGGGAAACGGTGAGCTGGGCGTGGCTCAACTCGATGGAGCGCATCGACGAGTTCGCGCGCCGCTGGCCCGAGGTCGGCTTTACGCTGGACGTCAAGCAGGTGATGGAGCTGGGACTTGATCCGGCGCGCGTTGCGGAAAGAATGGGCGAGCGGCTCTGCCACGTGCATATGCTCGACTACGACGAAAACGGCCGTCACGCGCTACCCGGCAGGGGAAGCAGCGATTTCCGTGCGTTTTCAAAGGCGCTACGCGCCGTTGAATATCAAGGCGATATCATCCTTGAACCCTATGCGGGACAGACGGAAGATACAGGCGAGGTGCTTCGCTCGCTCGAGTGGCTTCGGGAAACCTTTCACTCCGAATAGAGAGGAGCGGGTCGAATGGAAACGACGGTGCTGAACTGGATTGAGCAGCCGGCCGGCATGCTGGCATGCGCGCTTTTGCTGCTGGCAGGGCTGATGATTCCGCTGTTTGTAAAAATGGCGCGGCAGAAGCGGTTCCTGGAAAACCGGATGTATCAGATTGAGACGTCGCTGCGTGATAACATCGCCGACTTCCGCGATGCGAACGGCGCGGAGCGCGCCGCCGACCGCGACGAAATGAATCGCAATCTGCGCGGAATGAACGATTCAATCGTGAGCGTGATCGGCGAGATGTCGCGCACGCAACAGCAGCAGCTCGATTCGTTCGGTGGACAGATCCGCGCGACAAGCCGTGCCGATGAAGAGCGTCTCGAACGAATGAGCCGGAATATCGATGAAAAATTGCAGGACTACGACCGGCAGATGACGCGCGTGACGCGCACGCTCGATGAAAAGCTGGCCGTCAATGAGCAGCGCCTGAATGAGATGCGCAGAACGCTCGATGAGAACATGGTGCGTTTGCAGGGAGAAAACGAAAAAAAACTCGAACAGATTCGCGTTACGGTCGATGAAAAGCTGAATTCCACGCTCGACAAGCGGCTGGGCGAATCGTTCCGCACGGTTTCAGAGCGGCTGGAGCAGGTCTATAAGGGACTGGGCGAGATGCAGAACCTTGCCGCGGGCGTGGGCGATTTGAAAAAGGTGCTCACGAACGTCAAGACCCGCGGCGTGTGGGGCGAAGTGCAGCTGGCTTCGCTGCTGGAGCAATATCTTGCGCCGGGCCAGTACGACGTAAACGTGGCGGTAAAACCCGGCAGCGCGGAGCGCGTCGAATTTGCCGTCCGGCTGCCCGGGCGCGGCGACGGCGATCAGGTCGTCTATCTGCCGATCGATTCGAAGTTCCCGATGGAAGATTACCGCCGCCTGATGGACGCGTCCGAGGCGGGAGATAAGGACGGCACGGACGCCGCAACCGCAGCGCTGGTCGCGGCAATCAAAAACGAGGCGCGGCGCATTCATTCCAAGTATATCGATCCGCCGCACACGACGGATTTTGCGATCATGTTTTTGCCCGTGGAAGGGTTGTATGCCGAAGTGCTGCGGCAAAACGGAATTGTCGAGTGGCTGCAGAACGAGTACCGCATCGTCGTGACCGGACCGACGACGCTGCTGGCGCTTCTGAACAGCCTGCAGATGGGCTTCCGCACGATTGCGATTGAAAAGCGTTCGTCCGAGGTGTGGGAACTGCTGGGCGCGGTAAAGACGGAGTTCGGAAAGTTCGCTGTTCTGCTCGACAAGACGCAGAAACGCCTGCGTATGGCCAGCGACAGCATCGAGGATGCAGCGCGCAAGACGCGGACGATTCAGCGTAAACTCTCCGGCGTACAGGCGCTGTCCGAACCGGATTCGAAGCGGCTGATCGACCTGGGCGACGACGAGGGGTTCGTTGACGAAACGGATACGGAGGAATAAATGCGGCTGTCTGCGCATATCGTTTCGGCTGCGGGATTGGCGCGGCGCGGGAGCGAAGTACTGCTCGTGCGTTCTCCGCGGCGCGGCTGGGAGTTTCCCGGCGGGGAAGCGGAACCGGGCGAGAGCGTGATGGACGCGCTTGCGCGCGAAATTCGCGAGGAAACCGGCGCTGAAGCGCGGCAGCCTGGATACGGCCCGCTGGAAGGGACGGCGCTGCCCGTAATCGTCAACCTGACGTTTCTGTGTGAATACGCCGGCGGGGAGCTGAAACCTTCCGAGGAAAGCATCGAGGTCGCATGGGTCAGCCGGGAGGAGGCGCGCAGGCGCGTCATGTTCCCGCCGATTGCGCGGCGGCTTGCGCATGCTGGAGTACGGCGGCCGGACGCGCTTCGAGGCGTTCCGCATGAACGGCGGCGAAATGGAAATTCTTCAGGAAATCATATTGTGACATGCAAACCGCTCCTTGCGCAAAGGGGCGGTTTCCTTCGGTATGGACGGCGGAAAACGCGGCCTTTTTCCGCCGGGGGTTCTTGCCGGCGTTCCCTTCGTCATACCCTCTTTTCAGGAGGGATCGCATGGCACGGGAACTTTTCAGGCGCATGGTGTGCGCGGCGGGGCTTCCGGAGGATGTGATGCTGGGAATGCCGCGCATGGTGCTGTGCGGCGGACGGCGGATGCTGATGGAGAACCATCAGGGGATCGTCGAATATGGCCCGGAACGGCTGCGCGTGAAAACGGCGGCGGGCGTGGTGATCGTAGAGGGAGAAGACCTGACGCTCGCGTCGCTGGGGGAAACGGATCTGATGGTGACGGGCGAGATTCGCCGGATCGAACTGTAAACGCGCGAGGTGAAGATGGACAAATTCGGCCGCGTTGATTTTCAGGTGGAAGGCCTGTCGATGGAACGGCTTTTGAATCAGTGCGCGCAGGCGGGGGTACGGCTGTTTGACGTGCGCAGGCGTTCGGTGCGCGCAGTGAGCGCGTCGGCCAGTCCGGCCGATTATGAGGCGCTGCGCGCGTTCGCGGCGGAGCGCGGCTGGCGCGTGACGACGAAACGAAACGCAGGTGTAACGCGCCTGAAGCGGCTTACGCGCTCAAGAGCGCTGCTGGCCTTCGGCGTGACGGCCTTTATGGCGCTTTGCTGGTATGCGTCGATGTGCCTGTGGTTCATCGACGTTTCCGGAGCAGGCGCGTACGAGGCCGAGGTGATGCGCATTCTTGCCGCGCAGGGCGCGCGGCCGGGGCGGTTTGCGCCGCTTATCAGCGCAAGCGAAATTCAGCGGCAGATCGAAACGGAACTGCCGGGCGTTTCCTGGACGGGCGTTTATAAAAGCGGCGTGCGGCTTCATGTGCAGTGCGTGACGGCGGATGCGGCCCGTTCTGGCGGAACCGCCGGAAAAAACATCGTCGCCTCGCGCGACGGTGTGGTGCATACGGTGGTTTGCCGTGCGGGAACGCCGAAGGTAAAGCCCGGCGATACCGTGCGCGCGGGCGATGTGATGATTGCGGGCTATGAGCGCGGGCCGAACGATGTCTCTGTGGCCGTGCGGGCAGAGGGCAGCGTCGTCGCGCGCGTATGGCACACGGGAGAAGCGTTTGTGGCACTGAGCGCGGAGCGCGCCGAACCGACGGGAAAAACCTGCGTTCGCCGCATTCTCTGCACGCCGGATTGGCGATACGCGTTTGAAACTGCGCCGGATTACATACAATATGAGAAGGAGACCGGCACGCTGCCGGTCGGCGGCGCGCTGCCCGTGTGGGTGGAGAAGGAGATTTACCGCGAGACGAAAACCGTCGCGGAAACGCGCGGAGCGGACGAGGTAAAGACCGAAGCGGGCGTTGCGGCGATGCGCGCGGCGCGTGAAAAAGCGGGCTGGGACGCGGAAATTATTGACAAATGGATAGATTATAGTATGATACAAGAGGAAGGTTATCGCGCGACGGCAGTGTTGGAAACGCTGAGCGAAATCGCGCGTCCCTCCGAAGGATCATAAACGATGGGAGGAACCTCTTTGGCGCAAAAGCAGCAGACGCTGTCCGTCGAATCGATGGATCAATATATTCAGCTCTTTGGCGTTGGCGATGAGAACGTTCGGATTCTGGAAGAGGAAACGGGCGCGGCCATCGCAATGCGCGGCGATGAGCTGTGCATTTCCGGCGAGGAGGAAGCCGTTGATCTGGCTGTGATGGTGACGGGAAAACTGCTGGATATGATTTCCCGCAAGGAGCCGGTCGACCGTTCCCGCATCCGCTACGCTGTGGAGCTGGCGCGCGAAGGCAACGTCGAGGAAATCGAAGAGATTATGCAGGATACCATTGCCGTGACCTATCGCGGCAAGCGGATCAAGTGCCGGACGATCGGGCAGAAGCGATATGTGGAAATGATGCGCAAGAATCTGCTCACCTTCGCCGTAGGGCCTGCAGGCACGGGCAAGACGTATCTGGCAATGGCAATGGCCGTTGTGGCGCTCAAGAACAAAGAGGTAGAGCGAATCATCCTTACGCGGCCGGCGGTGGAGGCGGGCGAGAAGCTCGGCTTCCTGCCCGGCGATCTGGCGCAGAAGGTCGATCCATATCTGCGGCCGCTGTACGACGCAATGTACGACCTGATGGGGGCGGAAGCGTATCAGCGTCTGGCCGAGCGCGGCACGGTAGAGGTAGCTCCGCTGGCGTACATGCGCGGCCGCACGCTGTCCGATTCGTTTGTCATTCTCGACGAAGCGCAGAACACGACCTGTGAGCAGATGAAGATGTTCCTTACGCGTATGGGATTCGGCACGCGCATGGTGGTTACGGGCGACGTGACGCAGATCGACCTGCCGCAGGGCAAGCGTTCCGGCCTGAAAGAGGCCGTGGAAGTGCTCTCCGGCGTGCAGGGGATCGGCATCGCGACGCTCGATCATCGCGACGTCGTGCGGCATGAACTGGTACAGAC
>SFFS01000172.1 GCA_004557805.1 Clostridiales bacterium | reverse complement strand
CGTTTCGATGCATTCGTCGATGGGGCGGTTGTGCGAGACGAGCGTGGAGAAAATTGTGGCCGTGAGCGTGGAGAGAATATTCGCCTTCACGCCGCTGCCCAGTCCGTCGGAAAGCACGGCCGTCAGCTGTTCGCCGCGCTTGTTGACGCTGATATAATCGCCGCACAGGCTTTCGCCCTGGTGGTTGACGCTCGCGTGGCCGCTTTCAATGAACAGATCCTGCATATCTTACTGCTCCTCGCTATCCATCATTACCGCATCCTTCAGTTCGGCGATGGCCAGCTTCGTTTCCGCTGCCGATTCGCCCAGCAGCGACGCGATTTCATGCACGATGCGCAGCTGCTTGTCGGAAATGCTGTCGGCCATGTTGGCGACCTGCGTCTTGTGGCGCATGAGTTGGTTCTGGCGCTGCTTTTCGCGCGTGATGTTTTTCATGATGCACAGCACCACGCCCGCCGTCTCGTCGAAATAGAACGACTGCTTGAGATAGAGGTTATATTCGGCCAGATACGTAAATTTTTCCGTGACGGATTTTTTGTTGGCGATCATGTCGACGAAGTCGAACTCGTCGAGGATGCGGCTGACGGCCTGCCCGAGAATATCGTCCGGCTGGAGCGAGAACATTTCGCAGGCGGCGCGGTTGATCTGCTGCACCTTCAGGCTCAGATCGACGGCGAGAATCGCGTCTGGCGTGATCGAGAGCACCTTGTCGGAGAACGACTCGGCGCGTTTTTTCATATAGGGCATGCACATGCTGATTTCGGCGCGCCCCATGATGACGGCGATGGCTTTTTCGCGGCAGGAGGAATAGCCGCACATGCCGCAGTTCAGCTCGTCGGCGGCCGTCAGCTTGCCCATTTTTTTGAACACGGCGGCAATCTGCTGCTCGGTCGGCTGATCGTAGACAATCTGCTCGTCGCGCAGCTCCGCGTCGAGCGCGCAGGGCTTTGTCTGTGGGAAATCCGGCGCTCCTTCTTCGCCTGCGCCCTGTTCGACGGCGGCTTTTTCAACCTGCAGCGCGGACGCTGCAAGGGAACGGGCGTGCTTGCGGAAGTCCGGCCCGCCGATGCAGGAGCCGGTGCAGAAGTTCATCTCGACAAAGCAGCCTTCCAGCTTGCCCGCTACCGCGTCGCGCAGGGCGGCCATGCAGTTTTCCGGGCCGTCTACGGCCAGATAGCGCCAGCCGGGGTTCTTTTCCATCGTCTTGAGGATGCCTCCCGCCACCGGGAAAAAGCGCGAGAGATATTTTTCGCCCACAGGCTCTTTGCCGATTTCCACGTTCTGGCGGCGCAGCCATTCGGCCAGCTCGTCGAAGGTGATGGCGTATTCGACCTCGGTCGTTTTCTTGCGCACCTCGGCTTTTTTGGAGATGCACGGGCCGATGAACACGATCGCCGCGTCGGGCGTATCGGCGTGAACGAGCTTGGCGTGCGCCTGCATGGGGGTCATCACCGGGGCCATGACGGGAATCGCCTCGGGGTAGTGCTTGGAGACGTATTCGTTCAAGGACGCGCAGCAGGACGAGATGACGGTTTTCATCGTGCCGGACTGGAGCAGCGTTTCATATTCGGTTTTGACCAGATGCGCGCCCTCGGCGGTTTCACGCGCGTCGGAAAAGCCGAGCGAGAGAAGGGCCGCGCGTAGCGCGCCGAAACTGGCGCCGTCGAAATACGACGAGAACGATGGGGCGACGCTGGCAACCACGCGGCGGCCGTCGTGGATCATGTTCTGCACGTTGCCTACGTCGTTGACGCAGCGCTTGCTGTTCTGCGGACAGACGACGGTGCAGTTGCCGCACAGCACGCAATCGCTGACGACGACCATCGCGCGGTGGTTTTTCACCTCGATCGCCTTGACAGGGCAGACGCCGATGCATTTGCAGCAGTCTTTGCAATGGGTGACTTCAAACTGTAAAATATCCATCCCTTGTCGATCCTTTCCTGGTTTAAAGGCGCTGCGCGCCGTATTCGCTTCCCGCGGTTTCTCTCTCCCGGAGCCGCCGGGAAAGGAGCGCCAGAGACGCGGCGAGGTTTTCGTTCTGTACCAGAATCCCGTCCGGCACGTGCAGATGCACGGGCGCGAAGTTCCACAGGGCCTGTACGCCGCCGGCAATCAGCTGATCGCAGACGACCTGCGCCTGGTTCGCAGGCACGGTGATGATGCCGATGGGGATTTTCATCCGCCGACACAGTTCGCTGATGCGTTCGCCCGGAAATACCGGCACGTCGCATACGCTCTGCCCGGCGAGGTTCGGGTCGGCGTCAAACGCCATATCGATGGCGATGCCGTAGGTGGAGAAGCCGCCGTATTGCAGAAAGGCGCGTCCGAGCGAACCGACCCCCACCAGCACCGCGTGATCGGCGTTGTGATAGCCCAGCACCGCTTCAATATCGCGGATCAGCCGCGCCAGCTCGAACCCCTGCTTGGGCCGGCCGCGCGCGGAACTGACGGACGCAAAATCCTTGCGCACCTGCGCTTCGGTGAAGCCGAAATGCTCCGCCGCCTGCGGCGCGGAAACAGCGGAAGCGCCGTCCTTTTGCAGCTGGCGGAGATATTGCAGATAGTACGGCATCCGCCGGAATGCCTGGATTGAGAGAACAGGGGCGGAGCGCAGTGATTCCATCCAATCCCTCCATCAGGAATGTGATAATGGTATCATATCACGGCATGCCGGAAGCGTCAACGAATATCGGAAACGAAAGGCGAAGCATTATTTTTGTATCAATATTTTGATAGAGATATTCACAAGAGGGCGCATTTCGTGTATAATAGAAATGTTTGTGTGAAGGAAAAAACGGAGCGGCGCCGGTTGGAAAGCGGGGCGCTTTTCGCAGGCGGCCCGGCGCGGCGAAGCTGCCGAAAAATCGCCCGCAGCGTCCGGCGGCACGGAGGAGGAACGACGATGCGCAAGTTCGATACAAAAGTGCAGTACCTGAAATATAAGGTGCTCAGAGAGGTTGCACGGCAGGCGTGGAACGGAACCCTTCAGGAGCATCTGCTGGATATTCCCAAGACGATTATTCCGGGCAAGGTGCCCACAATGCGCTGCTGCGTCTATAAAGAGCGCGCCATCGTCGGTGAGCGCGTGAAGCTGGCCATGGGCGGCGATAAGACGAACCCGAACGTGATCGAGGTGATCGACATCGCCTGCGACGAATGCCCCATGGGCGGCTATGAAGTGACGGAGGCCTGCCGCGGCTGCCTCGCGCACCGCTGCGAGGACGTCTGCAAACGCGGCGCGATCAGCTTCGACATGCATCAGAAGGCGCATATCGATAAAACCAAATGCGTCGAGTGCGGCCAGTGCGCGAAGGTATGCCCGTACAGCGCGATCAACAACTTCATGCGGCCGTGCCAGCGCGCCTGCAAGGTTAAGGCCATCGATATCGGAGAGGAAAGCGAGGCCGTCATCCGCAACGAGAAGTGCATCGGCTGCGGCGCGTGCGTGTACCAATGCCCGTTCGGCGCGATTTCCGATAAATCGTTCATTCTCGATGCGATCAATCTCATCAAAGGGAGCGAGAACAGCACGAAATACCGTGTGTTCGCGCTTGTTGCGCCGTCGATTTCCAGCCAGTTTACCTATGCGAAGCTGGGCCAGGTCATCAGCGGCATCAAGGCGCTGGGGTTCTTCACGGTGATCGAGGCCGCGCTGGGCGCGGATATGGTCGCCTGGGCCGAAGCGCGCGAGCTGACCGAAAAGGGCTTCCTGACAAGCTCCTGCTGCCCGGCGTTCGTGGAATATATCAAAAAGAACTTCCCCGCGCTGGAGAAGGATATTTCGCACAACCTTTCCCCGGCGGCGACGCTGGCCAAATATATCAAAGAGACCACGCCCGATGTGAAGGTAGTGTTTATCGGGCCGTGCACGGCCAAAAAGGCGGAAGCCATGCGGCCGGAGGTAAAGCCGTATATCGACGCGGTGCTGACGTTTGAAGAGCTGCAGGCGCTGTTTGACAGCCGCGACCTGGAAATCATGACGATGGAAGAGGACGTGCTGGATAACGCTTCGTTCTATGGACGCATTTTTGCGCGCAGCGGCGGCCTGTCCGACGCGGTGAAAGAGGCGCTGCACGAGCAGGGGCTGGACGATTTCGCATTGAAGGCAGTGCCGTGCGACGGCATTGAAGCATGCCGTATGGCGCTTTTGAAGGCAAGCAAGAACGTGCTGGGCGGCAATTTCATCGAGGGAATGGCGTGCGTCGGCGGCTGTATCGGCGGCGCGGGCTGTTTGACGCACGGCGAAAAGAACAAGGCCGAGGTGGACAAATACGGCGAGGAGGCGCACGAGAAGACCATCGCCGACGCGATTTCGCTTTTGCAGCAATAAATCAGATTGAATAAACGGTTCACGCCGCCCGCGCGGGAGAAAACTGCGGGCGGCGTCGATTTATCAATTCGGAGTTTTTTGCTTTTCAGCGTCGAGAAATGAGGGGCGATCCCGCATAATGCCACTTGCCGATTTTTTGCCGTGCCGTAGTGCTGTAAGTTAAATAATCCGTGCGACGCGGTCGTCAGTTTCTTGAGCGGCCACAGCTGCGCTTGCATTTCCTTTCGGCGGGTGATAGAATCTGGCCGGACATTTTTACAGAACCGAACTTGCGGAGGCGATATACGTGCTGAGCCATCATGAAGCGACGGAAAAGGAAAAACGGGAAATATGCGGCTGGAAATACGAGGGGGAGTACGCTCTCTACAATATGATCGGCTATGAGGAGATGCAGCGGAAGAAATTCGGGTTCGGGAACCCTCAGATGTATACGGAGTCATTTTTGCACGATGGCAAACTGGTCGGATTTTGCAGCCTATTTGACGATGGGGACGAGATTTTTTTCGGAATCGGCGTAAATCCTCATCTGTGCGGCAAAGGCTACGGACAGGAAATGATTGAGCGGATGTATGCCGTTTCAAAAAAGAAATTTCCGGGAAAGCCCCTGTATCTGGAGGTGCGGACATGGAACGAGCGGGCGATAAACTGCTATCAGAAGGCGGGCTTTGTAATAGACGGCGATGTTATCCATCAGGAAACAAATGCGGGAGAAGGCCTTTTCTACCGCATGGTAAGGAAATAGCGGGAACGTTCGCCGCTCTGCGGCGGTTTTTGAAGAATGCAAAAAGAAAATGGCGCGGTGAAACCGCGCCATTTCAGACTGTCGAAAAAGTCCCAAGGAGAGTTTGAGAGGGCCGCAGCCCTCTCATCTTTAATCATTTTTGGCGACATGCGCCTTCGCACCGGCCACGCT
>SFFS01000010.1 GCA_004557805.1 Clostridiales bacterium | reverse complement strand
TCACTGATATCATGCCGATGCTGTGATTTCTCCATGATGACACCCTCTTCGTTGTGATAGTGCCATTATACCACTTAACTCGTGTAGACACAACCTAATTTTGTAAAAGAAGAAAATAAAAGATAAGCGCCGCTCAGCGATGGGATTGACTGAGCGGCGTTTGTTTATATTGCCGGATGCGGCGATTCAGTGCGGCCGGATTCGCTGCGGGGGCGGCCATGCCGCCATTAAGCCTTTTCGGCCGGCGAATCCGTTTTTTCGGTGCGCCAGTATCCCTCGCTGCTGCGCTCCATCAGCCCTTCGGAAATCATATCGCGGTGGATGGTGCAGAAATCGTCGAAATAATCGGCGATGATAAGGTTCACCTCGCGTTCGGTGTAAACGCGGTTCTTTTCAAAGGCTTTCACAATTTCTTCCAGCACGACGAGCTTTTTCTTGCGCTGCGCGGGGAGCGATTTGAGTCTGCCGTATTCGAAGAACGCGCGGAGGATCTTCTGGCGGTAGGCCGCGTCGCGTTCGGCTGCCAGCGACGTTTCGTCCGTCTTTTCGCGGATGACGTCGATAATCTTCGTCTGGAAAACCTCGCCGCGCAGCGAATACATCGTGTAATACTGGTTCTTATACGATTTCACGGCTCCTGCGTCCATCAGCTTTTTCAGATGGAACGACGTTGTGGAGGGGGTCAGTCCGAGACGCTCCGCGAGACGTTCTACGTACATATCCTCGATGGCGAGCGATTTGAGAATTTGCAGCCGCGATTTATCGGCGAGGCACTTGAAAAGCGCCACGGCTTCCATTTCGGTCATGCACTTTCACCTCGCGTCTGCACAAAATGTCCCCGGATGTTCTCCAGCGCTTCCAGCTTGATCCGCTCGATCTGCGCTTTTTCAGTGTCCTGATGCGCTTCAGCCTTCGCAAGCGCCTCGCGCCACGCCTGCGGGATCGTCACGAGTCTCCGCTCGAAAAACGCGTCCTGCGCTTCTTCGCCGCCGCACGCCGCCGCAACGGACAGCATAGACTTGAAGATGTTATATACGTTCATCCGAATCTGCTCGAAGTTCGCCTCGTCTTTTCTTTCATCGGCGCAGAGCGCCTTTTTCCGGACGGCGCATGCGGCAATCTGGCTGTCGAGCCACGCCGCTTCAGTCGTTGCGTTCATCACGAAAACCTCCAAATTGATTTCAACAATCGCAATTATATCATTGCAAAAACAAAAGTCAATATTCAATTTGATAATTATAAAAATAAATTTCAAAAAAGAAACCGCCCCGTTGAGGGCGGTTCAGGAATGGAAAAATTCAAAAGCGCTCGAGCCCGGCGGCATGCGCGGCTGCAGCGCCGGTTATTCCTGCCAGTGCTTCAGGTTCGGCACTACGGCTTCCATATGGGCGCGAACCTGCTCTGCGGGCCAGTTTTCGTTTGCCATATGCTCCACGCAGAAATCAATCAGCTGCTCCTTGCTGGTGTATTTGAACTCGCCGCCGGTATAACACCACTTGCAATATTCCTCGTTGAAAGAACCGTCGGGTTCTTTGCTGGTTGTGGAATCTTCAAGCGGCATTCCGCAGCATTGGCAGATCAGCCGCCTTGGGGAACCCAGCAACGTGTTGATAGAAACGTCAAAGAACGCCGAAAGCAGCTTCAGCGTTTCCACATTCGGCGTTGTTTCGCCGTTTTCCCAGCGGGACACCGCCTGCCTTGTAACAAAGACCTTTTCCGCCAGTTCGTCCTGCGACAGCCCCTTCTGAGTTCTCAGGCTGTGCAAAATATCCTTTGTCTCCATATTGAACGCCTCCCAGACGCAACTGTAACACAGAAATATTCCGGCGGCAAGCAACCTGCGGTTGCTGCGCGGCTCAGGAGAGACAAAACAGCCGTGGCAGAGCAACCTGCCGCGGCTGTTGAGTAACGTTCCCGGTTCTATTCAATCAGATCCGTTTCGGTCTCGATCGGCTCGACAACGTCGCCGCTGGGGCCGCTGTCCTCGATATAGCTGACCTCGGCCTGCTTCAGGCGCGTCAGGCGGATGACCTTCTGCGTCGCGTCCTCGCAGAGCGTGATGCCGTTGCGGTCGCCGTTGACGAAGCTGTGGGTGCGGGTCAGTTCGCCGGCGCTTGCGCCGGTTTCAATACCATACGCGCCCGGCATGTTGAAATAGGCTTCCGTGCCCGCCAGGCGGCACGTGCCGTTGAGGTAGAACGCGTACTGCGTGCCGTCGGCGGTTTCCCAGGTGCCGAGGATTTTGTAGACGTTCTTGTTCAGCAGCGTGTCCGCGTTTTTGTAGCCCTCGCACTTCATCAGGTAGGAGTAGGCTTCCAACGCGCGGTTTTCGTCGATCAGCTGGCGCGCGATCCGGAGGTTCGAGTCGAGATAAAGGGTCTTGGTGTCGGCGTAGGCGCGCGGCATGGCGTCCACGTCGATTCCGTCCAGCGCGGTCAGCACGGCGGCGTAATCGCCCTGCGCGTAGGCCGAAGCCGCCTGATCGGCGCGTTCAGCCAGCCACAGGTCGTAGCAGGCGTCGCGCTGTTTTTTGGAATCGCTGAAGGAGGAAATCTGGTTGAACAGATTGCCCGCCTCCTGATATTTGCCCTCGTCCATCAGTTCCTGCGCGTGCTCGTAAATGCAGGCGTTGACGCGCGTGGGCGCGTCCTCATACTTGCCCGCAAGCCGGAATTTCTCCGAAGCCTCCATCAGCGCGCCGTTGTTGTAAAGCTCCTCGCCCAGCGCGTAGATGACTTCCTTCGCCTTCGTCTGAGCCGGCTCGTAATCCTCGATGGCCGTCAGCGCGTCGTACGCTTTTTGCAGTTCGCCGCTCTTTTCGCTCAGCAGCGCCAGCTCGTAGGCGCATTCCTTCACGCGCGTGCGCGAATCGGAATACCGGCCCAGCGCCTCAAAGCGCTCCGAAGCGACGCCGTACAGCCCCTCGTCAAACGCTTCCTGCGCGTAGGCGTAGCGGGCGGCGTTGGCGCGGTCCTGCGCGTCGGAATACGTGCCCAGCTCGTCGAACGCGGCGGCCGCTTTGCTCAGCTTGCCGTCCTTTTCCAGCTGGTCGGCGCGCTTGTATTTCGTCTGGCGCAGCTGCCGGGCCGCGTCGTCGTAGTCCGGAATGGTTTCATACAGCGCGATGGCCCTGTCGTATTCGCCGCTGTCGGCGAGCGCGGCGGCGCTGCTGTATACGCACTGAACGTACAGGTCGTCGGAATCCTTATATCCGGCGATGGATTTGAACATTTCCGCCGCCGCGTCGAAATCTTCCGCGGCCATGGTCTGCTTGGCCGGGAGGTACGTGCATTCCTTTACCTGATCGGCGGCGTCTTCAAAATCGATCACCGTCTCGTACAGGCCGCGCGCGATTTCGTAGGAACCGGAATCGCGCGCCGTGTTGGCGGCCAGATAAATGCTGCGCTTCATCTGCTCGTCCGCGTCCTCATAGCCGCCGAGCATCATGAACCGCTGCGCGGCGTATTCGTAATCGCCCGCAAGCTGCGCGTTCAGCGCGCTCTGATAGATGCACTGCAGGCGCAGTTCGTCCGCGTCGCTGTAGCCGCTGACTTCGGCGAACATCTCGATCGCTTCGTCGTATTTGCCCTGCGACATCAGCGCCTTGGCCGGGCGGTAGACGCATTCGCGCTTGAGCGCGGCGGAATCCTTGTAGGCGCCCAGCGCCGCAAATTTCTCCGCGGCCGATTCATAGTCGCCGTTATCCATTTCGCCTTTGGCAATCTGGTAGCGCGCGGCGCGCACTCGTTCGACCGAATCCTGATAATCGCCCAGCTCTTCGAAGATCGCGATCGCGCCTTCATAGTCCTTTTCGTCGGCGAGCAGGCAGGCCTTGCGGTAGTTCGCCTCGGTGAGCGCGTCCTCCGCGCCGGCATAGGTTCCCAGCGCGCGGAGCGTTTTCATGGCCGCTTCCAGGCTGGAGGCGGTGTTTTCCTCGATCTGCGCCTTCGCGCTTTGCAGATCGCATTCCTGGATCCAGGTTTCCGATTCGCGATAGCCGTCCAGCGCGACGAACTGTTCGCGCGCCTGCGCGTAATCGCCGTCCTGCAGGGTGGTCATGGCCGTCTGATATTTCAGCTCCGGCAGCCCCAGCACCACGAACAGATACGCCGCCGAGCCGAGTGCCAGTAGCACGCACAGAATCGCCGTGCGCGCGCGGCGGGCGCGCTTTTTCTTTTTCACGGTTGTCTGGCGCATGAATTCCATGCGCGAGGCTTCCTCACGGGCCTGGCGGGCGCGCTCTTCCAGCTCGTTTTCGCGCGCGTCGATCACCTGCTGCACCGCTTCGGGAGAGAATTTCTCAAAGACTTCGCTCTTTTCACGCCCGCAGCGGATGCATTTGTCCGCGTCCAGCGCGTTCACGCGGCCGCATACGCACACCCATGCCTGCCTTTGCAGGCTCGGATAGCCCACCGCATCCTGCCCCGCTACGAACCGCAGATGCTCCAGCTTGCGGTTGGGCGGCAGCTCGTTGGGCGTGTATTCGATCAGCTTCGCCTGCTGGGCGCGCCGCCATTCCTCGCCCGATTCAAACCAGACCTTCTCGATGACCAGCTCGACGGAATCGACGTTCTGCTCCTCCGTCACGACCTCGATGGCGAATCGTTCACGCGCCTGCGCGCCGAGCGCCATGGGACGCTCCGTCTTGCGGGCGAGCACGGTCCCCTCCGGGTCGAAGCAGGTCAGTTCAATCTGGATGGAAGAAATCGCCTTTTCGCCAAGGTTGAAAAACGTAAACGAGCAAACCGGCTTATCTTCCGCCGGCAGCGTATATTCCCACAGTTCAATCGGGCATGAAAGATCAACTTTCATCAACGCACCTCCGTACCCACATATAAGGATACAATACCCCAACTATCATCATATCTTCTTGCGGGGAAATTGTCAAGGCGCGGCAGCGCTGCCAGTTTCTTCCGCTTTGCAGAATCTTCCGGGTGTGGTATACTATGGCCGTAGAAATTCTTTACATTTGTGAGGGCTTATGCGAAAGACTGCTGCTTTACTGCTTGCGCTGGTTTTGATTTTTTCGGCGCTGAGCGCCTCCGCCGGGAAGGAGCTGCCGCCCGTTTACACATGGGCGGACGTTCGCGCGCAGCTCGATAAGGGCGCTGCGACGGTGCAGATCCCCAACGACATGACCATCCCCGAGGGCGAGACGATCGAGGCCGACGGCACGCTGACCATCGAAGGCGGCGGCTGCACGCTGACGGGCGGGCTGACGGTCGCCGGCGGCACCGTGTTGTTCCGGGACGTCGCGCTGGCCGGAACGAACGGCGTCGATTTTGAAAACGGCGGCGCTGCGCTGACGGTAAAGGACGGCGCGGTGGCCGTACTTTCGGGCCGCAGCAGCGCGACGGGCGGCCGCGCGGGCCAGTTCGGCCAGGAGGGCGGCAGCGGCGTCGTGCTCGAGGGAGAGAGGAGCGGGCTGATCCTGCGCGGAACGTCCTATGCTTCCGGCGGCGTGGGCCGCGATCAGGGCGGCCGCGGCGTGTGGGTGAAGGGCTGCGGTGCGAGCGTGATCCTCACCGATAACGCGTCGGCCATCGGCAACGCCGGCATGCAGAACGGCGGCAGCGGGCTGGAAGCGCCGGCATGCGCGTCCGTGACGGCGTCCGGCATGGCGCAGCTGGCGGGCGGCAACGGCACGAACGGCAGCGGCGACGGGCTGACGAGCGTTCCCTGCGAGAGATGCGAGAAGACCGCGCAGGTTTCCATTGGCGATACGGCCGTGCTGGTGGGCGGCGTGGGCTATACCGGCGGCGCGGGGCTGCGCGTCCGGCGCGCTGCGCCCGGCGAAACCGCGGACGTTGCGCTTTCGGGCGGGTGCATGTTCTTCGGCGGCTCGGGCGAATACTCCGGAGAGGCGCTTCGCGCCGAAAACTGCACCGTAACCGTCGAGGGCGCTCCGCAGTGCTACGGCGGCGGCTACAGCGAGGATGCGCGCACGGCTGTGCAGTTCCCCGGCTGCACGCTGACGGGCGAAGAAAACCTCGTGCAGATCGACGGCTCGAAAATCGCGGCCGACCCGGTTCCGGCGGTGACGGAGTTTGTACACGTTACGCTGCAGCAGGTGGACGAGGCCGCGCGGTTCGTGGCGAAGGAATCCGCGCTCAGCGCGGAGGAAATGGTCACTTCGCTTGAAGGAATCAAGGCGGAAAAGAACGCGGTAACGCAGGTGACCCTCAACGGCAGCAGCTACAAAACCACGCTCTGGAACGCGACCTATGAAAAGAAGCTCGCCTTCAAGGAGCGGCTGATGAAGACGGAGGACGGCGGCGTGCGGCTGGTGCTGATCGCGCAGGAATCGCCGGAATATCTGACGTTTGAATCGACGCCTGCGGCGCTGCAGAAATACGCCTCGCTGGGCGTGACGGAGCTGGCGCTGACGATGAGCGCTCCTGTCTACTATGAGCGCGTGCTCTCGCTGGAAGGGCTGCTGGAGGCCATGGAAGCCTATGGAATCGACGACATCGGCCGGGTGATGATCGGCACGGCGGACGACTGCGTGATTTTCCGCACGGCCAAGGGGAACGTCTGGGATTATCAGGAGACGCTGCTGCCGGAAATCATGCGGTAAACCGGACGCGCAGAGGCGAATGTTGAGAGGGCTGCGGCCCTCTCAAATTTTTTCGGATGTTTTTGCGGCGAGACGTGAAATTCAAATGTTAAATTTCGCCTTTTCGCTTTCTTTTTGCCGCGGGATGTGCTATACTTCGCGACAGGCCCAACAGAATCGGGAACCATGGAATCCGCCTCAGGTCAACAGGAGCCCATCCGGAGACTAAGGGGTTTGCCAAGGGATCATCGGAATTGGGTACTGTTATGAGGAGGTCTTCCATCATGTACGAAGACAAGATCTTGACTTGCCGCGAGTGCGGCGCCGAATTCACCTTCAGCGCTTCCGAACAGGAATTCTATGCCAGCAAGGGCTTCCAGAACCAGCCCAGCCGCTGCCCGGCGTGCCGCGCTGCCCGCCGCGCTGCCGGCGGCAACGCTCAGCCCCGCGGCGAGCGTCAGATGTATGAAGTGATCTGCGACGGTTGCGGCTGCACCACGCAGGTTCCCTTCCAGCCCCGCGGAGACCGGCCGGTCTACTGCCGTGAGTGCTTCGAGCGCCAGCGCCAGAGCCGCTATTAATCGGCTGATTTTCAGGTCGTCCTTTTTTGGACGGCCTTTTTTGTTTCTCCGCGCAGGGCGCGGAAAGAAGGGCGCGGCGCGCTGCACGGCCGCGGCGGGATGAGAGTGGCGGAAAATCGAAACCCGGAGGGAAATGAAATGTATTCGTTTTTGCTTGCATTGATTTATATTGCCTTTATCAGTCTCGGCTTGCCCGATTCGCTTCTGGGTGCGGGATGGCCGGTCATGCATGTCGAGCTCGGCGTGCCGGTATCCTTTATGGGGATCGTATCCATGATTATTTCGGGTGGAACAATCGTTTCGAGCCTCTTTTCGGATAAAATGACCCGGAAATTCGGCACAAGAATCGTCACGGTTGCAAGCGTTTTTCTCACGGTGATCGCCCTGCTCGGTTTCTCCTTTTCCGATCGGTTCTGGATGCTGATCGTTTTTGCCGTTCCTTATGGGCTTGGGGCGGGGGCGATCGACGCCGCGCTCAATAACTACATCGCGCTTCACTATAAGGCGAAGCACATGAGCTGGCTGCACTGCTTCTGGGGCGTCGGCGCAATCGTCAGTCCGTTTATCATGAGCTATGCGCTGGCGAATAGAACCTGGAACGGCGGCTATCGGATTGTGGGCCTTATTCAGCTTGCCATCGCAGCGCTGCTGCTCGTTACGCTGCCCGTATGGAAGATCAACGGAGCAAAATCCGAAAAAGCGGAAAAAAGCCTCGGGTTGTCCGGCGCGCTCAGAATCAAGGGCGTTCCGTTTCTCCTGGTCGGCTTTTTCGCCTACTGCGCCGCAGAGGCTACCGCCATGCAGTGGGCGAGCACCTATTTTGTGGAAGTGAAAAGAATTCCGGCCGAACGCGCCGCCGGGTTTGCAGCGCTGTTTTACATCGGCATTACGGCCGGGAGATTTATCAGCGGTTTTATCACCGATAAACTGGGAGACCGCAGCATGATTCGGCTGGGCACGGGCGTTCTTGTCTGCGGAATTCTTGCGCTGTTTCTCCCTGTAGAGTCGTATGTCGCTGCATTCATATCCTTTCTGATCATCGGCTTCGGCTGCGCCCCGATCTATCCCTGCATCATTCATTCTACGCCGGGCAACTTCGGCGCGGAGAACTCGGGGGCGATTATCGGAATTCAGATGGCGAGCGCGTATGTCGGCTCAACCTTTTTTCCGCCGCTGTTCGGGCTTATCGCCAATGCGGTTTCCTTTTCGCTTCTGCCGGTCTATCTGCTTGCTTTCTTTGCTTTGATGATCGTCATGGTGGAATCGACGTTTCGCGCCGCGCGGAAAAATCGCGGCAGTTAACAGGCGAACGGCTCGCAGCCCAATGCCGCGGCACGCCGCAGCTGCGCCGCGCGCATCTGTTTTCCGCGCGCTGCGCGGAAAAAATATTCGAACCCTGTCGAAAGAGAACGGAGGAGACTGCAATGAACGCTTTTGAAATTCGCATCCTGGATTGGATTCAGACGCTGCGCACCGGCGCGGGCGATACGTTTTTTTCGCTTGTGACGCACCTGGGGGACGCGGGCATTTTCTGGATTCTGCTGTGCGTCGCGCTTCTGTGCGTTAAAAAGACGCGGCGCGCGGGGGTGGCGATGGCCGTCGCGCTCGTGTGCGATCTGCTTTTGTGCAACGTTCTGCTCAAGCCGCTTGTACACAGGATCCGACCTTACGATGTAAACCCCGCGATTGTGCCGATTGTGCGAAAACCGACCGACTTCTCTTTTCCGTCGGGCCATTCGGCCGCCTCGTTTGCGGGGGCGGCGGCGATTTTCTTCTCCGGGCGAAAAAAAGCGGGAATCGCCGCGCTCGTACTGGCGGCGGTCGTCGCGCTGTCGCGGCTGTATCTGTATATCCACTATCCGACGGACGTGCTCGGCGGCGCGGCGGTCGGCGTGCTGTGTGGGTGGCTTGGAAGCCGCGCTTGCGCGCGCCTGGCGCGCAGATTTCCGTCGCTGGCGGAATGATGCGGGGACTATTCATAAAAATCGGATGTGTATGCACGTATATCGTTATAATAGCGTCATAATTTGTTGACATTTAGTCCACAACCTGAAATTTTCCTCCACGGGCGGGGATAACCATTGTTGAAAACTTGTGGAAAAGGTGGAAAACTCCTGCCAACGCCCCGGTTTTGCTTGTGGATAACCCTGTGAATATGTGGAAAACCGACGGGATAACCGTCCACCGGCTTGTCCACAGACTTTGGTTTGTTCCTGTGGAGAAGCATGACCTGTCCGCCGGATTCATAGCTTTCCTTGACCGCAAATGCGGAAAAAGGAGGGCTTTTTTTCATATGAAGCGGCATGCATACCGGCACATCCTGCACAGCCTGTGCGCGCTGACGCTCGTCCTGTCCGTGGGATTCCTTGCGCTGCCCGAAGAAGCGCCTGTCGCCGCGCCGGTCGAGCAGACGCTGGCGGGACGCGTCGTTGCCGTAGACGCGGGCCACGGCGGCTATGACGGCGGCGCGCGCGCGCCCTGCGGCCGGTGGGAAAAGGCGTATAACCTTACCGTGGCCAGGGCGCTGCAAAAGGAGCTGGAGGCCCGCGGCGCGCAGGTTGTGATGACCCGCGAGGGCGATTACGCCCTCTGCGATAAAAACCCGCCCATCCGCAAGAAGCGGCAGGATATGGAACGCCGCGCGGCGCTGGTGCTGGGCGCGGGTGCGGAAATGCTGGTGAGCATCCACATGAACGAATACCGCGACAGAAGCCAGTCGGGGCCGCAGGTATTCTGCCGGGCCGACTGCCCCGCCGGGCGGCAGCTGGCCGAGACGGTGCAGGCGGCGATGATCGAATCGCTTTCGCCGAAAAAAGAACGCGCGGCCTCTGCGGGCGATTTCTATATTCTTTCACTGGGGATCCCGTCGGTGCTGGTGGAATGCGGGTTCCTGTCCAACGCCGCGGAGGAGGCGCTCCTGCGGCAGGACGCCTACTGCGAGCGCGTCGCCGCCGCCATTGCGGACGGGATTGCGGATTATTACGCGCTGGACGCGCGTGAAGAGGCCGCGCCGCGGGAGGATCGGTAGGCGAAGGGAAAGCGGAAACGAGCGGCGGAAGGGTCGCGCAGAGGCGCGGCGGGGGATAGAGCGCGGTTTTACGGCGGCGCGGCCGGCGAAAGAGCGGGTGGATGGAGCGGCGGATTGGATGAGCGGAGAAAAAGGTACTTCCGGGTGCTTGCTTTCGGGTCAATGGTCGCCTTGTCGAATACGACGGATACGTCGCCGTAGCGGTCATGCCCCTGCGTCGCCTTCAACACTGCAATGGAGGGCATGGGGAAGCCGCCAAGTTCCAGCACGCCGTTCAACTTGCTTCCGGTCAGGTTGTGAATGGCGAGCAGCTTGTCGGTTTCTTCCACGGTGTCCTGCATGGAGAAGTGCGGCTGAGATTCAGGGTTGACATCCGTATCAGATTGTGCTACAATACTGTCGACGGAAGCACCGGAATCGTTCTCCTTCAGCACTTTTCGCTGATGGCTCTGTTCGATTTCGGTGCTTTCGCCATTCCTGCGGTAAAGCACATTCCCTTCGCGCAGCAAGTCTGCGACATACTCTTTATTGTGTGCATCAAATACACTATTGATGTTATTGTAAACGCCCATCGTTCCGTTAACATCTATCCGAATCGGAACAATGATCGATGCGCCGTCTTTTTTAGTTTTCCAGTCCGTCCAAACAACAATACTGTTGTCATTAAGTTGTTGGTGTTTTGTCGTGTTTCCGGTAATCATCATCGGATTGGAAAGCTGATAGGGAAGTTCATCAAGAACCGTGCGCCCAAGTTCGTGCTTCCCGTCTATTTCTTCTTTCGAAAGCATAACTTTCCGCGCCATCTTCTGAGGCATATACAGGGGCTTGTCGGACTTCATGTACTCAACAAGAATCTCCGGCGCTTTGCCAAACAGGACAAGTTGACTTTCCGGCATTTCCCCACCCAGCACTTCCGTAATCTCGGCAGCAAGGCGCGCAAGATTCCGTTTGTCCGTCATTTCAAGGTTCAGAGATTCCCGCCGCGTTGCAGGCTTAATGTTAGCAAGTTCTTCCAACGAGAACTTCGCTTTCCCACTCGTCAGACCTGTTCCGGAAACATCTCTTTTCTTCAGCCCGTCCAGCGCCTCGAAGTACGCGCCGCGAATCCGCTCAACGGCCTGCTGGTTCTCGCTGATGATCTGCATTTGCTGCCAGCTCAGCTCAACCTTCAGCTTGTCGAAGGCATTGCGCAGGAAGTCGCGCATCGTGTCGAGGAACTTCACAAAGGCGCTGCGCGTGTCCGCATCCGCGCCCGCCATCTTCTGTACGAATTCTTTCAGCGTCGCTTCGTCGCTCAGGATGGAAGGAACCGTGTTCGCCACGATTTCTTCCCGCCAGTAAGCCTCGTTCTCGTTCGGCGCAAGCGCGCGCTGCACGTCCATCAGCGTTTCTTCGTCCAGCCCCAGCGATTCCAGCGTGTCCATCACGATGCTTTCCATCTTCGCATAGCCTTCGCGGTTGTTCGCTGCAATGTCGTGTACGTTCTCGTGCGCCGCCACCAGAAGGTATGCTTCGCCCACACTGTCCAGCGCGATGGTGTATTCGTTCGTTTTGGGGTCGAAATAGGCGTTCGCCTTGCCGCCTTCCGTGTCGATGCTGTCCACGATGTTGATTTTGCGGTCGAGCGTGCGGCCCATCGCGTCCAGCACCTTCAGCGAGTTTTCCTGCTCCGTGCTTAGTTTCGCTGTGTAGCTGCGCACCACGCCCGTTTTCGCGTCCTGCGCTTCCGGCGGAAAGTCAGCGCGGCGACAGGCCTCTCGCCTTCCGGCGGCGAACCATCAAAGAAACGAAGAACCGTGTACCGGCGATGCGCAAGCTGCGGAAACCGGCGCGCCCGCGCTCTGTTCTCAAGGCGGCGGAGCCGCCATAAAAATACATATACGATCATCAAATCTCCATGTTTTGGCTCGTGAAGGGCGTGACATTTTCCTTGTGCAGCGCCATTTTGCGTGATATAATACGCGGTGACAGTGCCTGAACGCTGAATGAAGCAAAGGAGAAACCGGCGATGTGGATGGTGATTCACATGACAAAATCTCTTTCTGCGGCCGAGCTCCTTCGGGACAGGCTTACGGCGGAGGGGTTTCTGATTCGTCTGCGTCCCGTTTCCCACAGCGCGGACGCGCAGGAGGCTTATTACGAGCTGCTTGTGCCGCGCGCAGAGGCCGAGGAGGCGCGCAGGGTGCTGTTCGACCAGAATCTTTTTGAAATCTCGTAACGACCCAGAAGGAGTTTTGAGTATGCGAAAGATCGCAGTCCTGACGTCCGGCGGCGACGCGCCCGGCATGAACTCGGCAGTCGTGGCCGTGGCCCGCACGGCGGCGCATTTTGGAATGCCGCTGATCGGCATCCATCGCGGCTACAACGGAATTATTCACTACGAATCCCGCCTCATGGAAGCGCTTGAAGCGAAGATGACCGAGGTCGTGACCGAACCCGCCGAAAAGGCGCTCGTCGGTCAGATTTTCGAAGCGGTGCGCGCGCGCGCGTCCGTCGCGCTGCCCGATATGCGCCCGCTGCTGCGCAAATATCGCGGCCAGTTCGCGCTTTATGAGCATTTCAGCGATTTCGTCGCCGAATATCCGGTGTTCAGGAAGGACCTGATCTCGCTCGATCTCGACACTCAGCTGGATATTCAGGCGCGTCCGGGCACGCATCTGCATACCGCCCGCTGCCTTGAGTTCAAGGATCCCGCCAACCAGATGCTGGCCGCGCTGACGCTGACCGCCATCGGCGTGGAGGGCGTGGTGGTCGTCGGCGGCGACGGCAGCTTCAACGGCGCTTCCAAGCTGTGCGGCTTCGGCATGCCGTGCATCGGCATCCCCGGCACGATCGATAACGACCTGACCTACACCGACATGACGCTCGGCTTCGATACCGCCACCAACGTCTGCCTGCGCAGCGCGCGCGAAGTTCGCGCTACGTCCCGTTCGCACGACCGGCCGCATATCCTCGAGGTGATGGGCCGCAACTGCGGCGATATCGCCCTGCGCACCGCCATCGCCTCCCATGCGGAGGTCTGTCTGGTGCCCGAGGTGCCGTGGAGCGTGGAAGAAGTTGCCAGGCGTCTGCAGGAAGCCATCGATATGGGCGATTCCAGCGCGCTGATCGTCGTGGCCGAGGGCGCGTATGAATCCATGGCCGATTTCGACGTCTATGGTCTGCTCATGGCGCAGGGCAAGCAGTGCTTCCCCGGCGAGCCGATGACGGCGCATCGCCTGGCCGACTGCCTGAAATATATGTGCAAGGATGCCGACGGCCATCGCGCCGAAGTGCGCGCCACCGTCGTGGGCTATACCCAGCGCGGCGATTCCCCGACCACGTTCGACGCGGTGTTCGCGTTCGAATCGGGCAATATGGCCGTCAAGCTCCTGCTGGAAGGCAAGGAAAATCTGGTTATCGGTATCAAGCAGAACCGGATGTTCTCCATGCCCATCAGCCAGGCGCTGGAGATGCAGCGCGACATCAAGGGCCACTTCAACCGCGCGCAGTACGATACTATTCAGGATATGAACAGCGCGCTGCCTACGCGCTGACGCGGAGGAGAAACGTTATCCACCTTTGGCGGTGTGGAGTTTTCCACACCGCCAAATTCATATGGCAAAACAGCACAAAAAAATGCAATTTTTGCCAGCAACATGTCTTTTTTCTTTTTCTTTTGGTGGATAATTTTTTGCGATTTCGCAACAAATTGTGGATAACTGTCGTGGATAACCCAACATTTCGCGCTCGAAACGAATTTTATCCCCAATTTCTTTTGGGGTTTTCGGGGCGGGGCCGCCCTTGAAAAAAACGCGTTTTTTTGCTATGATGACAACGCTGTCCGGGGCGCTGGCGTGGCGGCTGCCGGGCAGAATTTTTGTCATCGCACATATACAAAAGGGGGTTCTCTCATCATGAACGAAACCGCAATCTGGGAAAAGGCGCTAAGCCTGCTGCGGGATGAAATGAGCGAACCATCCTTCGATACGTGGATTGCTCCGCTGAACGTGCTCAGGCAGCGGGGCGATATGCTGTATATCGACACGACGAGCGAGTTCATCAAAAAGCATATCCTGATGCGTTATTCGATGCTCATCACCAGCGCCATTTCGCAGGCGGCGGGCAAATCGCTGCGCGCGGAATTCGTAACGCCGCAGGAGGCTGAGACGCTCTTCCCCAGGCAGGAGAGCGCGGTGACGGCGGGCTTCTCGCTCAACCCAAAATATACGTTCGACACGTTCGTGGTGGGCAATTCCAACCGCTTTGCGCGCGCTGCCGCGCTGGCGGTGGCAGAAGCCCCGGCCGAGGCGTATAACCCGCTGTTCATCTACGGCGGCGTGGGCCTGGGGAAAACGCACCTGATGCACGCCATCGGCCACCGCATCCGTGAGGATTATCCGGATAAAAAGCTGCTGTATATCAGCAGCGAAAACTTCACCAACGAGCTGATTACCGCCATCCAGCAGAACAAGAACGCCGAGTTCCGCAATCGCTTCCGCAACGTGGATGTGCTGATGGTGGACGACATTCAGTTTATCGCCGGCCACAACTCCACGCAGGAGGAGTTCTTCCATACGTTCAACACCCTGCACACGGCGGGCAAGCAGATCGTCATCTCGTCCGATAAGCCGCCGAAGGAAATCATGCGGCTGGAGGAGCGGCTTGTTTCCCGGTTTGAATGGGGTCTTGTGGCCGATATCCAAAGGCCCGATCTTGAAACGCGAATCGCCATTCTTCGCAAAAAGGCGCTGAGCGAAAACCTGCAGGTCGGCGACGACGTGCTGGAGCTGATCGCCGGACGCATCGAATCGAACATCCGTGAACTGGAAGGCAGCCTGACCCGCGTGGTCGCGTTCGCCGATCTCAAGGGCAGCCCCGTCACGCGCGAGGTGGCGGAAGAAGCGCTGCGCGATATTCTGGCCGTGAAGGACCCCAAGCGGATCACCTGCGATGCGATCAAGCAGGCCGTTGCGGATTACTATGGAATTTCCGCCGCGGAGCTGACCGCCAAGCGGCGAAGCCGCGAAATTGTAATCCCCCGCCAGGTGGCCATGTTCCTCGCGCGAGAGATGACCGATCTGTCGCTGACGCAGCTGGGCGCGGCCTTCCAGCGCGACCATTCCACCATCCTGCACGCATGCGACAAAGTTTCCGAGGACCCGGCGATGGCCAGTATTCTGGAAGATCTGCGCCACGCCATTCGCAGCAAATAAGCTATGCAGACAAGAAATCCCCGCACAAGAAGAAATCCTTATGTGAAAAGCGGCATCGCCGGGAAGGACGCTCCCGGCGGGCGCAAAAAAAGCCCGGCCGGACGGATTGCAAAGACCGTTCTGGTTTTTTGTATTATTGCGGCGATCATTTTCGGCGTCGTGACGGGCGTGCGCGCGCTTTTCAGCAGCGATACGAGCACCGTGCGCCTGCACGCTTCGACGGAAAGCAACATCCAGGCGATGGGCGAGAACGTGCTGTATTACGACGACATGACGCTCTACTGCGTCGCGCCGAACGGCAAGAGCCGCTGGCACTTCACCCTTGGCGCAGGCGCGGATTACCGCGTGGGCGGCGGCGGAGTAATCGCCTGGGCCGGCCAGCAGGTGTATGTGCTCAACAAAAACGGCGTGTGTACCTTCAACGACCGCATGACCTCGGACGTGCTTTTCGGCGCGATCGGGCAGAGTTATATCGCCGTCGCGCTCAAGGGTGCGTCCGATACGGAATCGACGCTCGTGGTCATGGATCATAACGGCGTACAGGCCGAGCAGCTGACGCTGAGCGATCTGTATGTGATGGACGCGGGCTTCTTCTCCACGAACGATTCGCTGATGTGGGTGCTCAGCCTCGACGTGGCGGGCAACGCCCCCATCACGAACCTCGCCACCTACGAGCCGGGGCGTATGTCTACCGGCGCGCTGGAGCTGAGCGATCAGGTGGTCTATCGCGTCTACTCGCACAACAACAACCTCATGCTGGTGGATACCAGCACGATTACGTGCTATAATTACAAGTGCGTCGAACAGCAGGATATCGGTTCGGTGCTGGTTTACGGCTGGCTGCTCGACAGCGTGCGCGCTTCGGGACGCAGCACCTACGCGCTGTTTAAGCCCATGCCGGATTCGGGCGAATCCTCGCTGTTTTCCGAACTGCGCCTGGTCACCAACTACACCTCGCGCAGCCTGCGCCTGCTCTCGCCGTGCTTTGCCTGCGGCCTGAGTTCCAACGGCGTGTACGGCTTTGGCGAGAACGTCATCTATTACTGCCCGTACGGCGGGAAAACGTTCAGCACGCATTATCTGAACCTGCGCCTGACGCGGTTCTACTGCATGCTCGACGGCGGCCGTGCCGTGTTCGCCTCGGGCAACGATGTGTTCATCATGAAACTGCCGGGCAAATAATCCGCGCCCTGCGCGGATAAAATCCATACAACGAGGGGGGATCCGGTGAACGCGGTTGATTATGTAATTCTCGGCATCGTCGCCATCAGCCTGCTTTTCGGCATGTATCGCGGCTTTATTACCACCCTGCTGGGGCTTGCCAGCGTGTTCGGCTCCATGTTCGGGGCATATACGCTCGGGCCGAAGCTGTCCAACGCGATCTGCAACAATCAGACCATCGTCAATACGCTCGTTCACTATACGGACGCTTCCTCGCGCCTGGGCGATCTGGAGCTGTCGCAGATGAGCGTAGCGGGCATCGATACGAACAGCCTGTCGGAAGTAATCTCGCGCGTGAAGCTGCCGGAGCCGTTCGGCTCGCTTCTGCAAAACAACATTCTCTCGCAGGTCTTTTCTTCGACCGGCGGCACGACGGTGGCCGATTACATCAATCAGACCATCGTCACGGCCATCATTTCCGTGCTGAGCTATGTGCTGGTGTTTCTGGCCGCGTATGTGGCGCTTTCGCTGGTCACGGGGCTGATCGGCTATATCTTCCGCCTGCCGGCGCTGCGGCATCTCGACGCGCTCATCGGCGGCGCGTTTGGTATTGTGCGCGGCGTGTTTATTGTGTTTGTGTTCTTTGCGCTCGTTCCGGTTGTAATGACCGTGCTGCCGTTCGACGGCTTCAAGGAGATGGTTGAGGCGTCGAAGATCGGCAGCGCGCTCTACCACAGCAATATCATTCCCACAATTCTGGAGGGACACCTGTGATCTACTTTAACTGCGACTACACCGAGGGCGCGCATCCGGAAATTATGCGCCGCCTGAACGATACGAACTTCGAGCAGACCGTCGGATACGGCGAGGACGAATACTGCGAAAGCGCGCGCAGGCGCATTCTCGCGCTGTGCGGAAACGAGCGGGCTCAGGTGCATTTCCTCGTCGGCGGCACGCAGGCGAACTTTACGGTGATCTCTGCGGCGCTTCGCGCCCATCAGGGCGTGATCGCGGCCGTCAGCGGACATATTGCCGTGCATGAAACCGGCGCGGTGGAGGCGACGGGGCATAAGGTGATTACGCTGCCTTCGGCAGACGGCAAAATCACCGCCGCGCAGGTGCGCGCCTGCTATGACGCGCACTGGAACGATGCGACGCACGAGCATATGGCGCAGCCCGCGATGGTTTATATTTCCAACCCTACCGAGAACGGCACGCTGTACGGCAAGGCTGAGCTGAGCGCAATTTCCGCCGTCTGCCGCGAATGCGGTCTGAAGCTGTTTGTCGACGGCGCGCGCATGGGCTATGGTCTTGCGTCGCCCAAGAACGACCTGACGCTGGCCGATTACGCCGCGCTGTGCGACGTGTTTTACATCGGCGGAACCAAGGTGGGCGCGTTGTTCGGCGAGGCGGTCGTGATCTGCGATGCGGAATTGCAGCGCGATTTCCGTTATCACATCAAGCAGCGCGGCGGCATGCTGGCCAAGGGGCGGCTGCTGGGCCTGCAATTCGATACGCTTTTTACGGATCATCTCTATTTCGAAATTTCGCGGCATGCCGTCGATCTGGCGCTTCGGCTGCGCGCGGCGTTTGAAAAAAAGGGCTGGCCGCTCCTGTACGACTCCTGGACGAACCAGCAGTTCCCCATCCTGCCGGACGAGGTGTACGAACGCCTCAAAGAGCGGTTCGTCCTCTCCTTCTGGGAAAAGACCGACGAAAAGCACACCGCCGTGCGCGTGTGTACCAGCTGGGCCACGACGGAGGAGAACGTGAAGCGGCTGATCGAGGCGATTGAGTAAGGAATTTGTGAGAGATGATTTTGCGAGGGGCCCTTCTTTCGGGGGAAAGAAGGACCCCCTCGCGCTCCCCTCCAAGAAAGCCATATGGGGTTTCAGGATTTACAGATTTTTTTGAGAAGAGTTTTTCGCAAGGGAAAAGGGAGAATGCGGCGGTTTTTACGGCTGTGACGATAAATTACATCCAATCAATAGCCCATCTTGATCGCCCTGTTCAGCACCCGCTGCGCGATGGGCGCGGCCACGGTTCCGCCGGAACCGCCTTTTTCAAGCACGACGGCGATGGCGAGCGGATGCTCCGGATCGTCGACAAACCCGGCGAACCACGCGTCGGTGCGCACGGATTTGTTGTCGGAGGTTTCGGCGCTTCCGGTCTTTCCGGCAACGGTATAGCCCTTGATCTGCGCCTGCTTGCCCGTGCCCGACTGCACGCATTCGATCATCGCGTCCTTCACCGCTGCGGCGACCGTTTCATTGCAGCAGCGTTTGTATACGCGCGCGCCGGGCAGCGCGCGCACATTGCCCTGCGCGCCCGTGGCCGAGAGCAGCAGCCGCGGTTCCATCATGTTGCCGCCGTTTCCGATGGCTCCGGCGATCATCGCCATATGCAGCGGCGTTACCTGCACCGTGCCCTGTCCGATGCCGTTCCACGCCAGCTGGTCTTTCGAAAGGCGGCCGGATGGGAAAACGGAGTTGTAAACGATCAGATCCGAAAACAGGAAGTTTTCGTTAAACCCGAAATCGCTGGCGGTCCAGCGAAGGCGCGAAGCGCCCAGCTCCATCGCCAGCGTGGAAAACGCGGAATTGCAACTCTTGGCGAACGCCGTTTGCAGCGTGTTCTGCCCGTGTACCGCGCCGCCCGCTTCGGTGACGGTGGTGTTTACAACGTCGAGCCGGCCGGTGCAGTTGAACAGGCGCGTCTGCGCGTCGGAAAAATTGCTCAGCGCCGAAGCCATGGTGACGATTTTAAACGTCGAGCCGGGCGAATACATGCCCTGCGTGGCGCGGTTGAGCAGCGACGCCTCGCCGCTGGAAGCGTTCAGCGCGGCGGTCATATTGCGCGGATCGAAGCTTGGCCAGGAGGTCGAGCAGAGAATTTCGCCCGTTTTATAGTTGATAACCACCACCGCGCCGCCCACGAACGGCGTAATCAGGCTGGACGCATAAGCGCACAGCTCCGCGTCGATGGTGAGGGCGATATCGTCGCCGCGCGTTTCGCCGCCGGAAAAAAGCTGTTTCGCGCGCTCGGTTGCCGAAGCCTTGAAGCCGAGCAGATAGCTGGCCATAAACGTCTCCGCGCCGTGCGAAACGAAGCCGCGGTTATCGCCCACCACGTGCGCGACGGCCTTACGCAGCCCCGTATAGCGCGGATAGGTGCGCTTGCCGTCGACAGTGCAGGCCAGCACCAGGCCGGTGCGGTCGGCGATATCTCCGGCGACGACCTGCTTTTTCTGGCTGGCCAGGCGCGTGTTGGTAGAGGTGGCGAACCAGCGGCCGCCGCATGTGGTCACAGAATAGAAGCAGTACGTTCCCGCCACAATCAGAAGCGAGAGCAGCAGCGCCGTGACGACGCGCAGATTCTGGCGAAGCTTTTTCATCTGTTTTCCTCCGCGCTTTGCGCTGTCATCTGCTCGTCCGCATCATGTCCGTCCTCCGTGGCGGCGTTTACGCCGCAGAGAATCCCAACAAGGCCCATGCAGCTGATCATCGACGTGCCGCCCGCGCTGAGGAACGGCAGCGTCACGCCCGTGAGCGGAATCAGCTTGATGACCCCGCCGATAATCACGAACGTCTGCAGCCCCAGAAACGCCGTCGCCGCCATGGCCAGCAGCGCCGCAAACCGCGAGCGCGCCCTCAGCGAAATGCCCGCGCCGCGGATGATGACGATCGCATACAGTCCCAGCACCAGCACGCCCGTCACAAGGCCCATCTGCTCGCAGAGCACCGCGAAAATGAAATCCGTCGAATAGGCCGGGATAACGCGGCTCTCGCCCATGCCCAGCCCCACGCCGAACAGCCCGCCCGAGGCGATGGCCGTCAGTGCCTGCACGATCTGATACCCCTTGCCCAGCGCGTCCGACCACGGATTGCGCCAGATGGCCACGCGCGTGCGCACATGCGCGAACAGCTTATAGCCCAGCACAGCCGCGCCCGCGCCGCCCGCAAGCCCCGCCAGCGTCAGCGGCACGTTCGACGAAGCCGCCCAGAACAGCAGCAGCGTCACCAGATAATACAGAAGCGCCGTTCCCAGATCCTTTTGCAGCATCAGAACGCCCAGACACACCGCCGCAAACGCAAGGCCCGGAATCATGCCCTTCACCCCGCGCAGCGTGGAAAAATACTGCGCGAGCGCGAACGCCAGCATGATCTTTACCAGTTCGCTCGGCTGGAACGAGCCGAACCCGGGAATGCCGATCCAGTTCTTCGCGCCGTTGATTTCGTGACCGATGGCGACCGGCAGCAGCAGCAGCGCCGCGCATACCGGCATCGCCGCGGCGCACAGCACGCCCCAGCGTTTGATCCTGCGCACCGCCAGCGCGCACAGCGAAAACGCCGCCACGCCCAGCGCGAAATGCACCGCGTGTTTGAGTCCCGTCGCGGGCGAGAGCGCGTAGAGCAGCACGGTTCCAAGCCCGCAGAGAAAATCCGTCACCGTGACCAGCAGCGGATCTGCGCGCAGCATGCGGCACAGCGGCTTTGCAAAAAACCAGCTCAGCGCCGGCAGCGAAAACGCAAGCGCCACCGCCGTCCAGTCAATCCCTTCGCCTTTGAACGCCAGCAGCAGACAGGCCGACGCCTGAAACAGCAGGCTGGCCGCAAGCACGGCGCGCAGCGGCTGTTTTCTGCGCGGACACGCGGGATTTCGTCTTTTTTTTCTGTTTCTGTTTTTCGCCATTTCAGCAGGACGCTTCCCCGCCGGCCGCAGGCGCGGGGGTTTCTCCCTTCAGCAGCACGCCCGCGAACAGGCGCAGCTGCAGCGTATAGCCGCCGCATGAAAGCGTGGCTCCATGGCGCAGGACGGCCTTGCGCTGCACGGGCTGCCCGTCTACCGCAATTTTGCCCGGCGCGAACGGCCGCAGGTGCAGGCCGTCCTTTTCCAGCGCGTAGCGCGCGGCGAACCGCGGCATACCCTCCACGCGCACGTCGCAATGGCGGTCGCCGCCGATCAGCCCGTCGGCCGGGGCGGGCAGCAGCGCTGCCGTCTCGCCGGAAGCGTCGAGCAGCGCCCATTCGCCGATCATCCCCGCGTCGGGCAGGCCTGCGAGCCTGCGGCGGCGTATTACGGCCGCGCGGCGCATCCAGCCGACCAACGCGCACAGCGCGGTCAGCGTCAGGGCCAGAAACCAGTATCGCATCGCATAGGCGATCACGCCGTAAAATTGATTGCTCATAACCATAGCATACCATGCCGGGGCGCGCGTTTCAAGAGATATTGACAGCCGGGCGCATTCACGGTAAAATGACGCGAATTGGAGGGGCTTTGAATGGAAGCGGACAAAAAAGTGCAAAAACGCGTTTCTGAATCCTATACCGAGCAGCTGCAGTTCGTTATGAATTCGCACATTAACGGATATGGCCGGCTGTTCGGCGGCACGCTTTTGCAGTGGATCGACGTGATGTTCGGCGTGGTGGCGCGCCGCCACTGCGGCTGCGAAGTGACGACGGCCGCGATCGACCATATGGAATTTCTCTCGCCCGCCTATCTCAACGATCTGGTGAAGCTGGAAGGCCGGGTGACGTGGGTGGGGCGCAGCTCGCTGGAAGTGCGCGTGGACACATACGCGCAGGCGCTCGGAGGCGAATGGCGGCCGGTCAACGTCGCCTACGCGCTCATGGTCGCGCTCGACGCGAACGAAAAGCCCGCGCCCGCTCCGGGGCTGCTGCTCGAAACGGAAGAGCAGAAGCGCGAGTTCACCGAAGGCGCGGCGCGTCAGGAAGCCCGCAAGGCGGCGCGGATGAAAAAACAGTAAACCGCAAAACGACCCTCTGCGAAAATGCAGAAGGGTCGCTTTTTGCCTTCAGAAGCGGCCAAGCCGGACAACGCGGGCGGGAGGGCTGCTTTTGGGGGCCGCCCTGCGGCCCTCGTCATAAAATTTTTTGCAGCGCTCCTACCAGCGCAGCGCCGGGAATTCCCAGAACCACCGACGCTCCCAGCAGCGCCGGGCCGATCGTTACGGCCAGCTGGCCTGCATGGAACACTGCCGCCACGCCGTTCCATGCCGCCGCGACAGCCAGTCCGCCAATGCCGTTCATCAACAGATTCCGCGCGCGCCGCGGCGGCCCGAACGCTTCCCAGCCCAGAAAATACAGCGCGCACAGCCCCGCGATCACCCACAGTACAAGCCTCCAGGGAATCGATGCAAGCAAAAAATCACCCCTCTGGAGCGTATGCTCCAAAGGGGTGAGGTATGTCCGTTTTCAGCGCAGGCCGCCCTGTCCGTCGTTGTATTCGTAGGTCGGATTGATCTTGCGGTAATCGGACGTATAGAACGCCTCGCGGCGCACCTCCTGCCCGTCCTGATACCAGATTTTATAGGTCTGCGTGCGGTAGCCCTCATGCGCCTTTTTAATCTGGTTCATCGCGCCCACCTTGAGGTTAGGGTTGTAGTTATAAACCGTGTCCTCTTCCCTGACCTTATCGACGTAAATCGTCTCCGAGGCAAGATCGATCGCCACGCCCTCGCCCAGCGACAGGCCGTACACCTCCACCGTCACGCGCTGGTTCTCATACCAGGAAGCGATAAACAGCGGCGCTACGCCGTCGTTGCGCATGACGAGATCGACGCCCGGCCAGTCCACCGTCGCGTCCTCGCCGCGCGGCACGTAATTGGCCGGCCATGCGTGCGGATAGCGCTTGACGATGCTGCAATCGGCGCGCAGGAGCGCGTTGAAGAGCGTCGTCGCCACCTGGCATACGCCGCCGCCCACCTCGTCCACCGACGCGCCGCCCGCGATTGCCGCGGCTTCCTTATAGCCCTTCTCCTTCGTGCGTTCGCCGGTACAGGTGTTGAAGGAAATAGTGCCGCCGTTCGCGTCGAGCATCTGCCCGTTAAGCGCCTCGGCCGCAAGCTGAATGTTGCGGTTGCGGTTGCTGTTCTCGGTGGTCTTTGTGGTGAAGGAAGTGATAAGGCCGTAGTTCGACTCCAGCTGCGCGCGCGTTACGGAGGGCGTCACCTGCTCGATTGGCAGCGGAATGGTCACGCCCTGCGCGCCCGCGTCGAGCTGGCCGATCACCGTTTCATACAGCGCGTCGGCGTCGAGCCTGCGCCCCGTCTGTTCGTCGGAGAATGCGAAAGAGCGGTTTGCCACATCGAAGGCGACGACCCGCGCGTCGATGCATTCCACGTAGAACTGCTCCGCGAGCGCGTCGCACATCTCGCGTACCTGTGTCTTGTCGTAGGTGTAGACGGAATCATAATACGCGCCCATGCTCTCGAGCCGTTTGACGGCGGCGTAACGCTCCTCGAGCGTGCCGGAGCGGCCAAGCGCGTAGGCTTCCTGCAAAAGCATATCGGTGTTCCAGGCGAGGTCCATCGTATCGGACGCGATGCGCCAGGTCTGCTGCCCGTCGGTAAGGAACACCTCGAAGCCCTGCATTTCGGCAGTCTCGTGGTTTTCCAGCAGCTGCCGGGCCTCCTGCATCGTCTTGCCGCCAAGGTCGATTCCATCGATGCGCACGCCCGGATAGAACGTTTCGCCGCTGACGGCGGCCACGGTCTTTTGAAACTGCGCATAGGCGGCCATCTGATCCTGGGCGTACAGGTATGCGTAGCCCAGCGCGCCCAGCAGCGCCAGAATCACCGGCAGCGTCCAGAAAGGAAAGCGGCGGCGCTTTTTTCTGCGCGACGGGCGGCGGCCGTCGTATTCTGCGCGGCGGGCGCGTCCGTCCCGCCGGGGATCGTATTCATATTCGTATTCGTCCTGGTTTCGCACGGCTAAACTCCTTTTCTGTCGATAGCGCCATTATACATTTCCCCCGAGCGTTTCGCAATGGGTTTTGCCGCGCCCTGCGCGGCGAAAAAACGCGCCTTCCCCTATAAATTACCGGCGCTTTGCGGCCCCGTTTTGGTTTGACCTTTGCGCGGCGGGTTGCTATAATCAAAATACCGTTGATTTTTCATAAAAGGAGTGAGTTTATGAAACTTTCTTTGAAGGGAATACAGGATCGCGCCGCATGGGAGCGCGCTGGAATTCAGCTGCCGCAGTACGATGTGGAAGCGATGCGTGAAGCCACGCGCAGCGCGCCCATGTGGGTGCATTTCGGGGCGGGCAACATCTTCCGCGCGTTCCTCTGCTCGGCAATGCAGCGCGTGCTCGACGCGGGCGCGTGCGACCGCGGAATCATCGCCTGCGAAACCTATGACGGCGAAATCATCGACCGCGTATATACCGCGTATGATAACCTCAGCCTCGTAGCCATCATGCGCGCTGACGGCACGGTGGAAAAGCGCGTCGTGGCCAGCGTGGCCGAGGCCGTCAAGGCCGATGAAGCGGGCATTGCGCGCATGAAGGAAATCTTCCGCAGCCCGTCCCTGCAGATGGTCACCCTCACCGTGACCGAAAAGGCCTACAAGCCCGAAAACCCGATGATGCGCCTGATCGTCTCCTTCCTGGGCGAGCGTTACCTCGCGGGCAAGACCCCGCTGGCCATCGTCAGCATGGACAACTGCGCCCATAACGGCGATAAGCTCCACGCCGCCATGATGCCTGCCGCCGAGGCGATGGCGAAAGAGGGCGCCGTGGCCGAGGGCTTCCTCGACTGGATGAAGGCGAACGTCGCCTTCCCCAACACGATGATCGATAAGATCACGCCGCATCCCGACGCGCAGATCGAAGCGATGCTCGAAAAGGACGGCGTGGAGGACATGGGCGTCATTCACACCGAAAAGCACACCGTCACGGCCGGCTTCGTCAACGCCGAACAGGCCGAGTATCTCGTCGTCGAGGACAGCTTCCCCAACGGCCGTCCGCCGCTGGAAAAGGCCGGCATCCTCTTCACCGACAAGGAAACGGTGGACAAAGTTGAAAAAATGAAGGTCGGCACGTGCCTCAACCCGCTGCACACCGCGCTGGCCATTCTCGGCTGCCTGCTGGGCTTCACCAAGATCAGCGCCGAAATGGCGGACGATGATCTGAGCGAATTCGTCGACCGGCTCGGATACGTCGAAAGCCTGCCCGTCGTGCAGGATCCGGGCGTGCTCTCGCCCAAGAAGTTCCTTGACGAGGTTATCAAGCTCCGCCTGCCCAACCCCTTCCTGCCCGATACGCCGCAGCGCATCGCCACCGACACCTCGCAGAAGCTGGCCGTCCGCTTCGGCCACACCATCGGCGCGACCGCAGATAAATCCAAACTGCACTGCGTTCCGTTCGTGCTGGCGGCGTGGTTCCGCTATCTCACCGGCGTCGACGACGAGGGCAACGCTTTCACGCCCAGCCCCGATCCGCGCATGGACGAGGTGCGCGCGCGCATGGCGGGCGGCCTCACCGACGAACTGCTTTCCGATACGACGCTGTTCGGTCATGACCTCGTCGCTAACGGCATGGCGCCGGTCGTCCGCGCCAAGTTCTCCGAGATGATGCAGGGCAAGGGCGCCGTCCGCGCCGCGCTGAAAAAAGTGCTTTCGGAATAACGGAGGAGAGAACCGGTGAAATGGATTGGACGCGCTGCGCGCTGGGCGCTGCTGGCGGTTGTGTTCGTGATCTGCGCCGCGCTGTTCTATCTCATTGCCGTTATGGGAAACGGCGATGATACGCACGATGCGCGCCAGAGCGCGACGCTCGCGCCGGCCGCCGCCATGGAGGACGGCGTGATGCCCTTCTCCGCGCAGGATCTCGACACGGCGCGCGCCTATTCCTTCGCGCCTGTGGCGACGCTCTCGTCCGGCTGGTATCTCACCGGCGGCGAGGTGCGCCAGTGGCACGC